>JALHTE010000052.1 GCA_022865595.1 Steroidobacteraceae bacterium | reverse complement strand
CGATGCGAAAGGAATCGTCGTGGCGGGCGTTGGTGACGGAAACATGACCAGCCAGGCACTGGAGGTGCTGAAGAAAGTCGCGAAGCAGGGCGTGGTGGTGGTGCGCAGCACGCGCCTGCCAATGGGGCTCACGCTGCGCAACAACGAGATCAACGACGATGAGATGGGTTTTGTTGCCTCAGGCGAGCTGAATCCGCCCAAGTCACGCGTTCTGCTGCAGCTCGCGCTGACGAAAACCAACGACCCGAAGCGCATCCAGGAGATGTTCTACGAGTATTGATCCGCCGGCGCCGCGCCGACGGCTGCCCGCGCCGGGGTTCGTCCCGCCTTCGTGGCGTCAGGCTGGTGACCGCATCGCGCGCGCCAGCATGCCGCCCGAGATGTTCCTGGCCTTGAATCCGTTCTGCAGCAGGATACGCGTGGCGTAGTAGGCGCGCTGCGCTGAGCGGCATATCACCCGTATCTCCCGGTCACGTGGCAGTTCGTCGAGTCTCTTGCGCAGCTGGCTGAGCGGAATGTTGACCGCGCCGGGTACGCTCTCCACCACCAGCTCGACTGGCTGGCGCACGTCGAGCAGGAAGGTACCTTCAACGTCCTCCCAGTGGGCGAGCGGCATGTCGCCGTGCAGCACGTCCGCCGCGACCATGCCCGCGAAGTTGACCGCGTCCTTGGCGCTGCCGAACTGCGGCGCGTAGCAGAGTTCTGCTTCCTCGAGGTCGTAGACAGTCGCCCGCATCTGGATGGCGACGGCAAGCGCGCTGATGCGCTTGTCGACGGCCGCTGCGTCCTCGCCTAGAGCCTGCGCGCCGAGAAGTCGCCCATCCGACTTCCGGAACAGCACTTTCAGCCCGATCATCTTCGCACCCGGGTAATAGCCGGCGTGCGAGTTCGGAAAAAGGTAGATCTTCTCGAAGTCCTGGTCGCCGAGCCGCTTGAGCGTCTTCTCGCTGGCACCGGTCCAGGCGGCGGCCCCGCCGAAGAGCCCGATGATCGACGTGCCCTGCGTGCCGCGGAAACGGGAGTCGCGACCCGCGATCACGTCGGCGGCGATGCGGCCCTGCCGGTTCGCGGGACCCGCCAGCGCCACGAGGCTCCACTGGCCGGTCACGAAGTCCCTGACCTCGATAGCGTCACCCACGGCGAAGATGTCCGGATCGCTGGTGCGCATCTGGTCGTCGACTCGTATCCCTCCGCGTTCGCCGATCTCGAGTCCCGCCGTTTTGGCCAGCGTCGTGTCCGGCCGAACGCCGAGCGAGAGGATTACGAGGTCGGCCGGGTAGGTCTTGCCGGACTTCGTCTGCACCTCGAGCGCGCCACTATCCAGCTGCTTGAATCCGGCCACGCCGTCGTTCAGCGCCAGGCGGAGGCCACGCGCCTTCACGTATTCCTCGACCAGGCGTGCGAATTCCCTGTCGAGCGGAGCGAGTACCTGGTCGAGCATCTCGACCAGCGTCACCTCGAAGCCGAGATGAATCAGGTTCTCCGCGGTCTCGAGTCCGATGAAGCCACCACCGATCACCACGGCGCGTTTCGGCGGCTTGACGAACTGGATACCGGAGTAGTTGTTCATCCCCGCGAGGAACGTCGTGCCTCGCTCGATCCACTCGCGGATCGCCCGGGCGTCCGGCACGGTTCGCACCTGGAATATTCCGGGCAGGTCGATGCCCGGCAGCGGCGGGTGGACCGAAGGCGCGCCGGGCGACAGCACCAGCTTGTCGTAGGACTCTGTCGTAATTTCGCCGGAAGCGACGTCGCGCAGCTCCACGGCCTTCTGCTTCGGCGAGACTGAGATCGCCTCGCAGTTGGTGCGCACTTCGACCGCGAAATTCCCGCGGAACACCTGCTCGTTCGCGACCATCAGGCTGGATTCTTTCGCGATGACGCCGGAGATATAGTACGGAAGCCCGCAGTTCGCGTACGAGACGTACGGCCCGCGTTCGACCATGAGGATTTCGGCTTTCTCGTCCAGCCTGCGCAGGCGAGCCGCGCAGGACGCGCCACCAGCCACGCCGCCTATGATGATGACTTTCATGCGGTCCAAGCTAGCAAAGCGCCGAAGTCGGTTGTATCGGGATCTACCGACGCTCGCTATGCCTCCACCTGCGGAATCGCAGGGACCGGCACGCGCATCGTGACGAACTCCTCGGCAACGGTCGGGTGGATGCCGACGGTGGCGTCGAAATCGGCCTTGGTCGCTCCCGCCTTCATCGCGACGGCAAATCCCTGCACTATCTCTCCGGCATCAGGGCCGACCATGTGCAGTCCAACGACGCGATCGGTGGATTGGTGCACCACGAGCTTCATCAGCGTGCGTTCGCTGCTGCCGCTCAGCGTGTGTTTCAGTGCCTTGAATTCGCTGCGGAAGACGCTGACCGCGCCGAACTCGGTCCGGGCCTCGGCCTCGGTCATGCCGACGGTCCCGACGTTGGGATGGGTGAACACGGCCGTGGGGATCAAGTCGTAGCTCAACGCGCGCGCGGCTTTGCCTGCGGCCGGCCCCAGCAGGTGATCGACGACGACCATCGCTTCGGCCAGCGCTATCGGGGTGAGCTGCACTCTTGCGGTGACGTCGCCCACCGCATAAATCGACGGCACACTGGTCTGGTAGTTTCCGTCGACCAGCACGGCGCCGTCGGCTCGCTGTGCGACCCCGGCATCCGCGAGTCCCAGCCCTTCTACGTTGGGCACGCGTCCAGTGGCGCAGAGGACTGCGTCCACGGCCAGGCTGCCACCATCCCGCAGCCTGGCCAGCAACCCGGCGGTGGTTCGCTCGAACGAGACGATCTCAGCGTTCAGGCGCAGGTCGATGCCCTTCCTTGCCATCTCCACGCCGAGAAAGTGACGAATGTCACTGTCGAACCCGCGCAGCAGCTTCGGGCCGCGGTAGAGCTGCGTCACGCGCGAGCCGAGCCCGTTGAAGATGGATGCGAATTCGCAGGCGATGTAGCCGCCCCCGATCACCAGCAGCCGGCCGGGGAATGGGTCGAGGTCGAACATCTCGTTCGACGTCAGGACAAGCTCGCGTCCGGGAGCCTCCGGGACGTAAGCTCGCCCGCCGGTGGCAATGAGGATGTGCCGGGCCGTGATCCGCGAGGAAGATGCGTCTTCGTCGGTGACGAGGACCGTGTGCGAATCCACGAGCCGGGCGTGACCGAATACCAGCTGCACGCCGCTGCCCAGCAGCAGGTCCTGGTACACGCTGTTCAGGCGCGCGATCTCGGTGCGGCGGTTTTGCTTGAGCGTCGGCCAGTCGAGTTGCGGCGCCGGCCCCTGCCAGCCGAAGCCGTGGGATTCCTCGAACGCTTCCGAGTAGTGCGCTGCGTAGCTGTAGAGCTTCTTCGGGATGCAGCCGACGTTGACGCAGGTGCCGCCGAGGCCGGCCGTGCCACCTGCCTCGACCAGTGTCACGCGGGCACCTCGCTGGGCGGCCATTCGGGCCGCGCGCACACCGCCGCTGCCTCCACCGATCACGAGCAGGTCGCTATCGAATCCAGTGTCTGATTTGTGCATTTTGATGTCCTGGCCGGGGAAGTCCGCTCGTCGCGGCGATTGTAGCTGCACCTTTTCGCGGCCACGGAGCAACGCATGGCCGGCCGGCGAGGAGAGGTGTACGGTTGCCTGGAAGTGTACGTTGCCGATGCGTCGGCGGGGTCGCCATTACTGGCCGGAGGCTCGATGCGCGCGCTCGAACTGAAAGTACCGCCGATGCTGCTGGCCATGCTGCTGCTGGTTGCAATGTGGGGCTTGTCCTGGTGCGTGCCGCATCTTGCGATTCCGGCCGAGGCTCGAGTAGCTGCCGCGCTGCTGATCTCTGCAGCCGGCGGATCGTTCATCACCCTCGGCGTGTTCGCGTTTCGCAGGTTCAGGACCACGGTCGACCCGACCAGGCCAGGCAAGACGACCTCGTTCGTTTCAAGCGGCGTCTACCGAGTCACCCGCAATCCGATGTACCTCGGCGCCTTGATGCTTCTGGTGGCGTGGGCCATATTCCTCGCCGCGCCCTGGGCATTTTCGGGCCCGGTGTTCTTCTTTCTCTATATCAACCGATTCCAGATCAAACCCGAGGAGAGAATCCTCGCGGGCTTGTTCGGCGAGGAATACTCCAGGTACGTGGCCAGGGTCAGGCGCTGGCTCTAGCGCGCTGCAGGATCCACCAGGATCTTGGCGTGTCTTTCAGGGTCCCGCAGCGCTTCGAACGCGCCGGCGACGCCGTCCAGTCCGACCGTGCCGGTGATCATCGGCGCACAGTTCACCTTGCCCTCGGCGATCAGGTGCACGGTGTCGCGATACTCGAGCGGCGAGTGGCCGAAGACGAAGCGCAATTCGATCTCCTTCTGGATCGCGAGGGCGGGCTCGATGCGATCCACCTGCATGCATACGCCTGCGACGACGACGCGCGACAGCAGCGGCGCGCCGTCGATGATCTGCTGCAGCACGCCCGGTACGCCCACGCACTCGAAGATCACCGGGCGCGGAGGCGCGGCGCCGAGTGCCTCCGCGATGCGCCAGGCCGTGTACCAGGGCACGGGCAGTCGACCGAGCTTCTCACGGGTCTCGACCGCCATGTTCATCAGCGTGGGGAGGTCTCCCATGAAACCGTATTCACGCCAGTTCGCGTACGGAGAGCCGTCGGCGGGGTCGATCACCACGTCCGCGCCGCACTTCTGGGCCAGCGCCCGGCGGCCCGGCGAGAAGTCGCTCGCGATGATCGTGCGGACGCCGCGCGTCTTGAGTATGCAGATCGTCGCAAGCCCGACCGGCCCGCAACCGATGACGATGGCGACATCCTTGCGCTTGAGTTCGCCCCGGCGCACCGCGTGCAGTCCCACGGCCATGGGTTCGGTGAGCGCGGCCATTTCGGCCCCGAGGCCGTTCGGCACAGGCACGAGCGCCGTCTCCTGCAGCAGCATCCGCTCCGCATATCCGCCGTTGAACTGCCGGTCGTACCCGGCGAGGTGCACGCCGCGGGCCGACTGCACGATCGGCTGCGCCACGACGCGTGTGCCTGGCTTCAGGCGACGGTCGCAACCCGGTCCGTAGTCCAGGACCTCGCAGCAGAATTCATGACCGAACACGACCGGATCCTGCGCGGTCGGAAAGATATCGCCATAGCCCACGCGTTTCAGCAACTCGTGCATGTGATCGAACTCGTGTCGCATGTGCAGGTCCGAACCACAGATTCCGCAGCGAAGCACGCTCACCAGCACCTGGCCCTGGCCTGGGACCGGTTCTGGCAGGTCCCTGACACTCAGTTCGGAGTTCTGGCAGACAACGGCTTTCATGGCGGTCCCTCGGCGCGCAGGCAGGCTCGGGACAGTGTGCGCGACGATCCGTCGGCGACTCAAGGGTGGCTGGAGCAAGGGCCAGTTTCCGCATGCGGACGCCACGCGTGTATTGATCGGGCAGCACAGGTAGTCTTGTGTCACCCGAGTCGCCGGGAGTGAGGCAAGGCATGAGTATTCTCGTTCGAGCGTCAATCGGTCTCGTCACCTGCTGCGCATTGCTGGTGCCGCTGGACGCCGCAACGGCTGCACCCGATACAGGGTCGCTGGACGGCTCCGCCTGGGTCCTCACCGCGGTCGCGGGCCGCCAGGTGCCTGGCGGCGCGACTGTCACGCTGCAGTTCGCGAGCGGGCGGCTGTCCGGATCAGATGGCTGCAACCGGTTCGCCGGCGGCTATTCCACCACCGGTTCGGCGTTCGAGGCTTCGCCGCAGCTTGCGACCACTGCGATGGCCTGCCCGGAGGGCGTGGAAACGGAGGCGCGGGCATTCATCGCGGCGTTGGCGGCGGCGAAGGGCTATCAAATCGACGGCGCGCGACTGCTGCTGCTGTCTTCGGACGGCACGACGCTGGTTTCGCTGGCTGCGCAGTCGCTGCTGATCGAGGGCACGAGCTGGAATGCGACCGGAATCAACAATGGACGGCAGGCAGTGCAGAGCATCTTGAACGGCACGATCGTCACGCTGTCATTCGGCGCCGATGGCGACGCCAGCGGCTCGGGTGGGTGCAACCGCTATTCCGGACGCTACGAAGCAAGCGGCTCCAGCATCTCGATCGGCGGAATAACAGTTACCGCCATGAACTGCGCATCGCCCGAGGGAGTGATGGAGCAGGAGCAGGCCTACCTGAAGGCGCTTGCCACCGCGAAGTCGGTCCGCTTCGAGGGAGACCGGCTCGAGCTGCGGACCGAAGACGGCGCGCTCGCAGCAAGCTTTATGCGGGCAGCCGGCGGCTAGGGCCGTGCAGCCACCTGTTCCTACCACGTACTATTGTCTGTAATCGAGCCGTGCCTGCAATCAGGCGCGGCGCGGGTAACTGGAGATCACGATGAGCACACACGAGCAGCAGCAGGCGAAGTTTCGTAACAGCCCCGGCTTCATCGCCGCGCTGGACCAGAGTGGCGGCAGCACGCCGAAGGCGCTGAAACTCTACGGTATTCCGGAGAGCGCCTACTCGGGCGAGGCGCAGATGATGGACCTGATCCATGCGATGCGTACCCGCATCATTACCAGCCCGTCGTTCAATGGGGACCGCATCCTCGCGGCGATCCTGTTCGAGGCGACGATGGACCGTGAGGTCGAGGGCCGGCCGACCGCCGAGTACCTGTGGGAGGTCAAGAAGGTCGTGCCCATCCTCAAGGTGGACAAGGGACTCGAGGCCGAGGCGAGCGGTGTGCAGCTGATGAAGCCCATGCCGGACCTCGACGCGCTGCTCAAGCGCGCGCGCGCCAAGGGAATCTTCGGCACCAAGATGCGCTCGGTGATCAAGCAGGCGAATCCAGCCGGGATCGCGGCCATCGTGGCGCAGCAGTTCGAGGTTGCGCGCCAGATCATCGCGGCCGGTCTCGTGCCCATCATCGAGCCCGAGGTGGACATCAAGTGCCCGGACAAGGCGGCGGCGGAGAGCCTGCTCGAGGCTGCAATCACGGTCCAGCTCAACTCGCTGCCGAAAGGCGATCTCGTGATGTTGAAGCTCACCATCCCGGATCGCGACAATCTCTACGCCGACCTGATAAAGCACCCGCGAGTGCTGAAAGTCGTTGCCCTGTCGGGCGGCTACTCGCGCGAGGAGGCCAATGCGCGGCTCGCGCGCCAGCACGGCATGGTGGCAAGCTTTTCGCGCGCACTCACCGAGGGTCTCTCGGCCCAGCAGTCGGAGGCGGAATTCGACGCGGCGCTGGACGCATCCATCGAAAGCATCTGCCAGGCCTCGATGACCTGACGCCGCTGCACCGGTCCCTGCGGCCGTCGCAGGCCTTCTGCGGGCGCTGCGGCGCCGGGACCTGGTGCCGGTCGCGCGAGGCTGGGGTTCAGGCCGTCGGCACGACCTCGATCGTCACGTGCACCAGTACGTCGTGCGCCGCCAGGCGGCGGCGCACTTCAATTGCCGCAAATTCGGCATCGGTCTCGATGCTGACGATGCAGGCGTACTTGCCCTTGCCGACGCGCCAGACGTGCAGGTCGCGCAGCCTTGCAGGCTCGGTCAATCCGCCGACGGCCTCGCGGACCTCGGCAACGACCGGGGCGTCCATTTCCGCATCGAGCAGCACGCGCCCGGTGTCGCGAAGCAGTCCCAGCGCCCAGCGACCGACGAGCAGCGTGCCAACGATGCCCATCACCGGGTCCAGCCACGCCGCACCGAAGTAGCGACCGCCGATCAGTGCGGCGATCGCAAACACCGAGGTCGCGGCGTCAGCAAGGACATGCAGGTAGGCAGAACGCAGGTTCAGGTCGTGGTGATGGTCGTGTGGCACGTGTGCGTGATCGTGTCCGCCCCCCGCATGGTGGTGATCGTGCTGGTGGGTGCCGGTCGACAGCAGCCACGCTGAAAGTACATTGACGCCGAGTCCGATGACGGCGATGGGAATCGCCTCGTCGAATCGTATCGGCGACGGCTCCAAAAGGCGCATTACGGACTCGAAGCCCATGTAACCCGCGACGCCCAGCAGGAACACTGCGCTGGTGTATCCGCCCAGCACTTCGATTTTCCAGGTACCGAACGTGAAGCGCGGGTCTTGTGCATGGCGTCGCGCGAGCGCATAGGCGCCTGCGGATACGCCCAGGGCGAGTGCATGCGAACTCATGTGCCAGCCGTCGGCCAGCAGCGCCATGGAGCCGAACAGCGTGCCGGCGGCAATTTCGACCACCATCATGACGGCCGTGAGCCACATGACCTGTCTCGTCCGCCGTTCGGCGACGGGGTTGTGGAGGTCGAAGACGTGGCTGTGCAAGGGGTCGTTGGTCGGTGGCATCGCGTGCCCGGCAGCTGGCTGGTATCCGACAATATAAGGCAGGGATTGATGCACGACCGGAGGAAAACGCCCGTTGCCCGCATCATCGACCAGCAGGACATGTGGGCAGGTGGCTCGATCCGGTCTATCCTCCCTGCGGGATGCCCGGGCGACGGGAGCGGGGGGAGTCTGCGATGCCAACGACCACGATGGACGGCCGGTCTCACGCAGCGCGTGTCGCGCCGGCCTGGGCCCTGGGCCTGCGTCGATTCAACGAGTGGATGATGTTCGACTGGCTCGGCGGCCCGCGGCCCTGGAAGCTTGCCTGGGTGATCAACTTCCAGAAGTGCGGCACGTTCCCGGTGCTGGCGCTGATGATGTGGCACTACTCGGCCACCACGCCGGCCGCGACCTCGCCGGCTGCGTGGACCTACCTCGCGCTGCATGGTTCCTATGGCCTCGTGTGGCTGTTGAAGGACATGGCGTTCCCGGATCCAAACTGGCAGCGTCGCGCGACGATCGCGAGCGGACTGTATGTGTTCGCGGGGCTGGTCCTGTACTGGTCGTTCGGATGGTTGATCATCTCGGGCACGATCATTCCTCACTACCCGCTGCCCGAACCCGTGTGGTTCGCGCTCTGCACCAGCCTGTGCATTCTCGGCTGCGCGATCATGATCGCGGCCGACGCCCAGAAGTACTTCACGTTGCGTATACAACGAGGGCTGATCACGGACGGCGTACATCGCTACGTGCGCCACCCGAATTATCTCGGCGAGATGATGGTCTACGGCTCGTTCGCGCTCGTCGTCTGGCACTGGTGGCCATGGTTGGTGCTCGGCTGGATCTGGGCCACGATCTTCGCGACCAACATGGTGATGAAGGAGGCCAGCCTCTCCCGCTACGTGGGCTGGACGGAGTACCGGCGGCACAGCTGGTGGGTCGTACCGCTGGTGTTGTGATGCAGGGAGATCGGCAGGGCTGCAATGCTCACCAGTGTCTGTTGCCGGGCCACGACCGATGACTACTTCGAAAGCAGCATCGAGGCGATGCTGCGCGTGGCCGATCGAGTCCTGAATTCCAGGGGGAACGTTGTCAAATCTTAGAAGCCGGCTGATGGCGATACCGGAGGGCGCAGCGGCGCTCTTCTTCATCCAGATCTTTGCGACGCTCGGATTCGCGGTCCTCTACTCGACGCTGGTGCTGTATACGACGCGCCACCTGCATTTTTCAGCAAAAGACGCGACTGCGATCATGGGTGTGTTCGGCGCCTTCAACTACGGCCTGCACCTGTTCGGCGGCTATCTGGGCGGCCGCTTCCTGAGCAACCGCAACCTGTTCGTCGGCGGGATGTTCCTGCAGGTGCTCGGTTGCGGAACGATGGCCCTGGGCACCAGCGAAGCGATGTACTGGGGCCTGGCGCTGTTCCTCACCGGCAGTGGACTGAACGTCACCTGCATCAACATGATGCTGACGCAGCGTTTCGCGCCGTCCGACCTGCGCCGCGAGAGCGCGTTCCTCTGGAACTACGCCGGGATGAACGTCGGATTCTTCGTCGGCTTCGCGGTCGCGGGTCACTACCAGCTGACTGAAAGCTACTCGAGCCTGTTCCTGTTCGCGACCATCGGCAATTTCCTCGCCATCGTGCTTGCCGCATTCAACTGGAAGGTGCTGGCGGACAGGAGCACGCAGCTGCTCGACGCCACGCCACGCCAGTACAAGCTGCGATTCGCGGCCGGCATCGCGATCCTCTTCGGTCTCGTGCCCATCGTCTGGATCATGCTGCAGCACACGGCGTCCACCTCGGCGCTGTTCAAGGGACTGTCGGCGGTGCTGGCCGGCGTGCTCATCTACCTGACGATGAAGCACCGGGACGCACGCGAGCGAAACAACATGTGGGCATTCCTGATCCTCGCGCTGGGATCGCTGGTGTTCTGGTCGCTGTACCAGATGGCGCCGAACGGCCT
>JALHTE010000051.1 GCA_022865595.1 Steroidobacteraceae bacterium | reverse complement strand
CGGCGGCGAAGCGCTTCGACAGGCTCACCTACGACCGGGTGCTCGACGGGCGCCTGAACGTGATGGACGCGACGGCCATCGTGCTGTGCCGCGACCACAACCTGCCGCTGCGCGTGTTCAACTTGAACGAAGCCGGTGCGCTGGTGCGCGTCGCGTGCGGCGAAGACGTCGGAACACTCGTCACGAACTGATGCGGCTTGTGCCGCTGTTGCTGGAGACTGCCCATGCTCGAGGACATCAAGAAGGACGCCGCGGACCGCATGGCGAAGTGCGTGGCCGCGCTCAGGAACGAACTGAAGAAGCTGCGCACCGGTCGGGCGAGCACCAGCGTGCTCGAGCACCTGCGCGTCGACTACTACGGAAGCGAAGTGCCGCTCACGCAGGTCGCTAACGTCGCGGTCGAGGACTCGCGCACGCTCACGGTCGTGCCGTGGGAGAAGCAGATGGTGCCGGTGATCGAGAAGGCGATCATGAAGTCCGACCTGGGACTCAATCCGGCCACGGCGGGCACCGTGATCCGGGTGCCTGTGCCTTCGCTCACCGAAGAGCGCCGCCGCGAACTGACCAAGGTCGTGCGCCACGAGGGCGAGGTCGCGCGCATCGCCATCCGCAATGTACGTCGCGACGTGATGCAGGAACTCAAGGAGATGCTGAAGGAAAAGCTCATCTCCGAGGACGTGGACCACAAGGCGCACGAAGAGGTGCAGAACCTCACCGACAAGTACGTCGCCGAGGTGGACCAGGTGATCGCGGAGAAGGAAAAAGACCTGATGCAGGTCTGAGTGGTGGCGCAGACGCAATCCCGCGAGCCGGGCACGCCGCGCCACGTTGCCGTCATCATGGACGGTAACGGCCGCTGGGCTGCAAGACGCGCCTTGCCGCGCCATCTCGGGCATCGCGCGGGCGTGAAGGCGGTACGGGCGACGGTCGAAGGATGCGCACGTCGCGGCGTCGAAGCGCTCACGCTGTTCGCTTTCTCGAGCGAGAACTGGGGCAGGCCGGCGGAGGAGGTCTCGAAGCTGATGCAACTGTTCGTCGAGGCGATGGAGCGTGAGGTCGATGAACTCTCCCGTAACGGCATCAGGCTCAGGTTCATCGGCGATCTCTCCAAGCTGCAGCCGCACCTGCGCGACGGCGTCGTCGACGCTGAGGCCCGCACGGCCGGCAATGATCGCATGACCGTAAACGTGGCCATGTCCTATGGGGGTCGCTGGGACATCGTCGGTGCGACACGCAAGCTGGCCTCAGCAGTTGCCGCTGGCACGCTGCTGCCTGAGGCCATCGACGAAGCGTCGTTGGCCCGGGAACTTGCGCTCGGCGATACGCCGGACCCGGACCTGTTCATCCGCACGGGCGGCGAGCAGCGCATCAGCAACTTCCTGCTCTGGAACCTCGCCTACCGCGAACTCAACTTCTGCGACTGCCTGTGGCCGGATTTCAACGACGCGGAACTCGAGCGCGCGTTCCATCACTTCGCGGGGCGGCAACGGCGCTTCGGGCTGACCACGTCGCAGGCTTTCGTTGTCTAGCGGGCTCAAGCAGCGCATCGCGACCGCCCTGCTGCTCGCGGGCGTCCTGGTCGTGGTGCTGTTCGCACTGCCGCCGGCGGCGGCGGTCGCCGTGGTTGCCGTGGTGGTACTTGCGGGCGCGTGGGAGTGGGCGGGTTTCGCCGGATTCCTGCGCAACCCGGCCCGGCTCGGCTACACGGCAGCCATCGCGATTGCGGTGCTGGCAGCCTGGCGGTTCACCGCGGACGCTGCCGGGCTCGCGGTATTCCTGCGCGCAACCGCGCTGTGGTGGCTGCTGGCGTTCGCCTGGGTGGTATTCGCGCCGACGCGCGGCGGGCGCCTGGCCGCGGCCGTGGCCGGCTTCGCGGTGCTCGTGCCGGCGGCGGTCGGCCTCGCGCGCCTGGCACTGGTCGAGCCCCACGGCCGGATGCTGTTCTTCTTCCTGATCGTGCTGATCGCGGCGGCCGACGTAGGCGGCTATTTCGGCGGGCGCAGCCTCGGCAGGTACAAGCTCGCGCCACGCGTGAGCCCGGGCAAGACATGGGAAGGATTTGCGGCCGGGATGGCTGGCGCGACGCTGGCTGCCGTGTTCGGTGCGATGGTGTTCGACCAGCCGATGACGAACTGGCTTGCCGCATGCGTGCCGGTGGCGCTGCTGTCCGTGGTGGGCGACCTGGTCGAGAGCATGTTCAAGCGCCGCGCTGGCCTAAAGGACAGCGGCGGCCTGCTGCCCGGCCATGGCGGCGTGCTCGATCGCGTGGACGGCCTGACCTCCGCCGGCCCGGTGTTCCTGCTCGCGCTGCAGCTGATCGGTGTCGCAGCATGATGCGCGTCGCGGTCCTCGGCAGCACCGGCAGCATCGGCGTCAGCACGCTGGACGTGCTGGCGCGACATCCCGGTCACTTCGAGGTCGCCGCGCTTGCAGCCGCGTCGAATCATGCGCGCCTGCTCGAGCAGTGCCGCTCGCACCGGCCGCGTGTCGCGGTGCTCACGGATCCGGTCGCGGCCGGCAGGCTGGAGTCCGGACTGCGCGCCGCGGGGCTCGCAACCGAAGTGGCGTGCGGTGCCGACGCGCTTGCGGAGGTGGCAGCGGCGACCGACGTCGATGCAGTGATGGCGGCCATCGTCGGTGCCGCGGGCCTGCCGTCGACACTTGCGGCGGCACGTGCCGGCAAGCGGGTACTGCTCGCGAACAAGGAATCGCTGGTGGTCGGCGGCGAACTGCTGCTGGACGCCGTGCGCGGCGGCGGCGCAACGCTGATCCCCATCGACAGCGAGCACAACGCGATCTTCCAGTGCCTGCCGGCCGGGCTCGAGGCCGGTCGCGCCATGCGCGGGGTACGTCGTGTGCTTCTCACGGCGTCGGGTGGCCCGTTCCTGCGATCCACGCGCGCCGAACTCGAGCGGGTGACGCCGGAGCAGGCCTGTGCGCACCCGCGCTGGAAGATGGGGCGCAAGATCTCGGTCGATTCGGCCACGCTGATGAACAAGGGCCTCGAACTGATCGAGGCCTGCCTGCTGTTCGGGATGGAACCGGCGCAGGTGGAGGTTGTCGTACATCCACAGAGCATCGTGCATTCTCTGGTGGAGTACGTGGACGGCTCGATCCTGGCCCAGCTTGGCAATCCGGACATGCGCACGCCGATCGCACACGCGCTTGGCTGGCCGGAAAGAATCGCGTCCGGTGTAGAATCGCTGGACCTGGTCGCCGCGGCGCGCCTCGACTTCGAGGCGCCGGACATCGGGCGGTTCCCGGCGCTCAGGCTCGCCCGCGAGGCGGCCGAGTCCGGCGGCACGAGTCCGACGGTCGTGAACGCCGCAAACGAGGTGGCGGTCGCGGCATTCCTGGCCGGGACGCTGGGTTTTTCCCGGATTCCCGAGGTCGTCGAGGCCGTGCTCGACCGGCATGGCTGCGAGCCGGTGACGGGATTGGATGTCGTGCTCGAGGCGGACAGCTGGGCGCGTGGGTATGCTGAGTCCCTGCTCGTCGGGGAGGCGAGGTCTAGGGCATGACGATTCTGGGTTATCTGCTGGCGTTCCTGGTTGCGATCGGCATCCTCGTGGCCGTGCACGAGTACGGTCATTTCTGGATGGCGCGCCGGGTTGGAATCCGGGTTATCCGCTTCTCGATAGGCTTCGGCCGGCCACTGTGGAAGGGGCTCGATTCCAAGGGCACGGAATTCGCTATTTCTGCAATTCCATTAGGCGGTTACGTCAAGCTTCTCGACGAGCGTGAAGGTCCAGTGGTCGAGGCGGAGCGCTCCTCGGCATACAACCGCAAGCCGGTCTGGCAGCGCATCCTGGTGCTGCTCGCCGGGCCGTTCGCCAACTTCCTGTTTGCGGTCGTCGCCTACTGGGTGCTTTTCGTGGCCGGGGTGCCGGCGCTGAAGCCGGTGCTCGGCGAAGTGACGCCGGATTCGGTGGCAGCCCGCGCTGGCCTGGTCGCAAACGACGAGATCCTGGCGGTCAGCGGCCACCCGACCCGCGGTCGAGAGGCCGTGATGCTCGCGATCCTCGACTGGCTGATGGAGGGTGGGGCGATCGAGCTGGACGTCCGCTCGCCGGAGGGCGACACGCGCACGGCCCGTTTGTCGATCGAAGGCAGCACCTTGCCGCTGACGGAGCCCGGCGCGCTGCTGCCCGGGCTCGGATTCGAATTCTGGTACCCGGACGTGCCGGCGCGTGTCGGGACGATCGTCGAGGGCAGCCCGGCCGAGCGTGCGGGCCTGCAGGTCGACGACCTGATCGTCGAGGCTGACGGCGTACCGGTCGCGGACTTCCTTGCGCTGGTGCAGCTGGTGCGGCCGGCGGCTGGAAAGACGATGCAGCTCACCGTGCAGCGCTCGGGCGATCGGGTCGTGCTGCCGGTCGAGGTGCAGGCCGAGCGCGACGGCTCGCAGCTGATCGGCCGGATCGGCGTGCAGCCGACAGCGCCGGCGCCGGTGCCCGAGGACATGCGCACCCGCGAGCGCTACGGGGTGTTCGCATCGGTCGGCAAGGCGGTCGGCAAGACCTGGGACATGTCGGCACTGACCGTGCGACTGCTGTGGAACGTCGCCACCGGGGACGTGTCTCCCAAGAACCTGAGCGGCCCGATCAACATCGCGGAATACGCCGGTTTTTCTGCGCGACAGGGCATACTTGCCTTCCTCTCCTTCCTGGCCATCGTAAGCGTGAGCCTGTTCGTGCTGAACCTGCTGCCCATTCCCATCCTCGACGGTGGCCAGATCATCTACCAGCTCGCCGAGCTGGCCAGTGGCCGCCCGCTGTCGGAGCGCACCCAGGCAGTGGGCCAGCAGATCGGGATCGCGCTGCTGCTGCTCCTGATGAGTTTCGCCTTCTACAACGACATTTCCCGGTTGTTCAGCTGAGCTGACCGCCATGCGATTCAAATACATGGCCGCGCTGCCGGCCCTGCTCGCCGTACCTGCCTTGTACGCCCAGGACAACATGGGCGACTTCACGGTCGGCGAGATCAAGGTGGTGGGGCTGCAGCGCATCAGCGAAGGCACCGTATTCAACTACCTGCCGGTCAACATCGGCGACCGGATGGATGCGCAGCGCGTAGAGGAGGCGCTGCGCGCGCTCTACGCGACCGGGTTCTTCAAGGACGTCGAGCTGCGGCGGGACGGCGGGACGCTGATTGTGGTCGTCAAGGAACGGCCGTCGATCGAAAGCTTCACCATCAGCGGCAACAAGGACATCAAGACGCCGGACCTCGAGAAGTCGTTGCGCGGCGTCGGTCTCGCCAAGGGCAAGGTCTTCAATCAGTCCACGCTCGACGAGGTGGACCGCTTCCTGACCGACCAGTACTACTCGCGCGGCAAGTACGGCGTGAAGGTAGACACGAAAGTCAGCAACCTGTCCAACAACCAGGTGAGCATCGCGATCGACATCAAGGAAGGAAAACGATCGCGGATCCAGCAGATCAACATCGTCGGCAACGAGGCCTTCAGCGAGGAAGAGCTGCGCGAGCAGTTCAAGTTGAATACGCCGAACTGGCTGTCGTGGTACCGCCAGGACGACAAGTATTCGCGCGAGGAACTCGGGGGCGACATCGAGAGCCTCAGGTCCTACTACCTCGACCGCGGCTACGCCGATTTCGACGTCGAGACCTCGCAGGTCGCCATCGCGCCCGACAAGGAAGACATCTTCATCACGCTGAACGTTCGCGAGGGCGACGTCTACCGTGTCTCCGACGTGAAGATCGCGGGTGACCTGGTGGTGCCCGAACAGGACCTGATGGCGCTGGTGCAGGTGCGCCGCGGCGACATCTACTCGCGAAAATTCATTACCGCAACGACCGAGTTGATGGCGTTGCGGCTCGGCCAGGATGGCTACGCGTTCGCCAAGATCGATCCGGTGCCGCAGGAGAACCCGGAGACCAAGGAGATCGCGATAACCTTCCTGGTGCAGCCGGGCAGCCGCGCCTACGTACGGCACATCAACTTCGAAGGCACGACCGGCATCAACGACGACGTGATGCGGCGTGAAATGCGGCAGATGGAGGGTGGCTACCTGTCCAATGCGGCGGTGGAGCGCTCCAAGCAGCGCCTGCAGCGGTTGCCGTTCATCGAGAAGGTCGAGGTCGAGACCACGCCGGTTCCCGGCACGCCGGACCTCGTGGACGTCGAGTTCCAGGTCAAGGAAGGCCTGCCCGGGCAGTTCAGCGGCGGCATCGGGTATTCGCAGTCGCAGTCAATCATGCTGAACGGCAGTTTCGTGCACAGCAACTTCCTCGGCACCGGAAACCGGATTGCGGCGGAACTGAATGCCGGCCAGTACAGCCAGGTGTACAGCATCACGCACACCGACCCTTACGTGACGGTCGACGGCGTGTCGCGCACTGTCGCCGTCAGCTATCGCAACTACAGCCAGTACACCAGTTCGTCGTCCAAGTTCGACACGACCACCGGCGCGATCGGCCTGGACTACGGCTGGCCGCTGTCGGAGTTCCAATCGGTGCGCGCAGGCCTCTCGGCGCAGCACTCCGACCTGTTCACGGACCCGAACCAGAGCGCGGCCCAGTCACTGCAGTGGGTGCAGAACAACGGCAACCCCTACACGCGTAATTCCAACGTCGGCATTCCGCCGATCGAGTACACGTACTACGGCACCAAGTTCAACACCTTCCCGCGGTCGATCGGCTGGGGATATGACTCGCGCAACAGGTCGATCTTCGCCACCAGCGGCGCCCGCCATATCGTGAATGTCTCGTATACGGTTCCCGGCAGTGACGTCGAGTTCTATGCGATCACCTACGACTACCTGCAGTTCCTGCCGCTGACCCGCTGGTTCACGCTGATGAACAACTTCGAGGCAGGATACGCGGAGCCGCTCGGCTCGACGACCGCGATCCCGCCATACCGCAATTTCTACGCGGGTGGCGCCGAGAGCGTGCGCGGCTACCGGGCGAGTACGCTCGGCCCCAAGGACACCTTCGGCAATCCCTACGGCGGCAACATAAAGCTCACCAACCAGCTGGAGCTGCTTTTGCCGATGCCGGAGAAGTTCAGCGGTTCTGCGCGGGCAAGCGTGTTTTTCGACGCCGGCTATGCCTTTTCGAACGACAATGTGCAGTTCTTCGGCCCCGACAACGTCACGCCGGTGGATTACGACTTCAGTTTTGATAAACTGCGCTATTCAACCGGGGTGGCCGTGCAGTGGCTCGCCCCGATGGGCGTATTCCGGTTCAGCTACGCAATCGCACTCAATGCCCAGAAGGGCAGCGCCACGCAGTACAAAGACGAAACGGAAGGTTTCCAGTTCTCCATCGGACAGGCTTTTTGAGGATCACCGCTCCATGAGCATCAAGACAGCGACCCTTGCCCTGGTAACGATCGCCGCGAGCGCCGTGCCCTTCGGCGCCGCAATGGCTGAGACGAAGGTGGGGGTGGTCAATGTGACGCGGCTCCTGCAGGAGTCGCCCCAGGCCCAGGCTGCGTCACAGGCCCTCGAGAACGAGTTCGCAACGCGTCGCCGCGAGCTCGAAAGCGCCCAGAAGGACCTCAAGGCCAAGGAAGACAAGCTGCAGAAGGACGGCGCCGTGATGGCGGCCAACGAGCGCGCGAGCGCCGAGAAGGCGATTCGCGACGGGCAGCGGGAACTCGCCCGCAAGCAGAACGAATTCATGGAAGACCTGAACGTGCGCCGCAACGAGGCGCTCGGCCAGCTGCAGCGCAGCGTGCTGCAGGAAGTCCAGGCCTATGCCAAGACGGCAGGGCTCGACGTGGTCGTCGCCGATGCGCTCTATGCCAGTCCGTCGGTGGACATTACCAACCAGGTGCTCGCGGCGCTGCAGGCGCGCAAGGGCGCCCCGGCCAAGCCCTGAGCCGGCTGCAGGGGCCTGGACATGCCAGCGCGGCTCGCCGACCTGGCTGTCCGCTTCGGCTGTGAGCTGCGCGGCGATCCAGACGCACTCGTAGAGTGCGTGGCGTCGCTGCAGGACGCCGGCCCCGGCTCGATTTCGTTCCTCGCCAATCCGCGCTACAGGCGCCACCTCGCGCGTACGCGGGCGACCGCTGTCGTCATCGACGCGGAGTACGCGGCCGAGTGTCCCGGCAATGTGCTGGTGGCGAAGAATCCCTATGCCACCTACGCCAGGATCGCGCAGGTCCTGTACCCGGCGTCGCCGGTTCGGGGCGGGCGACATCCGGGCGCCGTCGTCGAGCCGGGCGCCGAAGTGGACCCGTCGGCATGGATCGGCGCGGGAGCATTCGTCGCGCGCGGTGCACGCGTGGGCCGGCGCGTGAGCATCGGCCCGGGCTCGATCGTGCTCGAGGACGTCGAGATCGGCGACGATTCGCAGCTCGTCTCGCGGGTCACGCTGTGCGCGGGCGTGCGCATCGGCGAGCGCTGCATCCTGCAGCCCGGCTGCGTGATCGGCGCGGACGGGTTCGGCCACGCGCCCGACGTCGGCGGTTACGTCAAGGTGCCGCAGGTCGGCAGCGTGGTCGTCGGCAATGACGTCGAGGTCGGCAGCAATTCGACGATCGACCGCGCAGCGATCGGCAGCACCGTCGTCGAGGACGGCGTCAAGATCGACAACCTGGTGCAGGTCGCGCACAACGTCCGGATCGGCGCCCACACCGTGATCGCCGCCTGCGTCGGGATCTCCGGCAGTACGACGATCGGGAAGCGCTGCATGCTCGGCGGAATGGTCGGTATCGCGGGCCACCTCGAGATCTGCGACGATGTGGCGCTGACTGGCCGAACGACGGTATTCAAGTCGATCGGCAAGCCCGGCGTGTATTCGAGTTCGCTGTGGGCGGACGAGGCGCGACACTTTCACCGCAATGCCCTGCGGTTCAACAAGCTCGAGGAACTCGCGCGCCGCGTGAGACGCCTAGAGGGCGCCAGTGGAGCGGGCAGCGGGGAGGACGAACATGACTGAGGCCGGCGGATTCGACATCGACGAGGTGATGCGGCGACTGCCTCATCGTTACCCCTTGCTGCTGGTTGACCGGGTTCTGGAGTGCGTATCCGGCGAGCGGATCGTCGCGCTCAAGAACGTCACGATGAACGAGGAGTTCTTCGTCGGGCACTTTCCCGGACGCCCGGTGATGCCCGGCGTGCTGATCCTCGAGGCGATGGCCCAGGCGGCCGGCATCCTCACATTCGTCACCGCCGGCGTTTATCCGGACGAGACGGTCCAGTTCTTCTTCGCGGGAATCGACAAGGCGCGATTCCGGCGCCCTGTCGTTCCCGGCGACCAGGTGAAGCTCACTGTGACCTTCGAGCGAAGAGTCCGCACGATCTGGAAATACTCCACCGTTGCCACCGTGGACGGCGCCGCGGTTGCCAGCGCCGAAATGCTGGTCCATTCGGGCTGAGCGCCGGCGGCTGCGAGCGACCCCGGCAAATGACAGCTTCGATTCACCCGACGGCAGTGATCGCGCCCGAAGCCCAGCTCGCGCCGGACGTCGCGATCGGCGCCTATACCGTGATTGGCCCGGGCGTGAGCATCGGTCGCGGCACGATCGTCGGGCCGCACGTCGTCATCGAGGGATTGACGAGCATCGGCGAAGGGAACCACATCTTCCAGTTCGCTTCGGTCGGCGCCGATCCGCAGGACATGAAGTATCGCGGCGAGGCGACACGGCTGGAGATCGGCGACCGCAACATGATCCGCGAATGCGCCACCCTCCACCGTGGCACCGTGCAGGACCAGGGCATCACGCGAATCGGCAGCGACAACCTGTTCATGGCGTGTTCCCACGTGGCGCATGACTGCATCGTCGGCAGTCACTGCGTGCTTGCGAACCACGCGTCGCTTGCCGGCCATGTGCGAATCGCGGACTGGGTCATCCTGGGCGGATTCTCGGGTGTCCACCAGTTCGTCCAGGTGGGCACGCACGCCTTCATCGCGAACAACGCGGCCGTGACGCTCGACGTACCGCCCTACGTAATGGCGGTGGGCCAGCCGGCCGGCGCGCACAGCGTCAATTCAGAGGGCCTCAAGCGGCGCGGGTTCGGGCCCGGGCAGATCCGTAACATCCGCGAGGCCTTCCGGCTGCTGTACCGCTCCGGGCTCAAGCTCACCGAGGCATCGGAGCGCCTCACGGCACTGGCCCAAGAGCAGCCGGAGTTGCGCGCGCTGGCAGACTTCCTGCCGCTGGCCACGCGCGGCATCGTCCGCTGATCGCGGTCGCCAGTTCGTGAATGCGGCGGCACAGGCGGGATCGTTCGGACTCGTCGCCGGCGAGGCGTCCGGAGACAACCTCGGCGGACCTTTGGTGGAGGCCCTTGCCAGTCGCGCACCGGGCTCGTGTTTCTACGGCATTGCCGGGCCGCGCATGGCTGCCGCTGGCTGCGAGGCCTGGCACGACGCCGACGAACTCGCGGTCATGGGGCTCGCCGAAATCGTGCGCCACCTGCCGCGCCTGCTGAGGCTGCGGCGCGAACTGATTGCGCGCCTGGTCGCGGCCGCTCCGGATGCCTACGTCGGCATCGACTCTCCGGAGTTCAACCTGCGGGTGGCGAAGGTGCTCAAGTCACGTGGTGTGCCGACGGTCCAGTACGTGAGTCCGCAAGTGTGGGCCTGGAGGCAGGGCAGGGTGCGCACGATCGGCAACGCGGTGGACCTGGTCCTCTGCCTGCTGCCGTTCGAGGCGGATTTCTATCGGGCGCACGGCGTGCGCGCGGAGTTCGTCGGCCATCCGCTCGCCGATCGGATTCCGATGGCAAGCGACCGGGACGCCGCGCGCGCCGCGCTCGGGCTCGGCGACGGCGCAGCGGTGGTCGCAGTACTGCCCGGCAGCCGCCGCGCGGAAGTAGGCCGCCTCGGACCGCCCTTCGCAGCGACCATTGCCTGGCTGGCCTCGCGCCGGCCGGATCTGCGGTTCGTGGCGGCGATGGCCGGCGATGCGGCGCGGACGTCCTTCAGCGAGAGCCTCGCGCTGCATGCGCCGGGTGTCGATGTCCGCGTCGTCGATGGCCAGGCGCAGGCCTGCATGGCGGCGAGCGATGCGGTGCTGCTCGCCTCGGGCACGGCCACGCTGGAGGCGACGCTGGTCAAGCGGCCGATGGTGGTCGCCTACCGGGTTGCGCCGCTCACGAACTGGCTGCTGCGCGGCCTCAAGCTCGTCAAGACCGAGTACTTCTCGCAGCCGAACCTGCTCGGCGGCCGGGCACTGGTGCCGGAGTTCTACCAGGGACAGGTCCGGCCCGAGGTGCTTGGGCCGGCGGTATTGCAGCAACTCGAGCGCCCGGACCTGCGCGAACTCACCGAGGCATTCACTGACATTCACCAGGCATTGCGTCGCGAAGCCAGCGCCCGGGCGGCCGAGGCGATCCTCGAACTCGTCGCCGGACGACGAGCGCCGGCATGAATGAGCGCCAGCAGCCGCGCCAGGCGGGATTCGAGTGGCACGGGCCCGGGTTGAGCGCAGGCGTGGACGAGGCGGGCCGCGGTCCGCTGGCGGGTCCCGTGGTCGCCGCCGCCGTGATCCTCGACCCGGCGCGGTCTATCGAAGGCCTGGCGGACTCCAAGGCGATGTCGCCCGCCCGGCGCGAGGCGCTCGCGCCGGTGATCCGCGCCAGGAGCCTGAGCTGGGCTCTGGGCTGGGCCGACGCGTCCGAAATCGATACGCTCAACATCCTGCAGGCGACGATGCTGGCGATGCGGCGCGCGCTGGTCGCGCTGCACCTGCCGCCATCCCACGTGGTCGTGGATGGCAATCGCTGTCCCGACCTGCGCGGACTCGGCTTCGAGTGCACCGGCGAGTCGGTGGTCAAGGGCGACGCGACCGTCGCCAGCATCAGCGCGGCATCGATCATCGCCAAGGTCGCCCGCGACGAATTGATGCGTGAGCTCGACCAGGAATACCCGGGCTATGGCTTTGCGGTGCACAAGGGCTATCCGACCGCGGCACATATCGAGGCATTGCGCCGTCTCGGCCCATCGTCGGTGCACCGTCGCAGCTTCGGCCCGGTACAATCCTGCAATCCCCGCTGACGCGACCCGCCATGGCACGTTTCGTCCACCTGCGCGTGCACACCGAGTATTCACTCGTGGACGGGGTCGTGCGCGTCAAGAGCGAGCACAAGGACGGCAAGCTGCTGCGAGAGGGCCTGGTCGATGCCTGCGCGCGGCTGGGCATGCCCGCGGTGGCGGTCACGGACCAGGGGAACCTGTTCGCGCTGGTGAAGTTCTACACGGCGGCGCAGGCCCGCGGCCTGAAGCCGCTGGTGGGAGTGGACGCGCTGGTGCAGGAGGAAGGAGAACGTGCCGAGCCGAGCCGGCTGGTGCTGCTCTGCCAGGACGACCGCGGCTATCGCAACCTGACGCGACTGGTCACGCGTTCCTACCTCGAAGGCCAGGGCCGGCATGGGGCGACGCTGAACCGGTCATGGCTCAGCGCCGACAGCACGGCAGGTCTCGTAGCGTTGTCCGGCGGCCGCGACGGTGACATCGGCCGGGCACTGCTCGCAGGCCACGAGGCCGATGCGCGCGCGGCGCTCGCGGCGTGGCTGGCACTGTTCGGTGACCGCTTCTACCTGGAACTGCAGCGGACCGGGCGCACGGGCGAAGAGGAATACATCGCCGGGTGCCTGCCGCTCGCGGTGACGCAGGGCGTGCCGGTGGTCGCGACGAACGACGTAAGGTTCCTCGCCCGCGACGATTTCGAGTCGCACGAGGCGCGCGTCTGCATACACGATGGCACGTTGCTCGCGGACCCGTCGCGCCCGCGGCGCTACAGCGAGGAGCAGTACCTGCGCTCGCCCGAGGAGATGGCGAAGCTGTTCTCCGACATTCCCGAGGCGATCGAGAACTCGGTGGAAATAGCCAGACGTCTCAACCTGGAGATGCGGCTCGGCAAGGCCTCGCTGCCGGCCTACCCGGTGCCCGCCGGGCAGACCACGGAGGAGTTCCTGCGCGAAGAGTCGCGCAAGGGGCTCGAGGCGCGGCTCGCGGCACCCGCCATGACACAGCCCACCGACAAGGGCGCCACGATCGGTCGTGCCGACTACGAGTCCCGGCTCGCGACCGAACTGGACGTCATCTGCCAGATGGGATTCGCCGGTTACTTCCTGATCGTCGCGGACTTCATCCGCTGGGCCCGCGAGAACGGCGTGCCGGTCGGCCCGGGTCGCGGCTCCGGCGCGGGCTCGCTGGTGGCCTGGGTGCTCGGGATCACTGACCTCGATCCGCTGCGGCACGACCTGCTGTTCGAGCGGTTCCTCAATCCCGAGCGAGTGTCCATGCCGGACTTCGACGTGGACTTCTGCATGGAGGGTCGCGACCGCGTCATCGAGTACGTTGCCGACCGCTATGGCCGCGACCGCGTCTCGCAGATCATCACCTACGGCACCATGGCTGCGAAGGCAGTGGTGCGCGACGTCGCGCGCGTGCTGGGGATGAGCTACGGGCTTGCCGACGGAATCGCGAAGCTGATCCCGTTCGAACTCGGCATCACGCTGGACGACGCGCTCGAGAAGGAAGAGGAACTCCGCAAGCGCTACAAGGCTGAGGACGACGTGCGCGAGTTGATCGACCTGGCGCGCTC
Organism: Steroidobacteraceae bacterium; assembly: GCA_022865595.1. GTDB lineage: Bacteria > Pseudomonadota > Gammaproteobacteria > Steroidobacterales > Steroidobacteraceae > RPQJ01. Next base: position 3,430 of record JALHTE010000051.1, on the reverse strand, counting down.
GCTCGAGGGCCTGGTGCGCAACGCGGGAACCCACGCTGGCGGCGTGGTGATCGCGCCCTCGGTACTCACTGATTTCGCGCCACTCTACCGGGAAGATGGCGGCACGACGGTGGTCACGCAGTTCGACAAGGACGACGTCGAGGCCGCGGGCCTGGTCAAGTTCGACTTCCTGGGCTTGAGGACGCTGACGATCATCGACTGGGCGGTGCGGACGATAAACGCGGCCCGCGCCGAGGCTGGTGAGCCCGCGCTCGACATGACGACGCTGCCGATGGAAGACCCGGCGACGTACGCGCTGCTCAAGCGCTGTGAGACCACGGCGGTGTTCCAGCTCGAATCGCGCGGCATGAAGGACCTGATCCGGCGCCTGCAGCCGGACTGCTTCGACGACATCGTGGCGCTGGTCGCGCTGTTCCGTCCGGGTCCGCTGCAGTCGGGCATGGTCGAGGACTTCATCAACCGCAAGCACGGGCGCGTCGCCGGCGCGCTCGACTACCTGCACCCCGACCTGAAATCAGTGCTCGCACCGACCTACGGCGTAATCCTGTACCAGGAACAGGTCATGCAGATCCCGCAGGTGCTGGCGGGCTACACGCTCGGCGGCGCCGACCTGCTGCGCCGGGCGATGGGCAAGAAGAAGCCCGAGGAGATGGCCAAGCAGCGCTCGGTATTCGTCGACGGCGCCGTCGCCCGTGGGGTGGCCGAGGACAATGCCGCGCACATCTTCGACCTGATGGAGAAGTTCGCGGGCTACGGCTTCAACAAGTCGCATTCGGCGGCCTACGCCGTGCTCTCGTACCAGACGGCCTGGCTGAAGACGCATTACCCGGCGGCGTTCATGGCCGCCGTGCTGTCGTCCGACATGGACAAGACCGACAAGGTCGTGACGATCATCGACGAGTGCAACCGCATGGCGCTCGCGGTCGAGCCGCCCGACGTCAACGAGTCGCAGTACATGTTCACGGTCTCCGGCCCGAAAGCCATCCGCTACGGCCTCGGTGCGATCAAGGGTGTAGGGCAGGCTGCAGTCGAGAATATGCTCGCGGAACGGGCCGCCGGCGGCCGCTTCAGCGACCTGCTCGACCTGTGCCGCAGGCTGGACCTGAATCGTGTCAATCGCCGCGTGCTGGAGGCGCTGGTGCGCGCGGGCGCGCTCGACGCGCTGGGTGAGAACCGCGCGACGCTGATGCACCAGTTGCCCGACGCGATGAAGGCGGCCGACCAGACGGCACGGGCCGAAGCGGCCGGGCAGGACGACCTGTTCGGCCTCGCGGAGCCGGTGCAGCCGCTGCTGTACGACCTGGGCGGCGCGCGCGAGAAGCTGCCCGACTGGAGCGAGGCCGTGAGGCTGGCGGGCGAGCGCGAAACACTGGGCCTGTACCTGACCGGTCATCCGATCACCGAGTACGAGCGCGAATTGCAGCCCGTCATCAGCGGCCGCATCGCGGACGTGGGCGGCGCCCGCCCGGTCGGGTCGAACGAGGGCGGATGGCGCGGGCCCGGACGAACCGTGACGGTTGCCGGCCTGGTGCTCGAGATCCGCAAGCGTGGCGGGCGGACCAGCTTCGTGCTCGACGACCGCAGCGGGCGGATCGAGGTGACGCTGTTCGAGGACGTCTACCAGCAGTACCGCGCACTCATCGCGAAGGACGCGATACTGGTCGTGGACGGCAACCTGCGCTGGGACGACTTCATCGAGGACTGGCGCGTCGCCGCAAAGCGGATACTGGACGTCGACCAGGCCCGGGACCAGTACGCGCGCCGTGTCGTCCTGCGCTGGCCGCGTGGCGGGCGGGCCGAGGATGGCCGCAGGCTGGTGACAGAGATCGAGCGTGCGCTGCAGCCCAGCCGCGGCGGGCACTGCGCGGTTTCGATCCGTTTCCAGAGGAGCGACGCTGCCGCACTGGTCAACTTCGGCGATGAGTGGACGGTGCGGCCGTCCCGCGAACTGGTCGAGCGACTCGGGCAGATCGTCGGGCGTGACGGCGTCGAGATCGTGTACGCGCCGCGCACCAGCGGATAGGGCAGTTTCGCGGGACCCTTTCCTTCGCGGGGCCTTCCAAGGCATCCTCTGTCCCCATGGCACTCAGCTTCCTGGAATTCGAGCAGCCCATCGCCGAGCTCGAGGCAAAATCGAAGAACTGCGCTTCGTATCCTCGGACGCTGAGGTCAATGTCGGCGAGGAAATCGCCCGGCTCAGCGCCAAGAGCAGGGCGCTCACGACCAGCATATTCGCCAACCTGTCTCCATGGCAGGTCGCGCAGCTTGCGCGCCATCCTCAGCGCCCGTACACGCTCGACTATGCGGCCGCGATCTTCGAGGACTTCCAGGAACTGCACGGCGACCGCATGTATGCGGACGACCAGGCGATCATCGGCGGACTGGCCCGGCTGGCGGGTCGCCCGGTCCTGTTGATCGGCCACCAGAAGGGTCGCGATACCAAGGAGCGCGTGCGCCGCAACTACGGGATGCCTAAGCCGGAGGGCTACCGCAAGGCGCTGCGGCTGATGAGGCTGGCGGAGCGCTTCAGGCTGCCGGTGGTAACGCTGGTGGACACGCCGGGTGCCTACCCGGGCGTGGGGTCGGAAGAGCGCAACCAGAGCGAAGCGATCGCCCGCAACCTGTTCGAGATGGCCCGGCTGCGGGTCCCGGTGATCACGGCCGTGATCGGCGAAGGCGGATCGGGCGGGGCGCTCGCCATCGGCGTCTGCGACCGCCTGGTCATGCTCCAGTACAGCGTGTATTCGGTCATCTCGCCGGAAGGCTGCGCGTCGATCCTGTGGAAGAGCGCCGACAAGAAGGAACTGGCCGCCGAGGCCATGGGAATCACCGCGGAGCGCCTGATGAGGCTCGGCCTGGTGGACGAGGTACTGAAGGAGCCGCACGGCGGCGCGCATCGCGACCCGCAGGCGATGGCGGAATCCCTCAAGGAAGCCCTGGTGCGGCACCTGGGCGAAGTGGCCGCGTGGCCTGAAGACGAGCTCGTCGAGCGCAGGTATGCGCGGCTGCGGGCACAGGGCGCGTTTACCGCGGCCTGAAGCGGTGGCCTTTTCGCCCCGGCGACTGTCGGTCGCGCTCGAGGAGTGCGCCGCGAGCATCGGCCGACCGGTATCGGGCCTGCTGGTCGCGCTTAGCGGGGGCCTGGATTCGACCGTGCTGCTTGCCGCGCTTGCCGCAGACCGCGATGCGAGCCGCCCGACGCCGCTGCGCGCGATCCACGTCGATCACGGGCTGCACGCGGACTCCGCGCACTGGTCAGCGCATTGCTCCGCGCAGGCGGCTGCGCTGCAGGTTCCGTTCGAGGCCGCGAGCGTGGACGCGCGACCCCGGCACGGAGAGAGTCCGGAGGCAGCGGCGAGGGCTGCACGGTACGCGCTGCTCGCAGCGCGGCTGATGCCGGGAGAGGTCCTGCTCACCGCGCATCACGCGG
>JALHTE010000050.1 GCA_022865595.1 Steroidobacteraceae bacterium | reverse complement strand
CCGGGAAGTCGCCGCCGACCGCAACGTTCATCACGATGTAGAACGGCTGGTCGAAAGGCGCGGGCCAGGGATTCAGGTCCGCACTGCTGCGCGCTTCGATGCCCTTGCCGTTGCGCGTCTTGCTGCAGCTCCACCAGAAGGACTGGGTGGCCCAGTGTTCTCCGTCCACCGACCAGCGGATCTCGCCCGGCTCCCACTCGACGGCGTAGACGTGGAAATCCGCCACCGACTGGCCTTCCGGGAACTTGTGCACGTGCGTGACCAGCGAGCGCTTGGGTGCATGTGACCCGAAGTGGACGCTGGCAAGGTATTCGGCCGGGCGCAGCCCGACGATCTCCATGACGTCGATCTCGCCGGACGCGGCCCAGCCGCCGTACTTGTCATCCTGGGGCAGCATCCAGATCGCGGGCCACAGGCCCTTGCCGTGCGGCACCCTGGCGCGGAACTCGAACTTGCCGTAGCGCTTGGTGAACAGCGGCGCTCCGTCGCGCTTCCGCGTCCGGATGCGTGCCGAGGTATAGCCGCAGCCGTGCAGCGGCTCTTTCAGCGCGCGGATGTACAGCAGGCTGTCCCTGACGCAGGCGTTCTCGGGATCGCGCGTGTAGTACTGCAGTTCTTCGTTGCCCCAGCCCGGAACCCACTCGTGTTTCTTGTAGTCGAAGAACCCGTTGCCGAGTTCGAAATCCCACTTGGTCGGGTCGATCCCGTCACCATCAAACTCGTCGCTCCAGACGAGCTTCCAGCGCCTGGCTTTGGTTGTCATCGTGTCACCCGCCCGCGTCCGCGCCCACGACTTTCGGCGCATGTAATCCGATGTGCTCGCCTACCAGCCCCCTGTACCAGATCGCGCTGTCCTTCAGCGTTCGCCGCTGGGTTTCATAGTCGACGTGGACGATGCCAAAGCGCTTGGAGTAGCCGTCCGCCCACTCGAAGTTGTCGATCAGGCTCCAGACGAAGTAGCCGCGAACGTCGACGCCTGCCCCGAGCGCGTCCGCCATCGCGGCGATGTGTGAGCGCAGGTAGCGGATCCGGTCGACATCGGCCACGCGCCCGTCGACGAGGCGATTCGCGTATGCGGCGCCGTTTTCCGTTATGTAGATCGGCGGCAGCCGGTAGTCGGCGTGCAGCCGTTCGAGCAGTTCCGTGAGGCCCGCCGGGAATACTTCCCAGCCCATGTCGGTGACTTCCTTGCCCGACTGGACCGGACCCAGCGGCGCGCCAGTACCGGAAACGTTGCGCGTGTAGTAGTTGATGCCGAGAAAATCGAGCGGCCGACGAATCACGTCCATGTCGCCTTCGAGTACGCACGGCGCATCCTCGCCGAGGAATGACAGCACGTCCTCCGGATACTGGCCGCGCAGCAGCGCATCCATGTACCAGCGGATGGTCAGCCCGTCGTCGAGACGCGCCTTGGCCATGTCCTCGGGTGAATCGGTCGCCGCATGGATCGGCGACTGGTTCAGCACGATGCCCAGCGGCGCCCTGCATCCCTGCGAGCGGAGCGCATCGAGGGCGATTCCGTGGCTCAGCAGCAGGTGATGCGCCACTTGCATGGCCGCCTTCTGGCTGCGCAGGCCCGGCGCGAAGATACCCGCCTGGTGGCCCAGCACCGCGACCACCCAGGGCTCATTGTGCGTGGCAATTGAAGCGGCGCGGTCGCCGAACCTGCGCCCGATCTCGGCCGCGTATTCAGCGAAGCGCAGTGTCGTATCGCGGCTCACCCAGCCGCCTTTGTCCTGCAAGGCCTGCGGCAGGTCCCAGTGGTAAAGGGTCAGGTACGGCGCGATGCCCCTCGCGAGCAGTGCGTCGACCAGGCGGTCGTAGAACGCGAACCCCTTCTCGTTCCATGCGCCCTCGCCGAGCGGCTGGACACGCGGCCAGGCAATCGAGAAGCGGTAGGCGTGTGCGTGGAGACTCGCGATCAGCGCGACGTCCTCGTCGACCCGGTGGTAGTGGTCGCAGGCGCGATCGCCGTTGCTGCCGTCCTTTATCGTGCCCGGGCGCCGGCAGAACTCGTCCCAGATCGAGTCACCCCGGCCGTCCTCGTGCGCGGCGCCCTCTATCTGGTAGGCGCTGGTCGCAACGCCCCAGGCGAAATCCCTCGGGAACCGCGCGGCCAGGGCGCGTGTCTCAGCGCTCACTCGACTGCCCCCGCGGTTGTTTTCGGGATGGTCATCGATACACCATCACGGAACGCAGCGCCTGGCTGCAACTTGCGCTGCAGCCAGGCTGTCACGTTGATTACTTGCTGAAGCCGACGTAACCGACTGCGATCACGTCCAGCTCGTTGACCTGGAGGTCCGGGTTCTTGTCACCCGAGAACCCGACGGTGACCGAGGTCACGCCCGTGGACTTCATCGTGTCCATGGTGCCAACGGTGCAGGAGAACGAGTCGAAGGGGATCACGTAGTTCAGCACGCCGAGTGGCGCGTCCGCACTGCGGCCGATGACCGCGAGCTCCTGGTCGACGGAACAAAACGCAGTCTGAGCCGAACCGTCCTGGTTGAACGACGTGTCGTTGTTCAGGCTTACGGTGAAGGTGGTGGCATTGCCGCCGACTGCAGCCGGCACATCGCTCTGCGTAAAGATGTTGCCCATCTGGACAAGCATCGTCGTCGACTGGCTGATATCGAGGGGGGCCACGCTCGCTGCGTTCGGGGAGTTCGTCCCTGGCGCCTTGATCGAGACCAACGCGAAGTCCGCAGCCGTGGTCGGGGGAATGTTGGAGTTGGGCTGGCAGTTGCTCCCGTCGGGCGGGCCGCCGTTGGAATTCGCCTGGGCCTGGATCGCGTAGAACTGCGTGGCGTCCATCGAGCCCTGGTTGAACGAGAAGCAGCCGTAGTTGATGTTGCCGCCGAAGTTCGCGTAGACGTCACCGTCCTGCACGGAGTGCAGGAACGCGCCGTTGGTCTGCGAAGCGTACGCCACGTAGTTGGAGGCGAAGAGCGCATACGGCGTTGCGTCCACGCTCGGTCCGCCACCGCCACCGCCATCGTCCTTTGGAGTCGTCACTCCGCCACCGCCGCAAGCCGCGAGGGCCATGGTCGCGCCGATCACCGCAGGCGAAAGCACCCCACGCCAGTTCCTCGACACGTTGTTCCACGTCGTCATCGCATTCTCCTTCCGCGACATTGCGGCCCCCAGGTAAGTCTTCGGATTGCGCTTCGCGCAGGCTACAACAACGCCTGCGCGGGCATCTCCACGGCGCTCAATTAGAAAGCGCTTTCAAAACCAAATCTAGCACAAGGCTTCCTGCTCGTGTCAATCAACCGGACGCCTGATTATTGCTGCATTGCGACAGCCGCCAGTCGTGTACCGGCGGAGCGGCCGGGTGGTGCGAATGTCGGCCCAGCTGCTACCGTGCTTTCCCATGGACCCGGAACGCGAGCCCCCGCGCCGCAGCAGTCGCGAACCGGCGCGAGCCCGGCCGCCCCGATACGGCTCAATTGCGGCTTCGTGCGCAGCGCTCGGCATTGTGCTCACCGCGCTGCTCGCCCCCTCGCTGTCGCCCGCAGCGGAGATCATCGAGCAGACGATCAAGGTTCCAGTGACGCTGCAGGTGCCCGGTGGGCCGGATCTGCGCCAGGACATCGCCGTGACGATCATCCGTGAGTCGGCGACGGACCGGCGGCCGTTCCTCGTGCTGCTGCACGGCCGCGGGGCGAGCCAGGCTGAACGAACGGCGATGGGCCTGAAGACCTATCCGGCCAATTCGCGTTACTTCGCCTCGATGGGCTTCGTGGTGCTGGTGCCGACGCGCGTCGGCTACGGCGTCTCCGGCGGCCCCGACGTCGAATACACCGGGACGTGTGCGTCCAAGCGCTTTGCCGACGGGGCGGAGATTGCGGTCAGCCAGACGCGGCAGGTCCTCGCGTTTGCGGAACGGCTTCCCTATGTCGATCCGGATCACGGGATCGTGGTCGGCGAATCCTTCGGCGGCCTGGCTGCGATTGCAATTGCCTCCGATGACATCCGCGGCCTCGTCGCCGCCATCAACATTTCCGGCGGTGACGGCGGAAATGCCCGGAACCGTCCTGATGAGCCATGCCGGCCCGACCAGATGCGGGAGGCATTTGCCCGCTACGGCAGCGCCAACCGGCTGCCAACGCTGTGGATGTACAGTGCCAACGATCGGGTGTGGGGGCCTGTCTACCCGAGGCAGTGGTTTGCAGCCTTCACCCGCGCCGGCGGGCGTGGTCAGTTCATCGACCTGCCCGCGGACAAGAACAACGGCCACTACATCTTCAATCGGAACGCCGCAGCCTGGCACCCTGCATTCGAGGGCTTCGTGAGCCAGCTGGAACTAGTCAACGCGACACGTTGACGACCGAACTCAGACCCGCAGCGGGCGCGTCGACTCGCGAATCGCGAGCGTGGCAGTGGGCACCTTCGCGACCGGCTTGCGCCCCTCGATCAGGTCGATCAATGCCTCGGCCGCACCTCCGCCGATCTGCTTGATGGAACGGTGGACGGTCGTGAGCGGCGGGATCGTGAACGACGACATCAGCAGGTCGTCGAAGCCGACGATAGAAACGTCCTGAGGCACTTCCAGGCCCCTGCGATGCAAGGCGAGCATCGCGCCGTAGGCAGTCTGGTCGTTCGCAGCAAATACGGCGGTGAACTTTGCCCCCGAATCGAGCAGCCGGTTCATCGCCGCGTAGCCACCTGCATCCGAGTAGTCGCCCGCCACGACCAGCTTCTTTACCTCGGTAATCCCCGCGGCGGCCAGCGCCGCCTTGTAGCCCGCGTATCGCTGCAGCGAGTCCAGGTGGTCGGAAGGCCCCGAAAAGAATGCGATCCGCCGATGCCCCTGCCCGAGCAGGTACTCGGTCGCGAGGCGCGCACCCGGCATGCTGTCCACGTCGAGCGAGTAAATGCGGGGGCCGGCGACGTGGCGCCCGGTCACGACCAGCGGAACGCTCTGCGATACCTGAATGAGTTCCCGGGCCGCCAGGCAACTGTTCAT
>JALHTE010000049.1 GCA_022865595.1 Steroidobacteraceae bacterium | reverse complement strand
CGGGAAGGCGCATGTCGGTGAGCACCAGGTCGTAGCGCTCGCCGCCCAGCTGTTTCACGGCGGAGCCGTAGTCGCCCACGGTCTCCACGCCGATGTCCATGCGGCCGAGCGTGATGGACAGCAGCTCGCGGATGTCCGGTTCGTCGTCGACGACGAGGGCGCGGGGTGAGTGCATCGGTGGGCGGGTCTGCCTGCGTGTGATTGCGTCTGGGGCCGGACTATACCGGAGACGGGGCCGCTGCTCCTCGTGCGGGCTTCACGAAACGCACCCGCCTGCCGTCCGACTCAACTTTTCGCGCAGCAGTGGCGCGCGTTGAGTCACTGCAACCCAAGCGCGAGCTTGAGCCCGCGGGCGACCGACTCGAGCTGGGATGGGTCGAGCTTGCCGGCACGTGATTCCAGCAGGCATCGGTCCACGGTCAGGATCTGGGCCACGTTCACGACCGAGGGCTGCGACAGCCCGGTTCGTCGGCCGCTGATGCGGACGTTGCCTGGCGCGGTCGCGAGGTGCACATTGGTCGTGATCACGGCAACGATGACTGTCGCAAGACGGCTTCGATTGAAGCTGTCCGCGGATATGACGAGGACTGGCCTCCGAAAGCCCGGCCCCGAGCCCTTCGGAACCGGCAGCGGTGCCCACCAGATCTCGCCGCGGTTCACCGTTTCTTCCGTTCCACGATCGACCTGAACTGCAGTTCCGCGAGACCAGGCTCCAGGCCGGCATTGTTTGCTGGATCCGAGTACACGGCATTGAGCTGCGCGGTTACCTGGTCCTCGTCATGGCGCGCGAGGAGTTCCTCCAGCGCTCGACGATATAGCTCGCTCCTGGACACGCCCATGCGTGCAGCGAGGCGCTCGGCCGACCGGAACACCGGGTCTGGCAGGGAAATAGCTGTCTTCATATCCATAGTATAACCGAGGTTATACCGCACCGCGTCGGCGTGGTGCCCCGCGGAAATCGCTTGCGAACGGCCAATTACTCGCGCCTCGGCCGCGAAGCACCGGTTCACTCCCAACGCTGCGGATCGGCAAAAATGATGCGGAAGATGCTACCACCCCCCGGCCGCGTCTCGTAGGCCAGCACCGCGCCGTTGGTCTGGCAGAGTTCGCGCGAGATGAAGAGCCCGAGGCCGGTGCCGCCCGCCTTGTCGGTGAAGAACGGCTCGAAGATGCGCTCAGCGTTCGAGGCGTCGATGCCGTTGCCTCGGTCGGCGATCTCGAGGAATGGCCGGCCGCTGGACGAGATGCGCCCGATGCGCAGCGAGACCGGTTCTGTATTTCCCGGGGCTGCATGCTGCAGCGAGTTGTCGCACAGGTTCCACAGCACCTGGTGAAGGTGCGTCGGGTCGAACTGCACCTCGAGCCCAGGCGCCTCGTTCGCCAGCGTGAACGAAGACGGGGCGACCTGGCTCGTCACCACGAACTCCTGCACGAATCCGCCCAGCCACTGCTCGAGCGCGATTCGCTCCTGCCGGGTCGTCTCGCGCCGTGAGAGCTGCAGGATGCTCTCGATGATCTGGCTCACGCGCGTTGCGTTCTTCTCGATGATGTCGGTCAGGTGCCGGTCATCGGCGCCCAGCGCCGGCGACTCGCGCAGCAGCTGGCCGGCGTGACTCAACGCACCCACGGGGTTACGGATCTCGTGGGCGATGCTGGCGCTCAGCCGGCCGAGCGAGGCGAGCTTCGACTGCTGCACGCGCTCGGCGACCACGCTGGTGTCCTCGAGGAACACCAGCACCGGGCCGGGTCCGGTCTCGGACAGCGGCACGAAATGCGGCCGGATCACGGTGCCGCCGTCGGAGGAGACCACCTCGCCGGTGGTGTCACGCCGGTGCGATGTCTGTTGTCGCCAGGTCGCGAGCTGGTAGAGCAGGCGCGGCGAGACCTCGCCGAGCAGGCTGCCGGTCGCAATCGGCCCGCCGGTCAGCAGGCGCGCCGCGGTCTCGTTGACCAGCCGCACGCGGTCGGATTCATCCACCACCAGGATG
>JALHTE010000048.1 GCA_022865595.1 Steroidobacteraceae bacterium | reverse complement strand
GTCCGCCTGATGGCGAAGGTGCAGCTCGGGGTAGACCTCCAGGAGGCCCGGGTGGCGGAAATTTCCGCGTTCCTGGCAAGCCTGACGGGCGAGTTCCCGAAGGAGATGATGCCTAGGCTGCCGCCGACGCCGGGTGACCTGCTCGAGTAGGCCCAGTGACCGCCCAGCGGGGTTCCGCACCCGGGGGCCGGGGGCTGTACAATGCGCGCCTCCTGCATGGTCCCTCCGGTAGTACTGATGCGTCCCACCCCGCTGCGGCTGTTCCTGCCCGCGCTCTCACTGCTCGCCCTCGCGGGCTGTGCGAGCACGGGTCCATGTGGAGGCAGCGACAAGTACCTGGAGGCGCAGGAACGCCCACTGCTCAATCTTCCCCCGGGAGTGATGGGCAGTGAACGTATCGCCCCGGTCGTGATTCCGCCGGCAGCACCTGACCCTGACAGGCTTGACCCTCAACCGCGCTGTCTCGACTATCCGCCGCAGTTCTTTGCGCGCCCGCCCGCGGAACTTGGCTCACCGGAGGCCGTAGTCCGCAACTGGGGCGCTGCGTGGGCCCAGCGCCGGCCAGATGTTGTCATGCAGGCGTATGCCCCGTCATTCGAGGCGCCAGGCAAGGGCGGCTCGGCGGCTTTCCTCACCGAGCGCGAGCAACAGGTCGCAACCGGTCCCGCGCCATCGCCGACGCTGCTGAATCTCGTGGTTACCAAGGACGGCCCGAAACGAAAGATCGTCACTTTCGTCCAGGTGTTCGGCGACGAGCAGGTGCATCGCGAACTCACGCTGGTACGCGAAGGCGATTCCTGGCGCATCGAGTCCGAGCGGACCCTGACAGCGCCCTGACCGGGTTGTCCCGGATCCGCGCGCAACGGCAACTCGCTACCGTGACAAGCAATCCCCTTTTGAACGGTATCAGCCTCGCCCCCGGCACCCTCCGGGTGGTGCTGCTCGACCGCCTGACCCGCTCGCTGGGCAAGCACCCCGATACCGCCACGCAGCGCGATATCTACGACGCGCTCTCGCTTGCCGTGCGCGAGGAACTCGCTGTTCGCTGGCTCGCGACGCAGCGTCGCGTGTCGCAGGCAGGCGTGAAGCGCGTCTGCTACCTGTCGGTCGAATTCCTGCTGGGCCGGACACTGGTGAACGGACTGTCTGCACTCGACGGCGAACTGGTGAACGAGGCGCGCGACACGCTCGCCGAGCTCGGTTTCGACCTCGACCGTGTCGCCGAGGAGGAAATCGACCCGGGCCTGGGTAACGGCGGCCTGGGGCGCCTGGCTGCCTGCTTCCTCGACTCGCTGGCCACGCTGCAGTACCCGGCCGTCGGCTACGGCATCCGCTACGACTACGGGATTTTCACCCAGTCGATCGATGAGGACGGACGGCAGCGCGAAAGCGCGTCAAGCTGGCTCAGGCAGCACAATCCCTGGGAAATCCCGCGCGACGACGCGCGCTACGTGATCCGCTTCGGCGGCCGCTGCGTTGCGACGCAGGATCCGCTCGGCAAGACGCGCTACCGCTGGATCGATACC
>JALHTE010000047.1 GCA_022865595.1 Steroidobacteraceae bacterium | reverse complement strand
GAACGAGATGTACCGCAACGGGGAACTGCAGTCGCTGCTGGCCGAGGTCGGCGCCACCGCAAAGTCCTGACGGCTGGTAGGAGGGGACATTCTCCTTTTTCCGCGACCGGAAAAAGGAGAATGTCCCCTCCTGCTAGTCGACCGGCGGGGCTTCACCAGTCTCGGGCGTCGCCAGTTCCGGCGCACGCTCGAGCGCTTCCTCGTACATGAACCGGAAGCGGTTGCAGATCTTGCAGAAGAGTGTCGCAGTGCGCTCGGCGTCGTAGATCGCCGAGTGCGCGGAATCAGCGTGCCAGTCGAGTCCGGCTGCGCTGACGGCGCGCGACAGTACCGTCTGGCCGAGCGCCACGCCGCCCAGCGTCGCCGTGTCGAAGCTGGAGAACGGGTGGAAGGGGTTGCGCTTGATGTCGTTTCGCGCGACCGCCGCATTCAGGAACCCGAGGTCGAACGAAGCGTTGTGCCCGACCAGCACGGCGCGCGTACAGCCGGTGTCGCGCACGGCCTTGCGGATTTCACGGAACAGCTGTGTCAGCGCCTCCTTCTCCGGCATCGCCGGCCGGAGCGGATGGTGCGGGTCGATACCGTTCACGGCGAGCGACGCCGGGTCGATGCGCGAGCCATGGAACGGCTGCACGTGGTAGCGGAAAGTCGCGCCCGGTTTGAGCTCCCCGAACGGCGTCATCTCGATGACGACTGCCGCGAGTTCCAGCAGCGCGTCGGTATTGGCGTTGAAGCCACCGGTCTCGACGTCGACGGCAACCGGAAGGAAGCCGCGAAAGCGACTGGAGATGCCGATCTCCTGCAGTTCCTCACTCATGCCGGCACCACTCGCCAGGCGAGGCTGGTCCCGCTGCGCAGCGGCACGAGTTCGTCGTCGCCGAAGGGATAGTGATCCGGAACGGTCCAGCGTTCGCGGCTGAGCGAGATGCGCTGCTCGTTGCGTGGCAGTCCGTAGTAGTCCGCTCCGCGCTCCGACGCGAATGCCTCGAGGCGATCGAGCCGGCCCGCCTGCTCGAACGCCTCGGCATAGAGTTCGATGGCTGCGTGAGCGGAGAAGATTCCCGCGCACCCGCAGGGAGCCTCCTTGGTGTGCCGGGCATGCGGTGCGCTGTCGGTGCCGAGGAAGAACCGCTGGTCGTTGCCGGTCGCCGCCGCGAGCAGCGCCTCGCGGTCCCGCTCGCGCTTCAGCAGCGGCAGGCAGTAGTGGTGTGGCCGCACGCCGCCTTCGAAAATCGCGTTGCGATTCAGCAGCAGGTGCTGTGGCGTGATGGTGGCCGCCAGGCCACCGCGCGCGCTGCGAACGAACTCGGCTGCAGCTGCGGTGGTGATGTGCTCGAAGACCACCTTGAGGCCGGGAACGCGCTCCAGGATCCGCGTGAGAACCCTGTCGATGAACGCGGTCTCTCGGTCGAATACATCCACCTCGGGTTCGGTCACCTCGCCGTGCACCTGCAGCACCAGGCCGTGCTCGGCCATCGCCTCGAGCGCGGGCCAGGTGTTCTCGATCGAGGTCACGCCCGCGTCGGAATGCGTCGTCGCACCCGCCGGGTAGAGCTTTGCGCCGAGCACGAAGCCGGAATCCCTGGCGCGGCGAATCTCATCCGGTGGCGTACTGTCCGTCAGGTACAGCGTCATCCAGGGCTCGAAGTCCGCGCCTTCCGGCAGTGCCGCGAGGATTCGTGCGCGGTACTCGCCGAGCGCCGCGGTCGTCGTCATCGGAGGCTTCAGGTTCGGCATGACCAGCGCGCGTGCAAACCGCGCTGCGGTGAATGGCAGCACGGCAGCCATGTGGGCGCCGTCGCGGAGGTGGAGATGCCAGTCGTCCGGCCGGCGCAGCGCGAGAGTCGTCACTTCGAGTCCGCGAGCCTTTCCAGGAATGTCCTGTCGCCCAGCAGTTGCGTGGCAAAGCGAACGCCGAAGCCCGTCAAGTCGGTGGGCACGTGGGCGAGCCCACCCTTGTGCTCGGAGGACGACAGGTCGACATGCACCCACGGCACGTCCTTCTCCACGAAGCGCTGCAGAAAGCGCGCCGCGAGGATGTGGTCACCCTTGGACTCGAGCGGGCACTGCAGCACGTCGGCGATGGGGCTTTCAATCTCGTGGTCGAAGTCCTCGTCCATCGGGAAGCACCAGACACGCTCGCCGCTCGATCGGCCGACGGCCTGCAGCGGTTCGTTCAGGTCGGCGCGGTTGGTGAACGCGCCGCTGTAGCGGTCGGTCAGCGCATTCACGCAGGCGCCGGTCAGCGTCGCGAAGTCCAGCACCAGCCGCGGCCGCTCGCGCGAGGCCAGCGTGAGCGTGTCGGCAAGTGCCATGCGGCCCTCTGCGTCGCTGTGCACGACCTGGATCGTGACGCCGTTCGCAGCCCGCACGACCTCCTGGGGACGATAGGCATTGGGGCCGATCTCGTTCTCGGTGAGCGCGAGCCAGCAGTCCAGGTCGAGGCGCGCGCCGCTGCGGGAGCAGGCGAGCAGCGTGCCGACGGCGACTGCGCTGCCCTGCATGTCGCCGTGCATCATGTACATGCCCTTGGCGGACTTGAGGTTGATGCCGCCGGTGTCGAAACAGATCCCCTTGCCGACCAGTGCGATCGCCGGCCGCGGCGCCCGCCCGGGGCCGCGGTAACGCAGCCGCACGATCCCGGCGCCGCGGTGGGCGTTGGCACGCGACACGGCCAGGAACGCGCCGGCACCGAGGCGCTTCAGCGCTCGTTCGTCGAAGAAGCGGAACGACCAGCCTTCGCGCTCGGCGAGCTGGCGCAGCGCCTTGCGGTACGCGACGCACTCGAGTTCGTTGGGCGGGAGGGTCGCCAGCCATCGCGCGAGGTGGTTGCCGCTGGCAATGGCACGGCAGGTGGCGAAATCCCGTGTCTTCGCGCCGCGCACGTCGATCGCACGCAGGTCGCAGGGCGGCGCTGCCTTTGACTTGCGCTGGGGCATCGGTGCGGCGGCCGCCAGCAGCGCGGTCACCAGCGCCTCGTTCCAAGCCGCGGCCTCGGTCGCCTCGAACCCCGTGGCATGGCATTCGACCCGCGCCACGCCTCGCTCGAGCACCTTGCCCGCGAGCTTGCCGGCGAGCACCAGCCGTTCGAACGCGCTGGCGCCAGGCTTGGCGAAACCGACCGCGGCGAGCGTGTGGCGGGCATTGGGCAGGCGCGCGCACAACACGGGCGTCGGCGAGTCTTTCCTGGCTGCGCGGTAAAGCCGCAGCCACAGTTCTCCGTGCGGCAGGCGAGCCAGTGCCTCCTCGGGCCTGGTCGCCGGTACCAGCAGTATCGCGCCATCGGCCTTTGCCAATGCGGATGCCATTGCCGTTTCCGCGCGACCGCGGACGTCGATTTTCAACTCGGGCGGTAGCAAATGTGCCAAGTGCCTGCCTTGACCCTGCCGGGACCAGCGCTGATCATTGCGCGTCGGCATGCTAGCAGGGCGTGCCGCGCAAATCATTACCGCAGGCGCGCAACATGTTCGAAGCCTCGAAGTTCGAAGACTCCGATCCGGCGGAAACGCGCGAATGGCTCGAGTCGATGGAGTCCGTGCTGCGCGTCCACGGCGCCGAACGCGCGCACTACCTGCTCGAGCGAATCATCGACTTTGCGCGGCGTTCCGGCGCGCACCTGCCGTTCAAGCCCAATACGGCCTACGTAAACACGATCGCCGCCGGCCAGGAGCAGGACTACCCGGGCGACCGCGCGCTGGAGCGGCGAATCGAGGCCTATATCCGCTGGAACGCGATGGCGATGGTCGTCCAGGCCAATCGCGAGAGTTCGGAATACGGCGGGCACATTGCGAGCTACGCGTCAGCGGCCACGCTGTACGAGGTCGGTTTCAATCACTTCTGGCGCGCACCGGACGACGACCACCCGGGGGACATGGTGTTCATCCAGGGGCACTCGGCGCCGGGCATCTATGCCAGGGCCTACCTCGAGGGGCGGCTCAGCGAGGAACAGCTGCGTCACTTCCGCGAGGAGGTTGGCGGCAAGGGCCTGTCGTCCTACCCGCACCCGTGGCTGATGCCGGACTTCTGGCAGTTTCCGACGGTATCGATGGGCCTGGGGCCGATGATGGCCCTCTACCAGGCGCGCTTCCAGCGCTACCTCGAGCACCGCGGGATCGTGCAGCCGGAAGACCGCCGGGTGTGGTGCTTCCTCGGCGACGGCGAGATGGACGAGCCCGAGTCGCTGGGCGCGATCACGATGGCGGTGCGCGAGAAACTCGACAACCTCGTGTTCGTGGTGAACTGCAACCTGCAGCGGCTCGATGGCCCGGTGCGCGGCAACGGCAAGATCATCCAGGAACTCGAGGCGGCGTTCCTGGGTGCCGGCTGGAACGTGATCAAGGTCCTGTGGGGATCGCGCTGTGACCCGCTGCTCGCCAAGGACACGCGCGGGCTGCTGCGCCGGTTGATGATGGAGTGCGTGGACGGCGAGTACCAGAACTTCAAGGCCAAGGGTGGCGCGTACACGCGTGAGCACTTCTTCGGCAAGTATCCCGAGCTCCTGGAGATGGTTGCCAACATGTCGGACGACGACATCTGGCACCTCAACCGCGGCGGCCACGACGCGCAGAAGGTCTACAACGCCTACGCCGCAGCGGTTGCACATAAGGGCCAGCCGACGGTGATTCTCGCCAAGACCGTCAAGGGCTATGGCATGGGCCGCGCCGGCGAGGGGCAGAACATCACCCACCAGCAGAAGAAGCTGGACGACGAGGCGCTGAAGGCGTTCCGCGACCGCTTCAACATCCCGGTGTCCGACGAGGACATCGTGAACCTGCCGTACTACCGGCCGGCCGAGGGCAGCGAGGAACTCGAGTACCTTCACGAGCGCCGGCAGTCGCTGGGCGGCTATCTGCCGCAGCGCCGCACCAGCGTGCCGAAGCTCGCGGTGCCCGAACTGTCGGCGTTTGCGCCGCTGCTCGAGTCCTCGGGAGAGCGCGAGATCTCGACCACCATGGCGCTGGTGCGCATGCTGTCGATCCTGCTCAAGGACAAGGGTATCGGCCCGCACGTGGTGCCCATCGTGCCGGACGAGGCGCGTACCTTCGGCATGGAGGGCATGATCCGGCAGGTCGGCATCTACTCCTCGATGGGGCAGCTGTACACGCCGCAGGATTCCGACCAGCTGCTCTATTACCGGGAGGACATGAAGGGCCAGATCCTCGAGGAAGGCATCAACGAGGGCGGCGCAATGTGCAGCTGGATCGCTGCCGGGACTTCCTACGCCAACCACGGCGTCGCGATGGTGCCTTTCTACATCTACTACTCGATGTTCGGTTTCCAGCGCGTCGGCGATTTCGCCTGGGCGGCTGGCGACATGCAGGCGCGCGGCTTCCTGGTCGGCGGCACGGCGGGGCGCACCACGCTCGCCGGTGAAGGCTTGCAGCACCAGGACGGCCACAGCCAGCTCGTAGCGACCACGATCCCGAATTGCGTCGCCTACGATCCAGCCTACGCGTACGAGCTGGCAGTCATCGTTCACGACGGCCTGCGGCGCATGTACGTGGAGCAGGAGAACGTCTTCTACTACGTCACCTGCATGAACGAGAACTACGTGCAGCCCGCCATGCCGGCTGGGTCGGAGCAGGGCATCGTCCGGGGCGCATACCTGCTGCGATCCGGCGGGCGAGGCAAGGTGCGGGTGAACCTGCTCGGTTCAGGCGCGATCCTGCGCGAAGTGCTGGCGGCGGCGGAGATCCTCGATGAAGAGTTCGGCGTGCCGGCGGACGTGTTCAGCGTCACGAGCTTCTCAGAGCTTCGTCGCGAGGCACTCGACGCAGAGCGCTGGAACCTGCTGCACCCGGGCGCCGCGCCGCGCGTGCCCTACGTGCAGACGTGCCTGGAGGGTCGCGACGGTCCGTTCATTGCCGCGACCGACTATGTGCGTACCGTCCCCGACCAGATCCGCCAGTGGGTGCCGGGCGGATACCAGGTGCTCGGTACCGACGGTTACGGGCGCAGCGACTCGCGCGCGGCACTGCGCGACTTCTTCGAGGTCGACCGCCGCTATGTCGTGGTCGCTGCGCTGAAGGCGCTGGCCGACGAGGGAATGCTGGACATGGCGACGGTAAGCGCCGCCATCGGGCGATTCGGCATCGACGCCGACAAGCCAAACCCGGTCACGGTCTAGGCGGGGGCGGCAGGTGGCTCAGCTCATCGAAGTCAGGGTGCCGGACATCGGCGACTACAAGGATGTCGAGGTCATCGAGGTCGCGGTACGCGAGGGCGACGAGGTGCAGGTTGATGCCGGCCTGATCACGCTCGAGACCGAGAAGGCGACGATGGACGTGCCCTCGACCGTCGCTGGCATCGTCAGGCAGGTCAAGGTGCAGCAGGGAGGCCGGGTCTCACAGGGCGACCTGATCGCCGTAATCGAGGCTGAGGCGGCGGCGGAAGCGGCGCCGGAGTCGGCCGCGAAGCCGGGCCCCGCAAGCGCGCCCGCCGACGGGGCGGCGCCGGCTGCGGCCCTTGCGGCAGCGGCCGCCGCGCCGGCGTCGCGGACCGAAGGCGATGCCCGGCCTGCAGCGCCGAATTCAGTACCCGCAAGCACGTCGATGCCCGGGCCGCCCGCGGCGACGGTGGTGGGGCCGGCCGGCGGCACGCGATCCCACGCGAGTCCGTCGATCCGTCGCTTTGCGCGCGAGTTGGGAGTCGATCTCGGCTCGGTTGCCGGCAGCGGCGTCAAGGGACGCATTACCGAGCAGGACGTCAAGGCGCACGTGAAGCGACTGCTCACGGCGCAGGCAGCGCCGCAGGCCCAGGCGGCGGCATTGCCGCGCGTTCCGGAAGTCGATTTTGCGGCGTTCGGCCCCGTGGAACGCAAGCCACTGTCGCGGATCCAGAAGATCGCCGGCCCGAGGCTGCACGCGAGCTGGGTCAATGTCCCGCACGTGACGCAGTTCGACTCGGCCGACATAACCGAGATGGAAGCGGCGCGCGGCCGGATGAAGGCGGAGGCCGCGACGCGCGGGATCAAGCTCACGCCGCTCGCCTTTGTCATGCGTGCCTGCGTGCAGGCGCTGCAGGCGTTCCCCCGCTTCTGCGCAGCGCTGGACGCGGAGGCAGGCGAACTCGTCTTCCGCAAGTACATCCACATCGGGTTCGCGGCCGACACGCCGGGCGGGCTCGTGGTGCCGGTGGTGCGCGACGCTGATCGCAAGGACATCTTCGGACTGGCGAGCGAACTGGCCGCACTGAGCGAGAAGGCGCGGGCCGGGAAGCTGTCGGCTGCCGAAATGCAGGGCGGGTGCTTCACGATTTCCAGCCTCGGCGGAATCGGCGGCACTGCGTTCACGCCGATCATCAATGCGCCGGAGGTGGCGATCCTGGGCGTGTCCAGGGCCAGCCAGCAGCCGGTGTACGTGGACGGCGCGTTCGTCCCGCGGCTGATGCTTCCGCTGTCGCTGTCCTACGATCATCGCGTGATCGACGGGGCGGAGGCCGCGCGATTCACCAGCTTCCTCTGCCATGCGATGGCAGACGTGGCGGGCCTGCTCGGCTCGGCTTCCTGAGCGGGCATCAAGGAGTGAGCGCTTGAGCCAGACTGCCGGACCGACGAAAGACTCGCGGGTCGTCACGGTTCCCGACCTCGGGGACTTCAAGGACGTTGCGGTCATCGAAGTGCTGGTGAAGCCCGGAGATCGCGTCGAGCCCGAGACACCGCTCGTCACTCTCGAGAGCGACAAGGCGGCGATGGACGTGCCATCCCCGATCGCAGGGGTCGTCGAGAGAGTGCTGGTCAAGGTCGGCGACCGCGTCAGCAAAGGCTCCTCAATCGTCACGCTGGAAGCCGCTGCAGACGATTCCGCTGTAACCGCACAGCGCGCGGCAGTGCGTGTCGCGGAACCGTATGGCGGCGAGCCCTACCTCGACACCATCCCGCTGCAACCAATGCCGAAAGCCCAGGCGACCCCGCCGGGTGCGCCTGCGCCGCAGGTCGCGACAAAGCCCGTGACGGCGACTGCGCCCGGGCAGCATTCCTACGATTTCGACCTCGCTGTGCTGGGCGCCGGCCCGGGCGGTTACACGGCCGCGTTCCGCGCCGCGGACCTCGGGCTCAAGGTCGTGCTGGTCGAGCGCTGGCCGACGCTGGGCGGCGTCTGCCTGAATGTCGGCTGTATTCCCTCGAAGGCCCTGCTGCACGCAGCCAGGGTAGTGGAAGAGGCGCGCGAGATGGCCGAGCACGGTATCCGTTTCGGCGAGCCCGAGATTGATGCGGCCAGGCTTCGCCAGTGGAAGGACTCGGTCGTTACGCGACTGACCGGCGGGCTCGAGTCGCTGGCCCGCCAGCGCAAGGTCACGGTGGTCCGTGGCAATGCGCGGTTCTCCTCGCCGCACGAGCTTGCGGTTACCGGTGGGGATGGGGTGAGGCGCCTGAGCTTCGATCGATGCATCATCGCGGCCGGCTCGGAGTCGGTCCGGCTTCCCGGCCTTCCCGACGACTCGAGGGTGATCGACTCGACCGCTGCGTTGGAACTCGACCTGCCTGCCCGGATGCTGGTCATCGGCGGAGGCATCATCGGTCTCGAGATGGCGACGGTCTACGCCGCGCTCGGCGTGAAGGTGAGCGTGGTCGAGATGACCGATGGCCTGATTCCGGGGTGTGACCGGGACCTGGTCCGCCCGCTGGAGAGGCGGATCGCCGCGCGGTTCGAGCGCATCATGCTCGGTACCCGCGCCGCTTCCGTAGAGCCCGCAGCGGAAGGACTGCGCGTCACATTCGAGGGGAAAGGTGCGCCGGAGCCGCAGGTCTACGGCAAGATCCTGGTGGCTGTCGGTCGCGCACCGAACGGCCGGAACATCGCCGCGGATGCCGCGGGAGTCGTGGTGGATGAGCGCGGATTCATTCCGGTCGACCGGCAGATGCGCACGAACGTGCCGCACATACACGCGATCGGCGACATCGTCGGCCAGCCCATGCTGGCGCACAAGGCGACTCACGAGGGCAAGGTTGCGGCCGAGGCTGCGGCGGGACTCAAGAGCTTTTTCGATGCCAGCGTGATTCCGTCCGTCGCCTACACCGATCCAGAGGTCGCCTGGGTCGGTCTCACGGAGACCGACGCGAAGGCACGAGGCATCCCCTGCGAGAAGGCGGTCTTTCCCTGGGCCGCCAGCGGGCGATCGCTGTCGATCGGGCGCGAGGAAGGATTAACCAAGCTGCTGTTCGACCCGGTGAGCCACCGCGTGGTCGGCGGCGGGATCGTCGGCACCAATGCCGGCGACCTGATCGCGGAGGTCGCGCTCGCGATCGAGATGGGCGCGGACGCGGCCGACATCGGACTGACGATCCACCCGCACCCCACGCTGTCGGAGACGATAGGGATGGCGGCCGAGGCCTTTGAAGGGACACTCACCGATCTCTACCTGCCGAAGCGGAAGTCTCCCCGCGCAAAGCCAGGCTGAGTCCGGGACCCGCGGCGCAGCAACATGCATCCCGGCCTGACCCGCACGCTGCGCCTGCTCGGCCTGCTCGAGGCAGGCCGCCGGGTCGAACTCGAGCTGCGCCTGCGGCAGCCGCGGGCGCTGCCCGACGCCGTGATCCTCGGCGCGCAGAAAAGTGGAACCAGCTCGCTGCACAACTACCTCACTCAGCACCCCGGCGTGATCGCGCCGCTGCGCAAGGAAGTGCACTACTTCGACGTGAATTACGCACGCGGCGAGGGCTGGTATCGCGGCCACTTCGGGCGCCAGGGCGAGACGGGCCTCAACCTGGACAGCAGTCCCTACTACCTGTTTCACCCGGCGGTGCCGGCGCGCATGCACGAACTGCTGCCGGATGCGAGGCTGATCGTGCTGCTGCGCGACCCGGCGCGCAGGGCCTATTCGCACTACTGGCACGAGCGCGACAAGGGGCGCGAGGCTCTCTCGTTCGAGTCGGCGATCGATGCCGAGCCGGGGCGCCTGGGGCGCCTCGAGCAACAGCTCGCGGATGGCGAGATCACGCACAGCCGCGCATACCAGTCGCATTCCTATCTCGCGCGCGGCCGCTATGCCGAGCAACTCGAGCGCTGGTTCGGGTTTTACCCGCGCGAACGGATACTCGTGCTGCGCTTCGAGGACTTCGTGAAGGATCCGCTTGGCGGGCTGAATGACACGCTCGCGTTCCTCGCCCTGCCGGCCGCGACCGCGGTGAGCCTGGAAGCCCGCAATACGCGCCGCTATCCGGCGATGAATCCAGCCACCATGGCCCGGCTCAAGGACTATTTCGAGCCGCACAACCGCAGGCTCGAGGCGTTGCTCGGCCGGGAGATGGGCTGGTGAGGTCGTCTTCGGCCGACCTCGACCCGCCGCATCCCGCGCGCTCACGTCAGTCGGCCTGCCCCCGCCAGTACCGCCGCGAGCTCGCGCGGCCGGAAGCTGAAGACCGCGTGTTCCGAGGCGATCTCGATGGGCTCCACACCCAGGCGCGCCGCCATCTCGCGCTGTCTCGCCGGCGGAATGATCTGGTCCTCCGTGCAGAGCACGTAGGCGAGGGGCACGTCGGGCAGCGATCGGCCGGGCCACGGCTGCTCCAGCGCGGCCCAGCCCTGGGGACGCTGCGTGGACTTGAGGAAGGCGAGATACGCGTCCCGCTCGTCCAGCGGTACAAGCGAGGCCAGCAACTCCAGGTCGAACGACCGGCAACCGTTGCCGTCGTCGCGCGAGACCGACAGAATCGTTTCGCGGACGTCGGCGCCGACGGTGTCCGTAATCGCGTGTCCCGGCTCGGGAACGATTGCCGTCACGTAGACCAGGCGATCGACGCGGGTGCGGGCAGGTACGAGCGAGATCGTCGCACCCCCCGCGGAGTGGCCGACGACCACGACCGGCCCTGCGATCCCGACCATGGTCTCGACCACACCGTGCGGGCGTAGTCGTCGAGCGTGGCCGCTGGGTCCGTGCACGGCAGGTCGACCGCGATCGCGCGGTGACCGAGCGCTTCGAGCTCGGGAATCACCGGCGCCAGCTCGGCAGGGCTGCCGAACGCACCGTGGACCAGGACAAACGTCGTCATCGCGGCCATCTCCTAAGCCATCCATGGACCAAAGAATGCCGGCAGGTCATGTCGGCGGCGTGGGGTCATGCGCTCTAACGGTTGAGCTGAGCGGCGCGCACGCTGGCGTGTGAATTTGGCACGTTATCTCTCACGCGTCCGCTCCAGCGAATTGTTAGGCCGAAATGGGGGGCAGACAGGGCTTCGTAGACATCGCATCGGAACTAGGCGCCGGCACGAAGAAGGCACCACGTCGCCGTGCCGTGCGCAGCAGCAGCACAACGACGACCGTGGTCGACGCGATCACCAGCAACGAACTCTCCGGACCGAACAGCCCACCGGTCAGCCAGTCGGGCCCGGCAAAGCGGCTTTCGAGTGGCGCCAACTTGCGCCAGTCGTCAATGCCGGAAAGCGGCACGCCAGCGAGCAGAATCGTGAAGTTCCATGCGGCGTGATTGGCAGCCACTACCCAAAGGTTGCGCGCGAGGACGAACACCCCGCCCCAGAGCAGGCCCACCACAGTCACTGCTACCAACATTGTCACCACATCCCTGATCCCACCTTGTTCGACGTTTTCAACGTGCTGGAGCGCGAACACGACCGCTTGTATTACCAGCGCCAACCTCGTTCCCCAGGCCCGTTCCAAGAGCCGGAAAAGCAGGCAGCGGTAGACCAGTTCTTCCAAGGTAGCCGCGATGCCGATAACGGCGGCTACGCCGAGCAGCCCCGACGAGGCGCCGCGGAACAGCACCATCTCGTAGACGCCCAGAGCGAATAGCACAGCCATCGGCAGCGCCACCGCAGCAGCGCCGCTCGCACCGCCAAGTAGCAGGTGAATCGGCCGAAGGTGCAGTTCGGTCGCTTCGCGCTTTTCGTGCCAGCGCACGAAAGCCCAGTAGCCCGCCACTGCCATCAGAAAAATGCCACTGCGCCTCAAAACACTGAGCAATTCGGGATCAGGATGGAACACCGTCTCGATTAGCGGCAGCAGGCCTCGTCGAAAGACCAGGATGGAACCAAGAATCGCCACCCCACCGAGCAGCAGTGAGCCGAGCAGCCGGCCGGCGGCCCGCATACGCCGTCGCGCGATGTTTTCAGTTGCAAGCGGAGCGGCGGAGTTTGACTCGATACCCTCATGAGAGTCTGCTTCTACGCTCGATCCAGGCAATTCAGGATCTAGAGAATCTACGAGTGGACCGGGATTCTTCATGCCGGTCTAACGATTGAGCTGAGCGGCGCGGACGCCGACGCGTGGGCTTAGCACTTTATGCATCACGCGTCCGCTCCAGCGAGGTGTTAGGCGACATCAATTCCAAGCCTCCCGCCAACCATTCGAATCGACTCTCCAAACGGCTTCCCAGCATGAGAAGCAAAGGACGAGGACAACAGCTGCCGTGCCATCGGAGTGTTGCCACGCATGCTGCTGATAATTGCTCTGTTAACTGGTGCCTGCGTTTCATACACACCTGGCACGTCATTAAAATTCTTCGCCTTCGCCAAGGCGGCATCCAATGCCTCAAGTCCCGGGTAAGCACTGAACCATTCAAGTGCTGACGCTACGACCTGCGCCGCGACCGATGAGACCAATGCATCCTTGTCCGTGCTCCGAGAAACCTTCCACCAGATATCGTGATCACCGAGAAGCCTGCCGATCCGAGTTTGCACCGGCCATACCGCAGAGCCTGGGTTGGATGGAAAGGACTTGCCGCTCCATACCGAGTAGATCAGGCGATTTGTGATTGCTAGGTTGACGGTAAACTGCCCCTCTTGGGATGTTCCCCAAGAACTCGCCTGAAGGTTGATTACATGGATAAGATCGCCTTGTTCCCGCCACAAGTGGGGGGTTTGGCGTCGGAATCCTTCAGCAGAGAGCAGCCGCGCCAGTTCCTTTGACAAAGCTGTCATGCAGGCGCGTGTCACCGAAGTTGACACAACCGACCTCACCTAACAACATTTAGGCCGACAACTGTTATGGCACACAGTTGCGGCAATTGGACGGGACGATATTGCGCAATTCCGTCGCATAGCGGGGCGGAGTCTTCCCTAAGTCCTTGACTCGACTAGACCACCAATCCGATATGCCGTCAATTGCGGCCGGGGGTATATCCGCACCCGTACCGCCAATTGTCGCGGCGCCGCAGCATGCACCGCGATCAGCGTCCGCCGGACAGTTTCCGCAGCGCCTCGAGGTAGGCGGCTTCGTCGGGCGGCAGCCCGCTGCGCTGTGAACGCCACAACGCTTCGCCGAGGCACTCGATCATCCGGTGCTCGGCCTCGTGCACCGAGCCGAGCTGCGCGGCCAGCGCCGCATGGATTGCCGCGATGCCCGCGGGGCGGTTGGTCGATACCTGCTCGCGGATCGCGAGGTGCATGCCCATGTGCAGGAACGGATTCGACTGCCCGCCCTCGGGCGCGTAGTCGCGTTGCAGCGCGTCGGTGTCCTGCTCGAGCACCGCGTGGTATTCCGGGTGCAGCTCGACGACGTCGGCGATCTGGTGCTCCAGCGGTTCGAGCGGCAGCGCTTCGCGGCGCTTGCGCCAGGCCTCGACGTAACCGCGGCGAAGCGACGAGCGGTCCTGGTCGTGGAAGATCGGCATGGCTCAGCCTTTGCCGCGCTTCGCGGGCAGGTGCTTCTGGTCGAACTCGCACAGGTCGGCGATCACGCAGTGCTCGCAGTCGGGATTGCGTGCGGTGCACACGTAGCGCCCGTGCAAGATCAGCCAGTGGTGCGCGTCGTGCAGGAACTCGGCCGGGATGATCGCGAGCAGCCCGTCCTCGACGCCGCGCACGTCGCCTGCGCGGGCAAGTCCGGTGCGGTTCGCGACGCGAAACACGTGGGTGTCCACCGCCAGCGTCGGCTGCCCGAATGCAGTGTTCAGGATCACGTTCGCGGTTTTGCGGCCGACGCCGGGCAGCGCCTCGAGCGCTGCACGGTCGGCGGGCACCTGGCCACCATGATGCTCGATCAGGACATGGCGGGTCGCGATCACGTTCCTGGCCTTGTTCTGCCACAGCCCGATCGACTTCACGTACGGTGCAAGGCCCTCGACGCCGAGCGCAGCGATCGCCGCGGGCGTGTTCGCGACCGGGAACAGCTTGCGGGTCGCGAGGTTCACGCTCTTGTCGGTGGCCTGCGCCGACAGTATCACCGCGACCAGCAGCTCGAACGGCGTCGAGTACTCGAGTTCGGTCGTCGGGTGTGG
>JALHTE010000046.1 GCA_022865595.1 Steroidobacteraceae bacterium | reverse complement strand
TACCAGGGCGGCTGGCCGCAGGCAGACACGAGGATGCTGTGCGTGTCCGCGGTAAAGCTCGTCTTCTCGAACCTGCCGCGGGCGTACTCGCAGGGCGACGACCTCGAGGCACGCGAGGCGATGGCGCTTGCGTCGCTGTACGGCGGCCTGGCGTTCACGCGGGCAGCGGTGGGATACGTGCACGCGTTTGCGCACAAGCTTGGCGGAATGTATGGCGTGCCGCACGGGCTCGCCAACGCGATCCTGCTGCCCAGGGTGCTCGATTTCTCGAAGGATGCCCCGCAGTCCGAGGCGCGGCTCGCCGAGCTCGCGGTGGCCATTGGCGCAGGCTCGGAGTCGGAGCCGAAAGCCGTGCTGGCGCAGCGCTTCGTGGACCGCGTGCGCGAACTCAACCGAACGGTCGGCATTCCCGAGACGGTTGCCAAGCTCCGCGCAGAGGACATTCCCCTGATCGCCCGGGCCGCGCGTATCGAGGCCGCCGGGGACTATCCCGTGCCGAAAAACATGAGCCAAGGCCAGGCCGAGGCCCTTCTCACCGACTGCCTCGAAAAATAGGTGCCAGGCACCTATTTTCTGAAAATAGGGGAATGTCCCCTATTTTGCTGTCCCCTATTTTTCGTGCTGCATCAGCACCTGCCCGTACTGTTCGCGCAGGTCCTTCTTGCTGATCTTGCCGGTCGCGGTCATTGGCAGGCTCTCGACGACGATCACCTCGTCCGGCAGCTGCCACTTGGCAAAGTGCTCGGCGAGGTGTGCAAGCACCGAGTCGCGCGCAGGGGTGCAGCCCTGCCTCGGCACGACGAGCAGGATCGGCCGCTCGTCCCACTTCGGGTGCCGCACGCCGATCGCGGCCGCCATCAGCACGTCCGGGTGGCCGCAGGCACAGTTCTCGAGGTCGACCGAGCTGATCCACTCGCCGCCCGACTTGATCACGTCCTTTGCGCGGTCGGTGATCTGCATGAACCCATTCGGGTGGATGACGGACACGTCGCCCGTGGCAAACCAGCCGTCCGCGTCGTGTGACGATGACGAGTCCTGCCGGAAATAGCCGCTGCACACCCAGGGCCCGCGAACCTTGAGTTCGCCGGCGGACTTTCCGTCCCAGGGAAGCTCGCGACCCTCGTCATCCACGACCTTCATCGAGACACCGAAAATGCCGTGGCCGGCGAGTGCCCGCAGCTTGAACTGCTCCTCGATCGGGAGCGTCTCCATGTCCGGTCTCAGCGTGCTGACCGTACCGAGGGGGCTCATCTCGGTCATGCCCCAGCCCTGCACTACTTTCACGCCGTGTTCGTTGTAGAAGTCGCGGATCATCGACAGCGGCACGGCCGCGCCCCCGACGATTGTGCGCTGCAGCGTGTTCAGTTTCGCGCCCGACTGCCGCAGGTGATTGAGCAGCAGGGTCCAGACGGTCGGCACCCCGGCGGCGAGCGTGACGCTTTCCTCGTTCATCAGCTGGGTCAGCACCGCCGGGTCGCCCATCTTCGGGCCCGGGAACACCAGCTTGGCGCCGGTCATCGGCCCGTTGTAGGCGAGCCCCCACGAATTCGCATGGAACATTGGTACCACCGCCAGCACCGAATCACGCCCCGACAGGCCCATCGAGTCCGTCATGCAGCCAGCGTAGGCGTGCAGCACGTTCGAGCGGTGGCTGTAGAGCACGCCCTTGGGATTGCCAGTCGTGCCCGAGGTGTAGCACAGCGAGCTTGCACTGTTCTCATCCAGCACCGGCCAGTCGAATTCTTCCGGCTGGTCGGCAATGAATGTCTCGTAGTCGGGAAGCCGGCCCTTTGCCGCCTCCGGCATCGAGGCCGCACTGGTCATCACGATCACCCGCTCGACGGTCGGGATCTTGCCTTGCATCGGCGCGAGCAACGGCAGCAGGGTCGGGTCGATGAAGACCAGCCGGTCTTCGGCGTGGTTCAGGATGTATTCGAGCTGCTCCGGGAACAGCCGCGGATTGACGGTGTGCAACACCGCGCCCATGCAGGAGACGGCGTAATAGAGCTCGAGGTGCCGGTGGTCGTTCCAGGCAAGGGTCGCCACCCGGTCCCCGGGCTTGATCCCGGCGGCCGTGAGCGCGTTCGCGAGTTTCCTCGCCCGCCGGAACACGTCCCGGTAGGTGGTGCGGTGCCGCGGGTTGTCGAATGTGACGGATACCACCTCAGCCGAGGGGAAATTGAGATCGGCAAACCGCATGATTTCGGTAATCAGCAGCGGTGAATCCATCATCTGTCCGTGCATTGGCTAGCCCCCTGGACGCGCCGCGCGCGGCGCCTTGTAAGTAGTTGCCGGCGGCTGCCGACCGCGCGAATGTTCTCACCCGCGCGACACGCTTGGAAGCCGTCTTTGAGCCAAACCGGTATCACCGTGTTTTTTGCACCACAGCATAACTTCCCCCCCAAGTCGGGGGGTAAATGGGGATGTACACGGACAGCAATATCGCGATAATCCGATAGTGCAGTCGTCCGCGTGGCGACTGATTGCAGGGTTTCTCGAATCCAAAATTACGGGGGCTTCCGATGAGCAAGTTGGTGACCAGTCCGGTCCGGCGCGTTGGTGCGCTGAGGAACAGTGTGCTCGGCATGGCCGTTGCCACTGCGTTGGCATTGCCTCAAGTAGCTGCAGCATACGAGTTCGATCTCGGCAGCGAGGATCTCTCGTTCCGCTGGGACAACACTCTGCGCATCAACATCCAGGATCGCGTCGGCGGCGTCGACAAGAAGATGACTGCCAACCCGAACTACGACGACGGCGACCTCAACTTCAAGACCGGCAGCATTTTCACTCGCTTCGACGTCTACAGCGAGATGGACCTGGTCTGGAAGCCGTCGTGGGGCATGCTCGGTGCGCGCGTCTCGGCTGCCGGCTGGTGGGACCCGGGCTACGACTCGCTCGACAACACGTCGATCCAGACGGCCAACAACCTGAGCGGCGGCGAACCGACGCTGAAGCTTCCTGGCTACACCAAGCGCTACGCCAAGGGCCCGTCCGGCGAATTCATGGACTGGTTCGTGTTCAGCAGCTTCACGGTCGGCGAAGTGCCGGTTAACGTGAAGGCAGGCCAGACGACCGTCTACTACGGCGAAGCCCTCTACGCGTTCGCGCACGCCATTTCGTATTCGCAGAACCCGATCGACGTCTGGAAGGCACTGGCCACGCCGGGCGCGGAGGTGAAGGAACTGTACCGGCCGCGCGTCGGCTTCAACATCAACTCGCAGGTGACGGACACGCTGAACGTCGCCGCGCAATACTTCTTCAACTGGCAGGATTTCAGCAACCAGGCCTATCGCTACCCCGAGACGGGCTCATACCTCACGCTGAACGACGCCCTCCTCTATGGCGCCAAGTCGCTTGTCTACGCGGCGAACCCGCTCTACGGGTATCCCTCCGGGGGCGGCCCGTTGGGCCCGCTGTGTAACTATGCGCCGATCCCGGGCTCGCCCACCTGTGCTCCCCAGCAGTGGCTGCGCTTCTGGCGCGGCAAGGACATCGAGCCAGAGGAGAACACGGGTAACTACGGGTTCGCCGTCAGATGGGATCCCGAATGGGCCGACGCCACGTTGGGCGCCTACTACCGCCGTACCTACGACATGCAGCCGCAGGTCATGGTGACGCCGGCCCTGATTCCCGGCTTTCCCAATCCGGGTTGTGCTCTCGTGCTGAACGGCGCCTACGTGGGGGGTAACTGTCTGGCCGATTCCGTCGTTGCGTATGTACCGAATGGCACGCCGGGGTACCCGAATTACACGCCGGCGGCACTGAACCAGACCGGCCAGGACTTCATCAATGACGGCCGCGTCGGTACCTACAACGTAGCCTACGGCAGCGGCATCGATATCATCGGCCTCAGCCTGTCGAAGAACATCGGCGGCCTTGCCCTCGGCGCCGAGTTGAGCTACCGCTCCGACATGCCGTTGATCAGCGAACCGGTCCAGGTGCTGCCTGCGGCGCTGAGGGGCGTTGGTGTCCCGCTGAGGCCGGGTGCAATCTGGTCCGACAGGCTGCCGAAGCACGACACCCCGGGGGCCAAGGGCGACACGATGCACGGCCTCGTGAACCTGGTGGGCCTGATGGGCGAATCCCCGATGTTCGACTCGGCGAGCTGGGCCGCGGAACTGAGCTGGATGACGTACCTGAACGTCACCCAGAACGAGGCCGTGTTCAAGGGTCGTTCGGCGAAGCCGGGCTACTGGAGCGCGTACAATCTGCTCGACCAGGCGGACAAGAACTACTTCGGTCTGGCCATCAATTTCACGCCAACGTGGTACCAGGTGCTGCCGGGCATGGACATGCTTGCGCCGCTGTCCTGGTCGCAGGGCATCTCGGGCAACTCCGCCGTCTCTGCTGGCGGCCAGGAAGGCGGCGGCACCTTCGGAATAGGCGTCGCGGCCGACTTCTACCAGAAGTACCGCTTCGACCTGAAGTACGTCGGATTCTATGGCGACATCCAGTCATGCAATAGCGCGGCCAGCAGTACTCCGGCCGTCGCGGCCTGCTCTGGCCTGGCCGGGAGTGACATGGCTCTTCCGAACGGTACTTTCGCCACCGTGCGCGACCGCGCATTCATCTCGCTCACGTTCAAGACGACCTTCTGACGAGGAATCGAAACATGATTCGCAAGACATTGATTGCGGCGACTCTCGCAGTCCTGAGCGCCTCGGCGCTGGCGGCGGTTTCGCCTGATGAAGCGGCCAAGCTCGGTAAGAGCCTGACTCCGATCGGTGCCGAAAAGGCCGGTAACAAGGAAGGCACGATCCCCGAGTGGACCGGCGGCCTCAAGCAGATCCCGGCCGGTTTCAAGCCTGACGAAGGCTTCCGCCCCGACCCGTACGCTGCGGACAAGCCACGGCTGGTGATTACCGGCGCCAATGCCGACCAGTACAAGGCGCAGCTGACCGCCATCACCTACGCACTGCTGAAACGCTTCCCTGACTACCGCGTGGACGTGTATCCGACACACCGCCCGGTGCAATATCCGGACAAGATTGTGCAGAACACGGCCAAGAACGCGGTCGGCGCGAAGTCAGTGAATGACGGCCTCGGCATGGAAGGCGCGCTGCCGGGCTATCCGTTCCCGATCCCGAAGACCGGTAACGAGGTGATGTGGAATCACATCATGCGTTACGCGGGTATGGCGTCGGTCTGCAAGTACGACTCCTACAACGTCGATTCCTCTGGTCGAGCCACGCTGGCCGCGACGGGCTTGAGTACCCAGGAATTCCCGATCTTCACTCCGGAGAACATTGACACCGTGATCAAGGGCGACAGCCCGATCTGGTACATCAAGCAGGAGTACACGGCTCCGGCCCGCCGAGCCGGCGAATCACTGATGGTCATCGACTATGCGAACCCGCTCGTCCAGGGACGCAAGGCCTGGCAGTACCTGCCCGGCCAGCGTCGCGTGAAGCTCGCCCCGGACATCTGCTGCGACACGCCGAACCCGGGCACGGCCGGCGCCGCGACCTACGACGACGCTTTCGTCTTCAACGGACCGCAGGACAGGTTCGACATGAAGCTGGTCGGCAAGCGTGAAATGCTGATCCCGTACAACAGCTACGCGGGGACGAACTACCACGGGGATGTCAAGGGTGTGACGACGCCCAAGTTCATGAACCCGGATATCGTCCGCTGGGAGCTGCATCGCGTGTGGGTCGTCGAGGCGACGCTCAAGCCCGGCAAGCGCCACATCTACCACAAGCGCGTCTTCTACTACGACGAAGACAGCTGGGTTGCCGTTGCCTCCGACGAGTACGACGCGCGTGGCGAGCTGTTCAAGGGTACGTATGGCTACACGGCGTTCTCCTACGACGCGCAGGTACTGAATATTTCCCTGCAGGCAACGTATGACCTGAACGCCGGGCTGTATGCCTCGCAGGGTAATTGCGGCCTGTACTGGGGCATCAAGTACGTTGGACCGTTCCCGTCGCGCGACTGGAAGCCGGACGCACTGGCAGGCGCCGGCATCCGCTGATGACCTGAAGGCGCCCGGCACTCGTTGCCGGGCGCCTTTTTCGCCTGGCCGGATCGGTTCTCAAGCCGGCCGGAAGCTGATGAGTCGGGGACGGGGGAGACGATGTTCAGTCGACATACGGCAATAGCGGCCGTCGCAGCCGCGCTTTTTCTAGGCAACGCGGGGCTGGCCGCGCAGGAGAGCACGGGCGACGACGCCAGGCTCCCGGCGACCGACGTTCTCAACCGGCCTGCAATGGAATCCGCGTTGGCCGCCAAACGGCTGCTGATCGGCATGGCGAGGGCGGGCGACAAGTTCGTCGCCGTCGGGCCGCGCGGTCATATCGTGGTCACCGCCGACGGCGGTCAGAGCTGGACCCAGGGCAAGGTGCCGGTCAGTTCCGATCTCACGGCCGTATGGTTCGTGAATGCGACGCACGGCTGGGCCGTGGGCCACGACGGCGTGGTGCTGGCATCCACCGATGGCGGCGCGACCTGGACCAAGCAGCTGGATGGCCTGATGGTCAACGACATGGTGTTGAAGGACATCCAGGCCAAGCTCGCTGCGGACCCGGAGTCCGAGAGACTCCAGTCGCTGGACGCGGAAGCCCAGCGCAACGTGGAGATGGGCGCCGACAAGCCGTTCCTGGACGTCTGGTTCGAGAACGAGACCACGGGCTTCGTGATTGGCGCCTACAACCTGATCCTCGTAACCGCCGATGGCGGCAACACCTGGCAGCCCTGGTTCGACCGGGTGCCGAACCCCCAGTTCATGAACCTGTATTCGATCCGGCCGGCCGCCGGCAGCGTGTACATGTCGGGCGAGCAGGGGACGTTTTTCAGGCTGGACCGCGAGGCGATGGAGTTCGTCGCGGTGCCGGTCGATTACGCGGGCAGCCTGTTCGGCGTGGTCGACGCCGGGGACGCTGTCCTGACCTTCGGGCTCAAGGGCAACCTGTTTCGCAGCGCCGACGCCGGAACAACCTGGCAGAAGATGGACAGCCAGTTGAGGAGCACGATCGTGGCCGGGGCAACGCTCGGTCCGGGCGTGGTGGTGATCGCCGACAATACCGGACACCTGGCCATGAGCAAGGACGGTGGCCTGACGTTTGCCCCGGTCGATATGCCGAAGACGATCCCGCTGACCGACATCATCAATGCCGGCGACGGAAAGCTCGGCCTGACGGGGCCGTTCGGCGCCCTGATCGTCACGCCCGGCGCCGCGCCGCAGCCCTGACTAACGATTACCCCAGGACGACACGATGGCAGCACCGACGACAAACATCGAAGCGATGCCGGTCGTACGCGACCTCAAGGACTTCGACCTCAATTCCGGCATCAAGCTCGAACGCCTGATTTTCAACAACCGCCTGTTCGTGATGCTGGCCTGCCTGGTGGTGACGCTGGTGCTGGGTTACTCGGCTGTGAGCGTGAGCCTGAACGCGAGCTACGCGAAGATGCTCCCGATCGGCCATCCGTACATCCAGAATTTCATCGCTAACCAGAGCCAGCTGCGCGGCCTCGGCAACACGCTGCGCATCGTGGTCGAAAACACGCAGGGCGACATTTTCGATCCCGAGTATCTCGAAGTCCTGAAGAACGTCAACGACGAGGCCTACCTGACGCCAGGCGTGGACCGCGCCTGGGTCAAGTCCATCTGGATGCCAGTGGTCCGCTACAACGAGGTCACCGAGGAAGGCTTCGCGGGCGGACCGGTGATGCCCACTACCTACGATGGTTCCCCGGAGAGCGTCGAGACGCTGAAGCAGAACATCGCGAAGGCCGGGCTCGTCGGTAACCTGGTCGCCAACGACTTCAAGTCGGCGATGATCATCGTGCCGCTGCTGGACCGCGACTCGGCTACCGGCGAACCGATCGACTACTGGGAGCTGTCACGGGCGATCGAAAAGAACATTCGCGACAAGTACGAAACGGCTGACGGCAAGTACAAGGTGCGAGTCATCGGGTTCGCGAAGCTGATCGGCTCGCTGCTCGACGGCATCCTGCAGGTCATGATGTATTTCGGCGTTGCGATCCTTATCGCGGCGGCAATCCTGTTCTCGTTCACCCGCTGCGTGCGCAGCACCTCCGTGGTGCTGCTCTGCTCGCTGATCGCGGTCATCTGGCAGATCGGTATCCTGCACCTGCTGGGCCTGGGGCTCGATCCATTCTCCGTGCTGGTGCCGTTCCTGATCTTCGCGATCGGCGTGTCGCACGGCGCGCAGAAGATGAACGGTATCCAGCAGGACGTGGGACGAGGCACGGTGACGCTGGTGGCGGCCCGGTATACCTTCCGGCGACTCTTCGTCGCGGGCGTCACAGCGCTGCTGAACGGTGCGGCGGGTTTCGCGGTGCTGCTGCTGATCCCGATTCCCGCGATCCGCGAACTCGCGATCGCCGCCACGATCGGCGTCTGCATCCTGCTGTTTACCAACCTCATCCTGCTGCCGGTGATCCTGTCGGTCACGGGCGTGAGCAAGAAGGCCGCGATGCGCAGCCTGAAGCAGGAGGAGCAGGGCGTCGGCACCAAGGGTGTATGGGAGTTTTTCAACCATTTCGCGAGCAGCCGCGCCTGGGCGACAACCGCCATCGTCGTGGCGCTCGTGCTCGGCATTGCGGGCCATTTCGTCTCGAAGGGCCTGCAGATCGGCGACCTCGATCCGGGCGCGCCGGAGCTGCGCGCGAACTCCCGGTACAACATCGACAACGCGTACATCACCTCGCACTTCTCGCTGTCGTCGGACGTGTTCGCGGTCATCGTCAAGACACCGGTCGAGGCATGCACTCGCTATGCGACGCTGCAGGTGGCGGACAGGCTCGCGTGGCAGCTGCAGCAGTTGCCTGAAGTGCAGGCCACGGTGTCGCTTGCGGACATCGTCAAGCAGATCACTGCCGCGACCTTCGAGGGTACGGCCAAGTGGTACACGCTGTCGCGTAACCAGGATGTGCTGAATTACGGCGCACAGCAGGCGATCCAGAACACGCCGGACCTGACCAACGTCGAATGCTCGGTCATGCCGGTGATCGCCTACCTGAAGGATCACAAGGCCGCGACACTCGAGACTGTCTCGCAGACCGTCGAGAAGTTCATTGCCGACAATCCGGTTGCAGACGTGGAACTGCTGCCGGCCGCCGGCATCGCCGGCATCGAGGCCGCAGTGAACCAGGTCGTGCGCGAGGCCTGGCTGAAGATGCTTTTGTACATCTATGGCACCGTGTCGATCCTGTGCCTGATCGCGTTCCGCAGCTGGCGCGCGGTGCTGGTGGCGCTGCTGCCGCTGGCGCTAACGTCGGTGCTCTGCGAGGCGCTGATGGTGGTGCTCGGAATCGGCGTCAAGGTCGCGACGCTGCCGGTGATCGCGCTCGGCGTCGGAATCGGCGTGGACTACGCGCTGTACCTGCTCTCGGTGCAGTTGCACGGCCAGCGCGAGGGCATGTCGCTGCCCGACGCCTACCGCGCCGCGCTGTCGTTCACTGGCCGGATCGTCGCGCTGGTGGGCTTCACGCTGGCCGCGGGTGTCATCACCTGGGCGTGGTCGCCGATCAAGTTCCAGGCCGACATGGGCATCCTGCTCGCCTTCATGTTCCTGTGGAACATGCTGGGTGCACTGATACTGATCCCGGCGCTTTCGTACTTCCTGCTGCCGACCTCGGCGGTGCACAAGAAGGCGACGGCAAAGGCCTGACGGGCGCGCGGCCGGCTGTCGGCCGCGCGACTTCCCGACCGGCAGTCTTCCGATAACGACAAGAAACGCCGCCCGAGCGGCGCATCGAGAGTGACCAGAGCACTGGGGTGCTCCGCGCGAGTGATCGCCGGAGCACCTCGATTTTATTGTGCGCGGCGCGGCTTGCGCGCCCGTCCCGGAGCCGGCAACTCCGCGTACAGCCGGTCGACAGCCTCGCCAACGTAGCCGGCGAGCTTCCGTACGTCCGGTATTGCCTCGCGCTGGGCCATCAGGGTCACGTGCAGTTGACCGACATAGGTCGTCACGGTCACGTTCAGCACCTGCTGGTGCCCGACCACGGAGATCGGTAGCGCGAGTTCGACGGGCGCGCCGTTGAAGTACACGCGCCGGTCCAGCCCCGCCGGATTGGAAATCACGACATTGGCCAGCAGCGGCGACTGCTCGAGCCCCAGCGACTCGAATGTGCTCGCGGCCGTGTGCCCCAGAATCGAGTAGAGCGCGAGGCTGCTGGCGGATACGGCGCGGACCTGGAGCTTCATCTCGCGGGTCTCGCGGATGATTTCATCCAGTCGATCCTTCGCAGCCGATCCCGGCTTGCCCATCGGCACCTGAAGGATCGTGATGCGGTTGCCGGCGCCGCCGTGGTCGACAAGCGCAACCGGGATGTCGGCGACCAGCGGGGCGTCGGGCGGCGTTCCGCGTTCCTCGAGGTATCGGCTCAAAGCGACGTCAACCGCTGCCAGCATCACGTCGTTGATCTTGCCCTTGCCGCGACGGGCGATTGCCCGCGCGCGGGCGAGCGGGAATGTGCAGTGCGCCAGTACCCTGTGCGGGGACGGAGCGGTGCGAAGTACGTTTGGCGTCCTGATAAAAGGAACCGCAAGTCCATGCCCTCGTCCGAGGCTGCGCTGCGACTGGCTGTAGACGATGCGAGCCAGGTCACCGAGCGCGGTTCCGGCCTCACGCGCCAGTCCGAAGAGACCTTCCACCGAAATAGCGTCGCCGGAAGCAGCGACGCTCCTGCGTGCGCTCTTCGCAGTCGGCCCGGCCCGCAGGCCCTCCCAGATAGCGCGCGGTTCGCCGGCCGCTTTCGACGTCGTCACCATGCCGGTGACGACGCGGATGAACCCGATGCCGTCGATGAGCCCGTGGTGCGTCTTGAAGTACAGTGCAACACGGCCTTCCGGCAGGCCGGTGAACACGTGCATCTGCCAGAGCGGTTCCTCGCGTGGCAGCAGGCGCACATGGATCGCGCAGATCGTCCTGAACAACCGGTCGAGATCGCTGCCGCGCGGCAGTCGGTGCCGGTGTACCTGCCGGCTCGCATCCATCTCCTCGTCAGTCTCCAGCGACAGCAGCGGCCTGAATGGTCCGGGTCTCAGCCGGGCATTGAACGGCGGGCCGACTGGACATTCGAGCATCCGCGAGACGAGGTGATCGGCGAACCGGACCGGAGTGCTTCCGGTCGACGGCAGCACGAACAGCACGCCCACGTTCATGGGCCGCTCTGGAGTCTCGAGCAGGAAGAATGCCTGGTCGATCGGCGACAGGCTGGTCATGGGTCCATCCTACCCCGGCCCGGCGGCATTGCCATTTCGGTATTGGCTAGCTGCAGCGCAGCACGCCGCGGCCGTCGCTCAGAGCATGGACTTGATGAGCTTGAACTCGTGCTCGAGCTTCTGCCTGGTCTCGTCACCGGCAAACGATGCGATCAGGCCGCCGAGCAGCGGGATGCCGCAGGTCACGTCGAAATTCCATTCGACGCTGCAGCCGCCCTTGTCGGGTTGCACCGATTTTGTGCCGACGATCTTAACCGGCACGCCCTTTATGTCGACGACGATGTCCGCCAGGTGACCGTCCCCTTCAGCAGACCAGTTCTCCGTGTGGCTTACGTCGTTGACGCTAGACACGATCCGGCGTATCGCGGCCGGTGGATTCGCGGGTTCCCGGCGGGAGATCTTCAGTTTCACGTTGGGTGCCCGGCCCTCGCGCTTGATCTTCACGTCGCTGCCGCCCAGGCCCGCATAGATGGCTTCCTGGCTCTTCTGGTCGGTGCAGAGCTTGAAGACGGAGGCGACGTCGGACTTGAGGCTGTGCTTGACGTGGACTTTCATGTTCTCGGCTCCCCGGCGGATCCCGCGGAAGCGGGCGCCTGGCTGGATTCTAGTTCGTCGCGCATCCGCCGCGCCATGATTTGCGCGTAAAGCCCCGGTACCAACCGGCTCAGCCACCACGCGATGCGTGCCGTGCCGCCGACCAGCAACAGGCGCCGTCCGCGTGCGGCCGCCGCGAAGATCAGCCCGGCAGCGCGTTCCGCGGAAAGTGGTCTTCCGACGGTCACCTGTGCGTGCCGGACGGGCTGCCCGTCACCGCCGATGGCATTGCGGCCGATACCGGTGGCGATGAACGACGGGCAGGCCAGCATCACGCTGACCCCTCGTGGCTGCACCTCGGCGCGCAGGCTGTCGAAGAAGCCGTGCATCGCGTGCTTGCTGGCCGAATACCCGGTGCGTGCGACCAGCGGCGTGAAACCGGCGACGCTCGAGACTGCGATCACCAGGCCACGGCTCGCGACCAGGTGGGGCAGGGCGGCCGCGGTGCAATTGACCGCGCCGAAGAAATTTACTTCCATCACGCGCCTGATTACGTCCAGGCGCGTAACTGCGAAGGCGCTGCGATGACTCATGCCCGCGTTCGCGACCAGCACGTCCAGCGAACCGAACCGGGCCACGGCGGCGGCGACTGCGCCTGAGCAGGCGGCGGCATCCGTTACGTCGCAGGCCAGGGCGAGGCATTCGACGCCGCGGGACTCGAGTTCCGAACGTGTCGCGTCGAGGCCGATCGGGTCGCGATCGAGGGCCACGATCCGCGCCCCAGCTGCCGCGAAGCGCAGCGCCAGCGCGCGCCCGAGGCCGCCGCCGGCCCCGGTGATCATCACCACCGCGTACGCGAAAGAACGTCTCGTCACGATCCTTCGGCCCCCAGGCCACGGGACCTGCAGAACAATTCGAACACCTCCGCGGACGCGAGCTTCGGAACATATCCGAACACTTCCTTGAGCCGCCGGTTGTCCAGCACGGGGCGGTAGCGCAGGAAATCCACCTGCTCCGGCCCGTAGCGCGACAGTCCCAGCGGGTGCAGCACGGCGAGCACGGCGCGCAGCAGGTTCGGTGGCAGGTTGACACACCGCTTGCCGAGTCGCGCGGCGATCTGCTGGATGCTGAGCGCGCCGTCGCCGGCAACGTTGTAGATACCGTCGCGGCCCGAGGAGATCGCGTGCTCGATCGCGCCGACCACGTCGCGGTCCCAGATGAAGACGAATGGACTTGCCGAGCCCCGGATCGCAATCAGGCGCGGTCGCTCGAACAGCGCCGTGATCTGGTTGCTCGTGGTCTCGCCGAGAATCGTTCCCACCCGAAATACCACCTGTCGGAGGCGTGGGTGCGCTTCGCGGTACTCGGCCAGCATTTCCTC
>JALHTE010000393.1 GCA_022865595.1 Steroidobacteraceae bacterium | reverse complement strand
TCCTCGATGATCATCGAGGTGCTGCAGTCGACCACCGGCCTCGGCCTCGGCGCAACACGGCTGCGCCTGCGCCCCGAGCCATTGCTGCTCGGCGTCGGCCCGAACATGCTCGGCCGCGTGTTCGACAGCCTCGGGCGCCCCATCGACGGCGGTCCGCCCGTTCCCGCGCGAGCACGCATGCGCATCGAAGGGCTCGCGATCAATCCTTCCTGGCGGGCGCTACCCCGGGATTTCATCGAGACAGGCGTCTCGGCCATCGACCTGATGAACAGCCTGGTGCGCGGGCAGAAGCTGCCGCTGTTCTCGGCCGGCGGACTGCCGCACGATCGCCTGGCCACCGAGATCGCGCAGCGCGCGCGACTGCGCGGGGACGGCCATAGCGAATTCGCGATCGTCTTCGTCGGGATGGGCGTGTCGCACGACACGGCGGAACAGTTCCGCCGCGCGATGGAATCGAGCGGGGCACTGGGCCATACGGCCATGTTCCTCAACCTCGCGGACGAACCCGGAATGCAGCGGCTGCTGACCCCGCGCTACGCGCTCACGGCCGCCGAGTACCTGGCATTCGTCGAGGGCAGGCACGTACTGGTTATCATGACCGACATGACCAACTACTGCGAGGCGCTGCGCGAGGTGTCGGCCAGCCACGGCGAGATTCCCGGCCGCAAGGGCTACCCCGGCTACATGTACTCCGACCTCGCCTCGCTGTACGAGCGTGCGGGCTGCATCCGCGGGCTGCCCGGCACCCTGACACAGCTGCCGATCCTGACCATGCCGGGCGACGACATCGGTCACCCGATCCCGGATCTCACTGGCTACATCACCGAAGGCCAGATCGTGCTCGATCGCGAGCTCGACCGGCGCGGCATCTATCCGCCGATCCGCGTGCTGCCGAGCCTGTCGCGGCTGATGGACTCGGGTACCGGCAAGGGCTACACGGACGCGGACCATCCCGCCCTCGCCCACCAGCTGTTTGCGGCCTACGCGCGCGCCGTTCGGGTACGCACGCTGGCGAGCGTGATGGGTGAACAGGGACTGCCGGAGGCCGACCGCGGTTTTCTCGCCTTCGGCGCGCGCTTCGAGAACGATCTGCTGCAGCAGTCGGCTTCGCGGACGCTGGAGGAAAGCATGGAGGCCGGCTGGAAGGCGCTGCGGGGGTTGCCTCGCACGGACCTGACGCGGCTCTCCGACGACCAGATCCGCCGCCACCACCTGGCCGAGCCCGCCGATGCCTGAGGCAGGCGGCGAGGTCCTTGCGACGCGCGTTGCGTTCCTCGAGCTGCAGGACGAGCGACGGCTGGTGCAGGAGGGTTACGAACTGCTCGACGAGAAGCGGATGCTGCTGGCAACTGAAATCATGCGGCAACTCCGCCGGCACCGCGAACTGAAGGTACGCCTGGACGAATTAGCGCAGCAGGCGCGCGCGGCGCTCACCGGCGCGGTCGATGCCGGTGGTTTCGATGACCTGACCGTGCAGCGTCCGCAGAGCCTCGATGGGCATGTGCTGCGCGAAGACACGTCGCAGTTCCTCGGAATCAGGCTGCTGGACGCCGGGCTCGAGCCGGCGGTCCCGGCTGCCGAACCCCCGCCGCTGCAGTTGCTGCCGGAGGTGCGGGCCTGCGCGGGCGCATTCCATCAGCTGCTGGCCGGCCATGCTTCCGCAGCAGCCTGCGCCGGAAACCTGCGCCGCCTTGCCCGCGAATACGCGCGCACGGAACGGCGGGCGCGGGCTCTCGAGAACGTCGTGCTGCCCGAGATCGACGTGTCGCTGCGATACATCGAGGAGCAGCTCGATGCGCTGGACCAGGAAGAGGCTGTGCGCGTGCGCAATGCCGGCAAGTCGGCCACGATGGCCGGGGGCTGACCGGTGCGCCTTGTATTCGGCGCAAGCGGATACATCGGCAGCAACCTCGTGCCGGCGCTGCTCGCGGCGGGGCACCGGGTGCGGGCCACCGCGCGCAACGTCGAGGTCCTGGAGGCGCGCCAATGGGACGGAGTCGAGCTCGTACAGGCCGACGCGCTCGACCCGCCGTCGCTCGCCCGTGCGCTCGATGGCGTCGAAGTCGCCTACTACCTCGTGCACTCGATGGCGGCCGGAAGCGACTTCGCGGCGATCGACCGCCGGGCAGCGGAAAATTTCGCGCGCGCCGCCGCCGAGGCGGGCGTCAGGCGCATCGTCTATCTCGGCGGCCTGATTCCGCCCAACCCGCGCTCACAGCACCTGCTCTCCCGTGCCGAGACCGGCGAGGTACTGCGGCGCTTCCCGGTGCCTGTCACGGAAGTTCGCGCGGGAATGATCATCGGACCCGGGTCGGCCGCCTACGAGGTGATACGCGACCTCGTCAATCACCTGCCGGTAATGACCACCCCGTCGTGGGTGCGGTCGCGCTCTACGCCGATCGCATTGCCGGACCTGCTCGCCTACCTGGTCGCGATCGCCGACGTGCAGGACGCGGCCGGCCGCATACTCGATGCGGGCGGGCCCGACGCGGTGACCTACGAGGCGATCATGCGCTGCTACGGGCGGCTGGTCGGGCGCCCGGTACGCATCATCGCGGTTCCGGTCCTGACGCCGCGGCTCTCGTCCTACTGGTTGCGATTCGTAACCTCCGTGCCGACGAACGTCGCACGAGCGCTCGTGGAGGGCCTGGAGCACGACTTCGTCGCGGACGACGCGGAGCTCCGCAGGCTCGTGCCGCGCCGCCTGATGGGCCTGGAGGAAGCCATACGCGCCGCCATCGAGGCGGATTCACGCCATGAAGTGGCCGCGCGCTGGGTCGAGGGCGCCATCGCCTGCCGGAACTTCCATCCTGAGTACGGCTTCTATGCGAAGCGGGCCGGCGCAGATGCGGACGGCCCGGCCTCGCCTGAAGCCGTGTTCGACGTGGTCTGCACGATCGGCGGCGACGCCGGGTATTTCTTCGCCGATTCGATGTGGAGCATCCGCCGCGCAGCCGACTGGCTGGTCGGCGGCCCGAGCTACAGGCGCAAGCGCCGCCATCCCGTGGAACTACGCGTCGGGGACGTAGTCGACTCCTGGCGGGTCATAGCGCTCGAACCCGGCAGGCGCCTCACGCTGCTGATGGAAATGAAGGCGCCAGGCGCCGGCGTGCTCGAGTTCCTCGTGAAGCCCGGCCCGGACGGAACGGGGTCCCGGGTCAATGCCACCGCCTACTGGCACCCGGCAGGCGTCCTCGGCCTGCTGTACTGGTACGTGCTGGTCCCGGCCCACCTGTTCCTGTTTCGGGGCCTGACCCGGTCCCTGCAGAGGCGTGCAGCGAGCTCCGGGTAGGCAATTCGGCGAGATCGGGAAAATCCGCTGACTTCGGAATACACTTGTGGTTCAGGGCGGTGGGTTCAGCGAGAATCGGCCGTCCTGCGCCCCGTGGCGCCAGTACCCATCACTTCCAGGAGATTGGTGAATGAACAAGCTGACCCTGTCCGCCCTCGTGGCGGCCCTCGCGCTGATCGCGGCGCCGACCTACGCTGCTGACGTTGCCGCCGGAAAGAAAATCGCCGAAGGCAGCTGCGCCGACTGCCATGGTGACGACGGCAAGGGCGACGACGAGAATCCCGCCATCGCCGGCATGGCCGTGGACAAGTTCACGAAGGCGATGACCGCGTACCAGGACGGCACCAACACCAAGGATGCCACGATGGCCAAGGCCGCCAAGAAGCTGAGCGCGGCCCAGGTGGCGGACGTCGCTGCCTACTACGCAAGCCTGCCGAAGTAAGCTGCTCTTCCGGGCCGGCGTTCGCCGGCCCCGGACCCGCCGGCTGCGGTGACCCCGCAGCCGATCGGTTTCCCGGCGGTCGTCACTCTTCCGCCGCTTCCTCGCCCGACTTACTGCCGAAGCTGTAGCGCGCCGACAGCGTCACGTAGTTGACCGAGTAGTTGTATGGGTCTGC
The DNA here is from genome assembly GCA_022865595.1 of Steroidobacteraceae bacterium. Taxonomy (GTDB): domain Bacteria; phylum Pseudomonadota; class Gammaproteobacteria; order Steroidobacterales; family Steroidobacteraceae; genus RPQJ01. The sequence goes on along the minus strand of JALHTE010000393.1, from coordinate 12,106 downwards.
GCCCAGGGCGAGCACCGTCGGCAGCGTGGCCGGGCCGATGCCGGCGAGCGCCCAGTCGCTGCTGTCGAAGTTCTCGTACCACCAGCTGAACATCACGTCGAGGCGATCGTTGACCCCGTAGGTGAGGTCCGCCTTGACGCTGTTGAGCTTGCTTTTGACTGACGGGAAATTCCCGGCGTCGACCCCGGTGATCGTCGTGCGCGAGTCGCCCCTGGCATAGGTGTAGCCGAGGTCGAACTTCAGCTTGTCGGTGAACTGCGCAGTGACGCCTGCCCCGAGCATGTCGAAGGAATCGTCGAGCTGGCCCTTCCAGTCCCACTCCGAAAATGTACTGCTGCCAGCCTGCTTCGAGTTGATCTGCTCGTGCCCGCCATTCAGGTACGCCGAATACTTCTCGTTGATTGCCCAGTTCAGGTCGAGTGCATAGCGGTTGGTGAGGCCAGACCGCAGGCCGATCTGTGACCTGGTGTAGCTGTCACCCGCGTAGAACGAGCTGGCGCTCAAGGTCACAGGGAGGGTCGGCACCGCGAGGTTGGCGACCAGCTCGCCGTAGGTGCGCCACAGGTACGCCATGTTGTACTTGCGCATCAACGGGTTCTGGCCGTTCTGCTGCGCCACCGTCTCGTCGTAGCCGTCGGGCTTGCGCTCCTGGGCGCCGCCGCGCAGCACGATACCGAGATAGCCGCTCGGACGATATTCCACCCGCCCCCAGCCATCCGTGAAGTTCTCCTTCGAGACTTCCTGCCTGGTGCCGGTACGCTTGAGTTCCTTGTATTCGCCGCCGAGCCCGACGCTGACATCCTTGTAGACGTCGTAATCCGCGCTGCCGAACACGCGGAAGCGCTCGAAACCGTAGACCGGGTTGGTCACGGAACCGGCCAGCGGGAAGACGTCCGTGTATACAGCCGAATCGAAATCAGCCTGCTTGCTGTCGTTCTTGCTCTCGTCGTACGAGACCGCTCCGCGCACGCGGAGTCCCGCAACGGGACGCGACGTAATGCTGAGGTCGGCGCGCGTCACGTCCACGGAACCGTTCAGGTTCGACATCGGCAGCGACTGGGTCGCTATGTCGGGATTGATGGTGTAGGGCACGAATTTCGCGTCCTGGGTGCCCTTGCCAGCGGCCGCCGATACCGCGACGGTCGTGTTCCACGGCAGTCCGTACATGCCGGCAGACACCGCGATCTCGTTGTAGCCGTTGTCCGGCGCAAGCGCCATCCGCCCCTCGTCACCACCGGGAACGATGGGCGCGAACGGATTATTCCAGTCGAACGAGGATGCGTTGTTGCTGTAGAACGAGCCGTTGTAGCCGACTTCGACGAACCAGCCCTCGGACTGGTAGCGCACCGATGCGGTGATCCTGTCGGTCGAGTCGTCGATCGGCGCGAGCAACTGGGTGGACGTGCTGCCGAAGGAGCCGAACTGGCTGCGGTAGCCGCTGCGGTCGTCGCGCTTGAAATCCAGCGCGAACACGACATTCTGGCCGAGGAAGTACCTGCCGCCGATGCCGTAACGATCGCGGTCGTAACCCACGTCGACGTTGTGCAGGTCACCATCGAGCGAGGTCATGCCGGAGGTACTGCCGCCGTATACCCAGTCGGACGGGAGCGTCAGGTTCCGGCTCCCGACGCGCCTGAAAGGCGTCTCGGTGGTGTCCCAGATACTGACCGGCACGCGGTCGTAGAAGAGCCCGAACTCGTATGCGCCCTGCCTGCCGCCCTCGACGTCGATCGCGCGGGAGTCAAGCCCGAGGTCGGTCATCTGGTAAGACAGTCCGTAGCCGGACTCGGAAGTGTAGGCGCCCTCCGCGTCCGCAATGACATAGCCGCCCTTGTCGGTGAGCCCGGTGTAGTCGCCGAACTTCGCCGACGAGTCGTCGAGATAGCCGCCGCCGAGTTCGACGTCGGACTGGTAGCCCTCGCCCTGGAACTCGCACTTGGAACACTTCCAGGCGGACATGTCCGGCGCTACCGGATCCTCGGCGGCCGCTCCGGCGGCAGTGAGGCAGGACGCAACCGCGAGGGAAAGAAGGAGACTGCGGTTTTTCATGATGATCACCGTGTCAGCGTCGAGCCGGACGGGTGGTTCGAGCCGTGCACCTGCGAGTGGCAGTTCATGCAGTTGCCGAGTACCAGCACCGACGTCGTGGGTCCGGTTCCGCCCGGCAGCCCGGAAGGCCCGTACGAGAAGCTCGGGTGTCCCTGCTGCGAGTGGCAGGACTGGCAGAGCAGCGGCCCGCGCGCCTTCAGCATGCCCGGGTTCGAAGCACCGTGCGGCGAGTGGCAGTTGTCGCAGTTCTCCGGCACAGGCGCGTGCTCCCAGAGATACGGGCCGCGCTTCTCGGCATGGCACTCGTAGCAGGTCTGGTTCACGGTGGGCTTCACCAGCTGCTTCTCGGCCGTGGTGCCATGCGGCTGGTGGCAGTCGCTGCAGGCGATCTTGCCCTGGCGCAGCGGATGCGTGTATGGCTTCAGGAACGAGCTGCGCTTGTCGACGTGACAGGTGTAGCAGACCTCGGCCTGGGTCGCGCGTTCACGCACCGGATCCCTGGCCGCATGCAGCTCGTGGCAGGCGGCGCAGGTGACATTGTTGGCGTCGTGCGGGCCCAGGTGCCAGTTGGCACTCATCGATTTCTCGTGGCAGGTGAGGCACACGCCGTTCTGCACCGAGACTGGCGCGACCGAGTCCCGGCTGAACCGGATCATCGGCGGACGGGACTCGCCCTTCTTGACTCTCCCGGTGTGCGCGCCGCCCGGCCCGTGGCAGGCCTCGCACTGCAGCTGACCCTTGCCGAACGGGCTGCGTGCATCGTTCGGATTGCCGTGCCGGGTCTTGAACACCGCCATCACGTGCGCGTCGTCGTGGCAGGTCAGGCAGGTGTCCGCACCCTTCTTGCTGTAGGTGATCGGCTCCACCGCGGGCTTCTCGGCAGCCGCTGGCGCCGCTTCCGCTGCCGGTGCTGCCTCCGTCGCGGGTGCCGCCTCCGTTTCAGGTGCCGGGGCCGTTGCAGGCGCCGCCTGTGCCTCAGGCGCTGGCGCAGGCTCCGATGCCTGCCCCATCGCAAGGGCAGGCCACAGCGCGGCGACCGCGAGCAGCCGGTACAGCAAGGGTGTCTTGCGATTCATGTCCACCTCGGCTATGCGCGCGGCGGTCTGGTGCGGGGCGTCGTTCACTGTTTTCATCGCAGGCACTCCCTCACCGTCAGTTCGACGCCGCGCCGGACTTGTAGATGCCGATCTTGTGCATCAGCTTGACGTCGGCCAGTTGCCCCGGCCCGTGGCAGACGCTGCAGGTCTCCAGCGGGCTGGTCACGATGCCGCTCGCCGGTTTCGGTGCGTTGAAGCTGCCGCCGTTCTGCGTCATGTGCAGCGCCGCGGTCGAGTCGGTGTGGCAGGCAGAGCAGACGGACGTGTTCGGCGTGATGCCCGTGTCGTCTGTCTGCGAAATGATGCTGGCACCGGTATCGGTCGTGGTCGCCTGAACGAGGGTCGGATCAACCGGGTAGTACGTGTCCGGCTCGTGGCAGGTCTCGCACTGGCTGATCTTCGAGCCGGGCGGATAGGTGACCTCGGCGAAGTCATTCACGCTGCCACCGAAACCGTAGACCACGAATGGCGAGCCGCTCGGCTGCAGTTCGGACGCATGGATCATGTGGACCATGCGCTTGAAGTCGATGGTCTGTTCACAGCGGCCGTCAACCGTCGAGACCAGGCCCTGGGCGCAACTCGCCGACGCCGTCATCGTGGCACCCGTGCGCCGATTGATGTCCGTTGCGGCCGGGTTGTGGCAGATCACGCACACCTGGGGCTCGTCAGTGCGGTTGTTGCCATGCAGGCTCAGAACCTTGTGGCAGGCATCGCAGCGGGTGATGTTCACCACCGTGCGGCGAGGGCTGGGCGTCGCGCCGGTGACTGCCGCGATCTTGAACACGTTCGTCACCGGGATACGGTCGCTGTAGACGCCATTGCCGTCGAGGTCGCCGGCCGGGTGGCCCTCGAAGCCGATCACTGCGGTGCCCGTGACGCCGGCAGGTATCGCGATCGAAGACGTCATCGTGTAGGTGCCGTCCGCGTTGGCAACCACGCCGGCGGATGTCGCAGGCGCCGCGGGACAACCCGCCAGCGGATTCAGCGATATCGGCTGGCCTGGACCGCTGCCGCTGCCGGCGTTGTTGATGTCGGCGGTGCTCCAGCCGATGTCGAACGCGAGCCGCGCCGTGCCGTTCGAGCACACGCCTCCGGAGAAGTACGGGCTCGAATAGATGTTGTACGGCGCGTTGCCGTTGGTCGGATCGACGACCCTGAACGTGAAGGTCGGGAATCCGCCAGGCGCGAAGCTCGCCGCGTTCAGCGAGACGATCTCGTACTTGAACCGCTTCGCGTACTCGCGCACCGAGGGTGTCGACGGCTGCAGCGGAGCCTGCGTGCTCATCCCGTGCGCACCGGCAACCGACAGCTGCGGCAGGTTCGATTGCACGTGGCAGTTCGTGCACTGGTCCTCGCTGGCCGGGCCGCCTCCGTGTGTCGGGTTCGGGCCGGTGAACGTGCTGGTGTCGTGGCAGGACGTGCAGTTCGCGATGGTGACCGCAGTCCTCCAGGCCGATCCCGACGCTGAATCGTTGTGGCAGGTTAGGCAATTGCGCATGTCCTGCGGGTAGGTCACGTCCGCGAACGGATAGTCCATGTATCCGGCCGTGTTGCCTCTGGCCGGAACCCAGATCGGGAACGGTATGGCGAGGTTGCCACCCATGTGGATCTGATGCGCCATGTACATCATGTCGAACGAGGTGTTCGTGGCCGACTGCACGGTGCCCGGGTTGTGGCAGGTCACGCAGAAGGCAAAGTCATTGCGGCCGCCACCGTGTGCGCTCAAGCGGACGTGGCAGGCATTGCACTGCTCAGGATTGATGATGTCGGGCGACGCAGGCAGGCCGCCGCCCGGCACGAAGTCGTAAACGCCGTTGGTGACCAGGGCCTGCGGGGTCAGTTCGATCAGCTTGTCGGTATTCGCACCCGGCGCACACGTGGTATCGCCGCGCAGCTGGATGCCAACGCGCTGGGTCTCGGAAGGGTTGTAGCTCACGCCCGAGTATTCGGGCAGGCCCTTCGCGAACGTGTACTTGTACTGGCCTCCACCGAGTACCTCGAATACGCCCACGGGCGTGCAGGGCGTGCCCCCGACCGTCGCCACCGCACTCTCGTAGGTCGCGTATTCCGTCGGCTTCTGTTCCGCAGCGGGCGTCGCCGGCGGGACAGGGTTCGCGGTCGGGTCAGGGCTGTCCACGCGCGAGATGTAGCTTTGCCACTCGCTCGGGATCCAGTTTGATCCCGGGATGACCTTGGCGAACGTGACGCGGACATTTGCCGCCTGCAGGCCGTCGAGCGGCTTGCCTTCATCATTCGTCAGCTGGAAGGTCACCGACGGCTTCAGCGTGCCGCTGGCGACACTCGCGTTGACGACCGTGACATTGACAACCTCGGCCTGCGAGATCGCCAACGCCCCGCCGGATCCAGTCGGCCCTGTCGGCCCGGTAGGTCCGACCGATCCGCCGCCGCCACTGCGGCCCGAGCCACCGCAGGCTGCAACAGTGACCGCAGCCGTCGCCATCAGCGCAAGGAGTGACACACGCGAACGTGTAATGCCCCGGGCGTTTCCGAATTTCATTGCTGACTCCCTGAGCGATGTGCTGGGCAGGAACCGGGCGCCCACCGTGGACGCCCGGTTGTTCGCCTCTACTCGGCGTGCGCCTGTACGGTATCCGCGACGCGTCCCGGCCCGTGGCATACGGAGCAGGCCTCGGTCGTGGACGACGGCGTCTGCGTCTTCCCGCCGACGACACCGAACTGCCCGCCGTTCTGCACCATGTGGGCCTTGGCCGAGTCGTCGCTATGGCAGGTGCCGCAGGTGCCAGCGGTCGCGGAATCCCAGGTGTCGTCGGTCAGGTTGAACAGGTTCGCGCCTGATCCCGTGCTGATCGCCACCGCACCCGGTCGCGCCGTGTAGTACGTGCCGTCGACGTGGCAGGCCTCGCAGCGCGCGATGTTCTGCGGGTACGTGACCTCGCCGATCTCGGGCACCGCTCCGATGTGGATATTGTGGGCGAAGGCGCCGAACGCGATCGGCCCGATATCGGAATCGGCATAACCGCCGCTGCTGTTGTGGCACACGGTGCATGCCTGCGGGTCGCCGTTGCGATTCGCGCCATGGAAGGACAGCTGGTTGTGGCAGTTCTCGCAGTTCGCCTGGGTCACCAGCCTCGGCCGCGGCGTGCCTGTGTAGAACACCGTCATTCCCGCGGCGGCGTTCACCGACTCGGTTGCCCAGTTGGACTTGCCTGGGGGCAATGCCTTCGGGTGCCCGTCCATCTGCACCATCAGGTTGGTGGTGGCCACCGGCAGCGTGGTGAAGAACGGAATGGTGTAGCTGCCATCGGGGGCCGGGCCGCCGGGCTGTGCGGTCGCGGCTGAGGTCCGAATTTGCTGGATGTTCATCTGCAGCGTGTAGCCGCTGCGTCGCGGCGTGCTGTTCGAACGCAGGCCCGGCTCGGTGCCGTCGGCGGTGGCGTTCGTGATGTCCGTCGCCGCGTCCCAGGCCACGTTGATGTTCATGCTCGCGCCCGAGGTCGTGAACGACGGATCGGTAACGATGTTGTACGGCGTACCGTCGGGCTTCGTGACCTTGAACTTGACGTTCGGGGTGTTACCAAGTCCGAGGTTCGTCACGCCCAGCACCTGGAACTTGAACTGCGCGCCCAGCGCCTTGGCCAGCGGCGCACCAGGGCTGTTGGTCGCACTGATCCACTCGAGGTGATTTTCGGCGTTCGAGCCGGCCGCGCCGCCCTCGATGTGGCACCCGCTGCAGACGCCATCGACCGCCGTGTATGCGAAGGTCGAGTGTGTGTACGTGTAGGTATACCCGGTGGTCGCGCTGTACGCGGTCGTGTTCAGGCCCTGGATGTGGCAACCGCCGCAGGCGGACGCCGACGAGTTCACCATCCAGGCATCGCCATCCGGTGTCGCTGTTGGCCCCGACGCCGTGTGGCACTTGTCGCAGAACAGCAGGTCCTGCGGGTAGGTAACGTCGCCATAGTCATGCGCAGTACCGCCGAACCCGTAGACGATATACGGTACCGGGGTCGCGTTCGCCGACGCCGACCTGGCTGGCGAGACGGGTCCGCGCAGGTCACCGGCATGGATTGAGTGGGCCAGGTAGGCCAGGTCCACCGAATTGCCGCTGTCCGGGTCGACCGAGCCCGGGTTGTGGCAGGTTACGCAGTACTCGACCGTGTGGCGCGGTCCGCCGTGCAGGTCGAGGCGCTCGTGGCAGGTGTTGCAGGCCACGGTGGACGCGACCAGCTTGTTGCCGCTACCGACGCCACCGTCGGGAACCAGGTCCATGACCGGGTTGTCGGGGCCCAGCGGCTCTGCGGCGCCCGACAGGCGAACCTCGAGTCCCACGCGATGCGTGAGCGATGGCTGGAAGGGCACCACGATCGGTGTAGTGACTGTCGAGAGGTTCACGCCATATGTGTAGCGATACTTGCCCGGACTCAGCTCGACGAGCGTACCCGCCGTTCCAGACTGGGAATTGGCCTGGGTCGCGCTCGGAAGCGGCATGGGGCCCGCGGCGGCCGTCTGTGTGCGGTTGATGTAGCTCTGCCACTTCTCAGGAACCAGCGTAGGAGCTACAGGCGGGACCAGCTTCGCGACGGTCACCAGCAACGCACTCGGCGCCAGCCCGGTTGCGGCGCCGCCATGCGAGGTCTTCAGCGTGAACTCGATCACCGGCACCGGCGCGCCGACCGGTATCGATGCCGAGTCGATGGTCGCTACCAGTACCCCGATCGCCTTTATCTGTTCGTCGGTCAGCGCGCTGCCGTTGCCGATCGCGACGGGGCCGCCAGCCTCGATGCTGGGAGGAGTCGTCGGACCCGTGGGCCCGGGTCCACCAGGACCAGTCGGACCAGTCGGTCCGGGGGCTCCACTCTTGCCGCTGCTACCTGAGCAGCCGGCGATGCCGATTGCCGCCATTGCCATCAAAGCGAGGAGCGACACACGCGACCGTGTGACGCCTCGGATCGTTCCGGACTTCATAGCGAACTCCCTTGGCAATGCCATGGACGTGACCTCCCCACCAACGCCTAGCGCCCGCAAAGGTTGCGCCGCAGCAACGATAGGTACGGCGTCATGCTAGCGGCCTGTCGTGAACCGACGATACTGCGGATACCCGCAATTCTCAACGCTTCATCGAAATGCTCTGGGACACGATCGTCGAGCTCACGAATACGGTCTGTGCGGTATCGAACACACATCAAATCCAATTGCCGACCCCGCGTGCTACGGGACAATCCCGGATCTCGTCGGCATTTCTCCATTAGCAAGCCGCGGCTTGTCCATTAGACTACCGTGCTTCGAGTCTTCCCCATTCCACCGAAACTGGAGAATCATGCTGTGTTGAAGGCAACCATTGCCAGCGTGCTCGCGCTGTCCGTCGCCGTGTCACTTGCCGGCTGCGAACAAAAATCCCAGGAAGCGGCCAAGCCTGCCGTAGCCACCCAGACTCCGGCCGGCACCGCTGAGCCCACCATGCCCGAAGGCGTGGAGCACCCCACTGCGGCGCCTGCCGCCGAGATCGACCTCGACGGAATCGCCAAGGCCGACGGTGGCAAGACCATCGCCGAGGTTTACGGGGAGAAAGACGCCCTGGCCGGCACAAAAGTCACGGTGCGCGGCAAGGTCGTGAAGTCCAACTCCGGCATCATGGGCAAGGACTGGCTGCACGTCCGCGACGGCTCCGGCGAGGACGGCACCAACGACCTGACCCTGACGACCAATTCCAGCCCGCTGCCGGACGTTGGCGACGTGGTCCTGGTGACAGGGACCGTCGTCCTCGACAAGGACTTCGGCATGGGCTACGTGTACCCGGTGATGCTCGAAGAAGCCGAAGTGACCGCGGAGTGACGAAAGCTAGCGCCTGACCGCGCGCGGCAGGCCGGATTCGCGCTGCGCGCATCGCGAGGACCGTAAACGAAGATGCCCGTGACGTAAGTCGCGGGCATCTTTTTTTGTTGAATGTCGCGCGACAAGCCGCCGACACCCGGGATCCAGGCTCTATTGCTGCTTCTTCCTGCCGCAGCCGGCCTCGTAGGCCTGCACGAAGATCGCGGACAATTCCTTGACCGGACCTGGGGTCGCGCCCTTCGCTTCGAGTTCGTCGCGGAACACCTGGCACTGGGGCCCCGGATCGATCGAAGCAATCATTCCAGCAGCCGCCTCTGACCGGTCCTTCGGCTCCGGCTGCGCCGCGGCGGGTTGAACCAAGGTGGCCGTCGCCCCGACGTCCTCGTCGTCGTCCTGAGCCTGAGCCTGTGCCTGAGCCTGAGCCTGCGGCGCCTCCTTCTTCGCGCATCCCGCCATGATCGCCAGGACGGTGATGCCAGCCAGCACTGTTACTTTATTCATCGTTTCTCACACTAGGGAATGGGTGCCCGGGGGTGGGCCGGAAGGATGCCACATGGCCGTCGAAACGGGATACTGGCTTTCCGAGCCGTGACTGCCCCCAGCCGGGCCTGTTGAAAAAAAGAGGCGGACCCGAAGGCCCGCCTCACAGTTCATCCTGACCTGGAGAGCCAGGGTGGGCCCGAAAGCCCACCCCGCTCAGTCAAGCTCAGGGCGTGTCGAGAATGGTCTGGCGGCCTTCCGGGAAGACCTGTGGGACCCAACCATTCTGGTACGCATGGCCCAGGACGTCTGTCGAGTAATGACAGCTCGTGCACGCAGCAGCCGATGCACCCTGCAGGGTGTCGTTCAGCTGAGCGGCCGGGCCCGGGCCATAAGGTGCCGCGCCAGTATCGAGCGTCGTGGCAACGGCCACACTCTGCTCTGGCGTGTTGTCGACGGAGCCAGGCACGTGGCAGGCAGCGCAGTCGTTGAACTGCCGCGGATAGGTCGGCTCGTAGAAGCTGAACGGCTGGCACGAGATCGCCAGTGCAGGATCCGCACCGTAGACCAGGGACTTCCCAGGCTGGGCCGGAGTACACGGTACGGCCGGCAGCCAGTTCGGAACATCCGACACGCTTTCCGCCCAGGCGTAGATGCCACGCGTCCGGTAGATCACGAACGGCGTAGTGGACTCGCCGGACGTGTGGATGCGGTGCAGCATGGTCTTCAGCTCGTAGGTCTGGCCAACCTTGCCGTCGTACGCTTCGGACGCGGTTACGCCCATCGCAACGCGGTTGTTCTGGTCGCTGGACGCGGAGTTGTGGCAGATGACGCACATCTTCGTGTTGTCGACCCGGTTGTTACCGTGCTGGTAGAGCGAGCCTACGTGGCACGTGAGGCACTGGTCGTTACCGACGATTTCACGACGCATCGTGGTCGGCGGAAGGCCTGAGCCCACCACAAACTCGTAGGTCGGGGTCGGGACACGAACGTACTCGTAGTCGAACTCGTACTCCGGAGAGTACTGCGGTGCATCGAAATCGGCCGGGAGCAGGATCTGCGGCTTGCCCTGCAGTGCCACGATTCCGACCATTCCGTTGACTATGTCGGGGTTGGTGTCCCGGGGAATAGTCGTCGTCGCAACGTTGCCGGCGCAAGTCGTGTTCGCAGTGGTCACGTTCACGGAATTGGCCTGGCCCGGCGCACTGGTGCTCTGGCCGAGGACGAAGTCGTTACCCTGCTGGTAGCTGCGCAGCATGCTGAGCGCGCCGTCCGGCTGAGGACCGTTGAAGAACCCAGGTGCATTTGCAGCGATCGTGCTGTTGCACGGATCCACGCTGGCGCCCTTGTATGTGGATGTCCAGGTGATGGCCAGCGTTCCGTCCGCAACACTGTCGGTGATGCCGGTGATCTGCCAGGTGAAGTCCTTGCCGTCGGTGACGGATTTGTCTTCGCCGTCCCAGATCAGGCCGACGCGTTCGGTCTCGATGCCGTTGTGCATCTGCGTGACCGTGGTGGGCGCGCCGAGTGCGTTGCCATCGAAGTGGCAGCTCTCGCAGTCACCGGTTACGCCTGCATGCGAGAAGGCCGGTGGCTCGAAGTCCCAGCTATCCATGGAACCATGGCAGGTGAAGCAACCGTCGGCCGTGACCGGCATCGCATTGACCTTCGCCAGCGCTCCGCTGTCCTTCGTGTGACAGACGCTGCAGTTCGTCATGTAGGTCGGGTACGTAACGGCGTAGGTCCAGGTTCTCGAAGCGTCCTTGGTCTTCAGGTCGAACGAGCCGGCCGGCATCAGCTCCGAGTTGTGGACGCCGTGGCCGATATTGACGAGATATGGATAGTTCGTGTTCGTCGCGTCATGGCACACCGTGCAGTTCTGCCCACTCACCGGGTAGCCGTAATGGAAGCCGTTGCCCATGGTGCTGTGGCACCCGGAGCAACCCGCCGTGCTGACGAGTTCCTGGTCCGGCGCGCTCGGATAGTTGTTCATCACAATGGCGCGTATCCGCGGAAGATCTCCCAAGGCGTCTCTTTGGAGCCGGAACAGGTAGCGCGAGGGAACGGCGCCGTATTGCGTGAAACCATTGGTGATCGTGATCGTGTAGTTGCCACTGGTGCCGCCGGAGAGCGTTACCGGTGTTGCCACATCGCCCGGGACTGAGGCTTCGACGCTGTTCAGCGCGTTACGGAGCGTTCCGTCGAACTGGTACGCGGTGCTGACCGGGCCGACAGGGAAGGCGGTGAAATTCACACCGTCGGTCTTGACGTTGAACGTCACGACCAGGTCGTTGCCGCTCTGTGCAAACACCGGTGTGCTCACGGCAACCACCGGGGGCATGGCGTGCGCCTCGGTGATCGCGTAGACAGATCCGTCATCGTGGCATACGCCGCAGGACTCGCGCGGCTCGGTCGTGCCGGCGATTGGACCCGGGGGACCCGCGGGACCCGTGGGACCCGTGGCACCCGGTGCTCCCGGCTGCCCGGCCGCTCCGTTCTTGCCGTCACTGCTGTTACAACCGGCCACGCCGATTGCCGTCAGCGCCATCAATGCTAGGAGCGCGACGCGTGATCGCGTGATGCCCCGGGCGCTCGAAGTTGTCATGTTTGACTCCCTAGGAAATTCTTGGTCAGCGATGCTCAAAACCGAATCCCTGCCAAAGCTG
>JALHTE010000045.1 GCA_022865595.1 Steroidobacteraceae bacterium | reverse complement strand
TACGCCAAGAAGCCCGCGCTGGTGGATGCCAACATGAAGGCGGTGCAGCTGGGCCACGACTACGCGAAGTCGAAGCTGCCCTGCCCGCTGCCGCTGCGGCTCGAGCGCATGGACAAGACCGCCGGCCACGTCATGATCGACGGCAACACCGCGGCCGGGCTTGGTGCCGTGTATGCGGGCGCGACCGTGGGCCCCTGGTATCCGATCACGCCGTCCACCTCGTTGATGGACGCATTCAAGGGCTTCTGCGCAAAGCTGCGCGTCGACCCGGAAACCGGCAAGGCCAACTACGCGGTGATCCAGGCCGAGGACGAACTCTCGGCGATCGGCATGGTGCTTGGCGCAAACTGGAACGGCGCGCGCGCGTTCACCGCCACCAGCGGCCCGGGCATCTCGCTGATGAGCGAGTTCATCGGGCTGGCCTACTATGCCGAAATCCCGGCTGTGATCTTCAACGTACAGCGCGTCGGTCCCTCGACCGGCATGCCGACCCGAACGCAGCAGTGCGACATCATGTTCTGCGCGTACGCCTCGCACGGCGACACCAGGCACGTGCTGCTGTTCCCCTCGGATCCCGAGGAATGCTTCTACATGGCCGTTCAGGCCTTCGATCTCGCCGAGCGTCTGCAGACACCGGTGTTCGTGATGTCCGACCTCGACATCGGCATGAACGACTGGATGTGCCCTGAACTCAAGTGGGACGACGCCTACCGCCCCGACCGCGGCAAAGTGCTGACAAAGGAGCAGATCGAGGAGCTCCCGAAGTTCTACCGCTACCTCGACATCGACGACGACGCGATCCCGTACCGTACGCTGCCGGGGGTTAGTCCGAAGGGCGCGTACTTCACGCGCGGCTCGGGTCACAACCAGTACGGCGGCTACACCGAGGACTCCACCGAGTACCAGGTGGTGCTCGACCGGCTGGTGCGCAAGTTCAAGCTCGCGCGGACGTACGTGCCGCCCCCGTTGATCGAGGGCAGCGGCAGCGAGTCGGTAGCGCTGGTGGCAGTCGGCAGCAGCCATGGCGCGGTCCGCGAGGCCACGGACATGCTGGCCCGCCACGGCATCGCGGTGGACTACATGAGGATTCGAGCGTTTCCGTTCTCGCTGGAGGTGGAGTCATTCCTCGCCTCGCACGAGATGATCTTCGTCGTCGAGCAGAACCGCGACGCGCAGCTGCGGTCGCTGCTCACGCTCGAGACGGACGTACCGAAATCGAAGCTTCACGCCATACTGCATTACAGCGGCCTGCCCATTACGTCACACGAGATCCTGCTGGCCGTGCTGGCGGAGCTCGGCGACGCGCAGCGCAAGGCGGCGGCGAGCGCCTGAGGACCACCGGATGTCATTCATCAACAAGCCGAAGGTCCGCCACCCGGACCTGCCGACCAACGAGCTCGGGCTCACGCGCCGCGACTACGAGGGCGCGATGTCGACCTTGTGCGCCGGCTGCGGGCACGACTCCGTCACCGCCTCGATCATCGAGGCGCTGTGGGGCTTGAACATGCAGCCCGAGCAGCTGGTGAAGCTCTCGGGCATCGGCTGCTCCTCGAAGACCACCGCGTATTTCGCCAGCGGCTCGCACGGCTTCAACGGCGTGCACGGCCGCATGCCCTCGGTCGCGACCGGGGCGAATGCAGCCAACAAGGACCTCTACTACATCGGCGTGTCGGGCGACGGCGACTCCCTGTCGATCGGCTTCGGCCAGTTCGCGCACGCGATCCGGCGCAACGTCAACATGCTGTATCTATGCGAGAACAACGGCGTGTACGGCCTCACCAAGGGCCAGTTCTCGGCGTCGGCCGACATCGGCACGAAGTCGAAGAAGGGCGAGGAGAACCAGCAGTCGCCGGTCGACCCCTGCCTCGCCGCGCTGTCGCTGGGCGGCACGTTCATCGCGCGCAGCTTCTCCGGCGACAAGGAGCAGCTGGTGCCGCTTATCCGCGCCGGGCTGATGCACAAGGGCTTCGCCATGATCGACGTGATCTCGCCCTGCGTGACGTTCAACGACCACGTGGGATCGACCAAGAGCTACGCATTCACGCGCGAGCATTACCACGAAGCCGTTCACGCCGACTACATCCCGCCGCGCCGCGAGATCCTCGCGTCCTATGCCGAGGGCGAGGCGCTGCCGGTGCAGATGCACGACGGCAGCCAGATCGTGCTGCGGAAACTCGACAAGGACTACGACCCGACGCATCGCGGCAAGGCATTCGAGTACCTGCGCACCAAGCTGCGCCAGGGCGAGCACGTCACCGGGCTGATCTTCGTCTCCTCCAGCGGCCCCGACATGCACGCGATGGCGGACACCACTGATGTCCCGCTGAACCAGGTGCCGTACGAAAAGCTTCACCCGGGTGCCACCGGGCTTGCGAAGATCCTCAAGCGCTACGCCTGAGCCGCACGCAAGGCAGCGGACGCGCTAACATCCGCAAGTGACTCCAGGCCGACCCAGAATCCGACATGCCGTGGTGGCCCTGCTGCTCGGTGCGGCCCTGGCCGCGCCGGCGTCTGCATCCACCATCTACAAGTGGGTCGACGACGAGGGCACCGTGCACCTGTCCAGTACCAAGCCGCCTCCCGGAGTGAAGTACCAGGCGCTGAACGTCGGTTCGGCATCGGGTGGTGGCAGCAGCAAGTCGTCCGGCGGGAACAGCAGGCCGTCAACGGCGTCACCGGCCCAGGCCGCCAGCCGCTCGGAGGTCCTCGCCAGCCTGCGCAATCGCGAGTGCGTCATCGCGCTGGAGGCGCTGGACCGCCTGACCAGCGGCACGCAGCCAACCAGCCCGGCGGAAATCACGCGCCTGAAGCAGACCGCGGCCGCGAACTGCAGCGGCGATCCGGCCCGCAGACGCGAGCAGGAGGAGATGGCCGCGCAACTGCGCGTTGCCAACGGCCCGGAGTGCGTCAGCGCCCGCAACACACTTGCGGACATGTCCGCGAAAAGGGTGCAGGCCACACCCGAGCAGCTACGCGAGCAACAGGCGTTCGTGGACGCGCACTGCATCCCTCCGGTGCAGTGAGGCAGGCCAACCCCGATGACCGCAACCGGGGACTGGCTCGCGATCGTCAATCCCAACTCGGGACTTACCAGGTCGCGCCACAACTGGGGCGGGATCGAGGCAGCGCTGCGGGCCGCGCAGATTCCGCTCGAGGTGGTGCACACCGGACAGCCGCATGAGGGTGAGTCCATCGCGCGACGCGCGGTGCAGCAGGGCCGGCGACAACTGATCGCCGCGGGCGGCGACGGGTCGGTCAACGACGTGGTGAACGGCGTGATGGATGCAGGGCTCGCGGACACGCGCGAGGTGACCCTCGCGGTCGCGCCGACCGGGACCGGCAACGACTGGGCACGATCACTCGGCATCGGCCGCAGACCCGCTGACGTCGTCTCAGCCATCACCGCAGGCCGCACGATGCTGCACGACGTCGGTATCGTGGACTATCCGGGATCAGGCCAGCGACGCCGCTGGTTCATCAATGTCGCCGGTGCCGGCTACGACGCCCACATGACGGCGCGCCTGCCACGGCCGATTCCATCGGCGCTCACCTACCTGCGGGTCGCAATCAGCGGCCTCGTGTCGTACCGCGCCCCGCGCTTCCGCGTGGACGCCGACGGGACCAGGTTCGACGGGCCGATGCTGCTGGTATTTGCGGCCAACGCCCAGTACTGCGGCAACCGGATGCACGTCGCGCCGGTGGCCCGCATGGACGACGGCCTGCTCGACGTGGTCATGGTGCGGGAACTCGGGCTGCTTGCCGTACTGCCGAAACTCGTGAAGTTGTATCGCGGCACCATTCTCGGCGATCCGGCAGTGCGGCACGTCCGTGCGGCAAAGGTACGCATCGAGGCGGAGCCGCAGGCCGGGGTCCAGGTCGACGGCCAGATGGCGGGCAGCACGCCCGCTGAGTTCTCGCTGCTGCGCCAGGCGCTGCGCGTTGTCGTGCGGCCCGGCATCTCTCCTGCCGGCGCTGTGGCATCAAGTCCTTCCACGTACCGCGCGCGTTGGAGCGGCTAGGCGACACGATCCTTGCCGACGGGCCCCTCGCTCGTCCACAGGTCCTGTTCGTCGCCGCGCGGCAGCCCACGAACGTTGGCCGAAACGACCGGCATCCGGCGGCGGCGGCGGCGCGCACGCTCGCGCGCCTCGGCTGCTCGCCTGGCCGCCCTGCGCTTCACGGCAGATGCTGCAAGCAGTGCCGCGACCAGCGCGACCACAGCGATAACCAGCGTACTCACGCCCGCTCCCTGGCGGCCCTCCATGGGCCATGCATCCCGACGGTCGCATCCATTGCGGCCCTGCGTGATGCTCGCACGAGGGATGCGCGCGGCGACAGGTGCCAATGTGCCGATTCGCGCCGGAATGGCGGCTGGCGCGGGCCCTAGTAGTTGAGCGTGGCCCTGCCGGACGAGAACAGGTACGTGCAGTGCGCCGGCTGCTGCGGCTGGTTTCCCCGCCGTACGATCATGCTGAAACCGTAGCCTCCCGGCAGCGAATGGGCTTTCTGCTGGCTCGCGACGCGCAACCCTTGCCGCTCCGCTTCCTTGAGGCAGGCGCGCTCGGCGACCGCCGGCTCATGAGGGGCCGTGCCGCCTCCGTGGCGCACGACCTGGAAATCTCCGCGACATCCATGGTCCACCCACAGGCGGTCGTTGCGCTGGCCCCAGTCGCGGTTCTCCACGCAGGATGCGTCGGATTTCTTCTTCACCAACCTGGCACGACCTTTGACCGGCAACTGGCACTCGCGGTACTTGTAGTCCGGGGACGCGCAATAGAAGTCGAAGGTGCTGCCGGCATCGCTGCCACCCCAGCCGAACCCGTACAGGCTGACGTCGCCGCTGCGATTTTCGACGAAGCACGTACCCCAGGTGACACGGCCCCTGTGGTCGCGGGCCTGCAGTTCCAGCGACCAGCCGTCCCCGTCCTTGCGGAAATTGCGCGACTCGAGCACGGAATACCCGCGTCGCTCCGCCTCACGCCGGCATTCGTTCTGCACGGAGCGCTGGTCCTTCGCGAAGACCGCCAGCGGGGACAGCATGAAGGCCAGCAGAAACAGTACTCCAGTCGCAGCTCTCATATGCCCGCCTCCTCCTGGCGTGTCCGACATGGGTCGCGTTACCAGTGGATGCCTCTCATCAGCGAGGCGAAGATCATCGCTTCCCTGGTCGGGCCTCGCTGTGACCCTCCGTCCTTCTTGCCTTCGGCCGCCGCGGAGTCGGGGAACATACGGTAAGCGGAGTTCATCACTACCTCCGACATCTTCGGCATCAC
>JALHTE010000392.1 GCA_022865595.1 Steroidobacteraceae bacterium | reverse complement strand
TTCGCGGGCGGCACCGCCGACGCATTCACGCTGTTCGAACGCTTCGAAGGCAAGCTGCAGCAGTACGGAAACCTGACCCGCGCCGCGATAGAACTCGCCAAAGACTGGCGCAGCGACCGCAGCCTGCGGCGTCTCGAGGCATTGCTGTGCGTGGCAGACTCACAACATTCTTTCGTGATCTCGGGCAACGGCGACGTGATCGAGCCTGAGCATGCCCTGATGGCCGTCGGTTCGGGCGGACCGTTCGCGCACGCGGCCGCGATCGCGCTGCTCACCAACACCAGTCTCGACGCACGAACAATCGTCGAGAAGGCGCTCGGCATTGCGGCGGACATCTGCATCTACACCAACCGCAGCTTCACGATAGAAACGCTCGGCGAAGCATCCGGCGCCTAGTTCGAGCCGATCCCCGCCATCCAACGCGACCGCTAACGCCCATGTCCTCCATGACACCACGTGAAATCGTCCAGGAACTCGACAAGCACATCGTCGGGCAGGGCGCCGCCAAGCGTGCGGTCGCCATCGCGCTCAGGAACCGCTGGCGGCGCATGCAGGTGGACGAGCGCCTGCGCGCGGAGATCACGCCGAAGAACATCCTGATGATCGGGCCCACGGGCGTGGGCAAGACCGAGATCGCGCGACGCCTCGCCCGGCTCGCGGGCGCGCCGTTCGTCAAGGTCGAGGCGACCAAGTTCACCGAAGTCGGCTATGTCGGTCGCGAAGTCGATTCGATCGTGAAAGACCTGGTGGACGTCGCGGTCAAGATGACACGCGAATTCGAAGTCGAGAAAGTACGGCACCGCGCCATGGACGCGGCCGAGGAACGAGTCCTCGACGTGCTGCTGCCGCGACCAAGGGCCGTGGGGTTCGGCAACGAACCGGAGCCGGAGCACGATGGCGATACACGCCAGCGTTTCCGCAAGATGCTGCGCGAGGGTGCGCTCGACGACCGCGACATCGAGATCGAGCTGCGCGCGGTGCCGGTGGGCGTCGAGATCATGGCGCCGCCCGGCATGGAAGAGCTTTCGCAGCAGCTGCAGGGCATGTTCTCGAACCTCGGCGGCGACCGCACCCGGACCCGCAAGGTGAAGGTACGCGAGGCCTTCAAGCTGCTGACCGACGAAGAGGCCGCCAAGCTCGTCAACGAGGAAGAACTCAAGGTCCAGGCACTGCGTAACGCAGAACAGAACGGAATCGTGTTCATCGACGAGATCGACAAGATCGCGCGCCGGCAGGAAACCTCCGGCGCGGATGTCTCTCGCGAGGGCGTGCAGCGCGACCTGCTGCCGCTGGTCGAAGGCTGCACGGTAAACACCAAGTACGGCATGGTGAAGACGGACCACGTGCTTTTCATCGCGTCCGGGGCCTTCCACATGTCGAAGCCCTCGGACCTGATCCCGGAACTGCAGGGACGACTGCCGATTCGCGTGGAACTCAATGCGCTCGGCGTCGAGGATTTCGTGCGCATCCTCACGGAGCCGGACGCGTCGCTCTGCCGCCAGTACACCGCCCTGCTCGAGACCGAGGGTGTCCGCATCGAGTTCACGCCGGAGGGCGTGCGCAGGCTTGCGGAAGTGGCCTGCGACGTGAACCAGCGCACGGAGAATATCGGCGCGCGTCGGCTGCACACGATCATGGAACGGCTGCTCGAAGGGTTGTCCTTCGAGGCCTCGGACCGATCCGGCGCGACCGTCGTCGTTGACGCCGAATATGTCGACCAGAATGTCGGCGAACTTGCTCGCGACCAGGATCTCGCGCGCTATATTCTCTAGGGCCATTCGCACCATGAACGATCCACGACCGACGGACATCAAGCTGCGCACGCGCTCGCGGGTGCTCGAAGTCGCCTTCGACGACGGCGAGCGCCACGAGTTGCCATTCGAGTACCTGCGCGTGTATTCCCCATCGGCCGAGGTGCTCGGTCACGGGCCGGGCCAGGAGACGCTGCAGCTCGGCAAGCACGAGGTCGGGGTCAAGGCGGTCGAGCCGGTCGGCAACTACGCGGTGCGCATCGTGTTCGACGACGGCCACGACTCCGGGCTCTATACCTGGGGCTACCTGCAGGAACTCGGCCGCACGCACGCCGAGAAGTGGCAGCGATACCTGGACCGGGTCGCGCAGCTGGGGCTTCCGTACCCGACGCCGGCGCCATCCAAACCCCGCGGCTGAGTGAGCCGGGTGAGCGCCGTAGCACCCTCCCGGGGCGTCGCGCGGCATGGACGCCGCGCGCGAGCCCCCAGGGACGGGTTCACGGCGTCCCCGGGA
>JALHTE010000391.1 GCA_022865595.1 Steroidobacteraceae bacterium | reverse complement strand
CAGGCCAGGCAGCGGGTCGAGGCCGCCAATGCCAAGGCGAAGGCGCAGATCTCCGACCTGCAGGAGTTCGTGCGGCGCTTCTCGGCTAACGCCTCGAAAGCGCGCCAGGCCACGTCTCGAAAACGACAGATCGAGAAGATCAAGATCGAGGAGATCCGTCCGTCGTCGCGGCAGAATCCCTACATCCGTTTCGAGCAGGCGAAAAAGCTCTATCGTTCGGCAGTCACGGTCGAGGGCTTGTCGTTCCGCTATCCGGGCGCGGACGCCGACGTGTTCACCAACCTGTCTTTCACCATCGAGGCGGAGCAGCGCGTCGCGATCATCGGCCCCAACGGCATCGGCAAGACGACTTTGATGCGTTGCCTGGCCGGCGACCTGCAGCCGACCTCGGGCCGGATCACCTGGGTGGAGAATGCCCAGCCTGGCTACATGCCTCAGGATCCGCAGGCCGAGTTCGACGCGAAGGTGGATCTCTTCAACTGGATGTCGACCTGGACCGGCAAGGCGGACGACGAGCAGATCGTCCGCGCGACGCTCGGCCGGTTGCTGTTTTCCGGCGACGAGACGAAGAAGTCCGTGAAGGTTCTCTCCGGCGGCGAAAAAGGCCGCATGATCTACGGCAAGCTGATGCTGACCCGGCCGAATGTCATGCTGCTGGACGAGCCCACCAACCACATGGACATGGAAACCCTCGAGTCGCTGCAGATCGGGCTGGAGAAATACCCGGGCACGCTGGTCTTCGTCTCGCACGACAGAGAGTTCGTCGCCGGGCTGGCGACGCGCATGATCGAGCTGCAGCCCGATGGAAGCTTCACTGACTTTACCGGCAGCTACGACGAATACCTCGACAGCCAGGGACTCGAGTCGTAAAGAGGGGAACGATCCCCGCCGGGCTTATTGCCGGCATCATGAGTCTTCCGTCCAGTGGGTCAACGTCTGCCGCTGGCGGATCCTCGCCACGTCCAGCAGCAGTCGGCCGGCCCACCGGTAGACATTGGCCTCCGAAACCGTTCGGCGCATCAGCTGCATGCGCTTGCGCCGCTCTTCGCGGTCCATGTCCAGCGCAGCGACGATCGCATTGGCCGTTTCTGACACGTCGAACGGGTTCACTATCAGGGCCTCCACCAGTTCGCGCGCGGCGCCGGTGAAAGCGCTCAACACCAGCACGCCATCCTCGTCGTCGCGTGCTGCGACGAATTCCTTGGCGACCAGGTTCATGCCGTCGTGCAGGCTGTTGACCAGGCAGAAGTCCGCCGCCCGATACAGCTCGAACACCTGCGCGGGCTCCTGGTGTTCGCCGATCAACACGATCGGCTTCCAGTCAGCCGTGCCGAAGCGGGAATTGATCCGCTCGAGTTCGCTGTGCGTCTGATCCTGAAGAGCCTTGTAGGCCGGCAGCTTGCTGCGGGACGGCGCGGCGACCTGCAGGAATGTCAGGCGTCCGCGCCATTGCGGGTGTTTGTCGAACAGCGTCTCGACTGCCTGGAAGCGCTCCAGTATTCCCTTGGTGAAGTCCCAGCGTTCGACGCCGACGCCGATCCGGACGTTCTCCCCGATGCCCCATCGCCTGCGAACGGACAGGCGCGCCTCCTGATGCGGGGGGGTGTTCGCGAGCCAGCGTGGCGGCCACTCGATCGAAATCGGATAGGGCTTCACGCGGCACACGTGCCCCTGGTGGGTGATCGTCATGTGCTCCTGGTCTATCTGGCACTCGATGAGGCGATCAACCGTCGCGAGAAAGTTCTGGCAGTGGTAGCGGGTGTGGAATCCGAGGATATCGGCACTGAGCATGTGCAGCAGGATCTCGCGCTTCCACGGGCAGACGCCGAAAGTCTCCGCGTTCGGCCAGGGTATGTGCCAGAACAGTGCGATTGTGGCCTTGACTCCACGATCACGAATCAGCTTCGGCAGCAGCGCGAAGTGGAAGTCCTGTATCAGCACCACGGGTTCCGATCCGTCGGCTTCGCTGGCGACCACGTCGGCGAAGCGCTTGTTGACCGCGACGTAGTGTTTCCAGTCTTCCTCGCGGAATGCCGGTCGCACGTAGGCAAGATGGCACAGCGGCCACAGCCCTTCGTTCGAGAACCCGTAGTAGTAGCCCTCTTCCTCCTCTGACGAAAGCCAGACCCGTCGCAGGTCATAGCTCGGATCGTCCGGCGGCACGCGCACGTGATCGCGATGATCCACGACCAGTCGATCGGCGCTGCCGCTGCCGTGGGCGATCCAGGTGCCGGAGCAGGCACGCATGATCGGCTCGATCGCGGTGACCATGCCGCTTGCCGGAACCTGAACCACCGGCATGCCGGACGAGTCGAGATTGTGGATGTAGGGCTCGCGGTTCGAGACCACCATCATCGGGCAGGCTTCGAGCTGTTCGCGCACGACCTGCTGGAGCGCTTGTGGCGACCAGTTTTCCAGGAACTCGATTTCCAGTCGCTGGCTCTTCTCCATATCCCTCAGGGCCTGGCGCACCTCCATCAGCACGGGCATCGACGGGTCCGATGAGTGCGCGTCGTCCAGGAATCGCCTGCTGCTGATGTCGCCCACCAGCAGGCGGATCCACTTCTGCAGCAGCATGCGGATGCCAAACGCAAAGACCAGCGCAAGCGCGCCCGCCGCGATCAGCGCGAATGCGAGCATGAAGTTCCGCGCCGTTGCCTGCCTGCGGTCGATATAGCCTAGGTCATGCACGACTAGCACACGGTAGTTCTGCCCGGATGCGGTCGTGAGGTCGAAGCCCGATACGGCGAGCCGGTCGGCGCGCGGGGGAGGCAGCGATTCCGAATGCGGCTCCAGCGCGCTGCCGTCAGGGCACGCGACGCTGGCCGGGACCTGCCTGGTTCGCAGGATGGTGGCGCCATCCGGCCTGCAGACCACGAAGCCCAGCAGGCGCTCGTCGCTTGCGACCCTCTCGAGGTACGCCTGTGCGCGCGCAGGATCCCGTGGGTCCATCAGTGCGGCCAGTGGCTCGCCGACGGAGGTCATCGCCAGCCTTGCGCGCATTCGAACGTCGGTCTGGAACCAGCCCCCGAGGACGTGGTCGACGTAGGGGACGCCGACGAACGCCATCAGGCCGACGGCCACTGCGATCGGCAACAGGTATCGGAAAAGCACGCTGCGCATCATCGAGAGTTACCCCCGCCGTCGCGTGTACATCGCCGGCATGCCGAGTAATTCTCGTGTCTCACGCGCATCATGCAGGCGCCCCGGTCGTGGCGAGTCCCTCCAGGAAGGCGCGTACCTCGCGCGGGTCCGCGACCTGCATCATGCCCTGGACGCGGTCACCCACCGCCACCGACAGTCCGCCTGCGCGCTCGACCTCGGCCAGCGCGGCCTGGTCCGTGACGTCGTCGCCGATGAAGATCGGGCGGCTGTGCTCGAACGGCGGTTCGCCGAGGAATGCGCGGACGGCATCGGCCTTGTCGGCGCCATCGGGACGCAGCTCCAGGACCTTCCTGCCTTCGAGCAGGTGGAAATCGTCGCCGACGTCGCGAGCAATGGCACGAGCTCCGCGACGCGCGAGCTCCTCGTGTTGCGGTGCCTGCCGATAGTGCAGGGCTACCGAAGGACCCTTGTTCTCGACGATCGTTCCCGGAAGGCTCGCGGACAAGTGGCGCAGCTTCATACGCGCCTTGTCGATCTTGGCCTCATCCACTGGAGGGTGCGCGTGCCAGTGCCCGGCCGCATCCCGTCGCTCCAGTCCGTGTACGCCTGCGGCCGGCCAGCGTTCCGGCGCGAACAACCTGTCCAGGTCGGTGACCGGGCGGCCGCTCACCAGTGCAAGAGCACCCTGCAACCTGGAGCTGACCCTCGCCAGGAGTGCATTCAGCGACGGTTCGACGCGGACGCCATCCGGCGTCGCCGCCATCTCCAGCAGCGTGCCGTCGACATCGAGGAAAAGACTCCACCGCGACTCGGAAATACGACCTCCCGTGCGGGCTACGCGTGGAATTGATGCGGGTCGCGTCGCGGCCTGCATTGGCGAGTCCGGCCAGCCGCCGCCGCGTATGCGGCTTGCGAGGCAACGGGAGCGACCACCGCCAGATTTGGGTCCCGTATTATACAAAATCGCCGGTTGCGCCGCTTGGTAAGAAATCGTAACGTGAATGCAGAGGCGAGCTCGTAATTGACGAGCCTGCTGCCGCCGCTGTCGGCGTTGCAAATCCGCGACGTCGCGGTCGTGCTGGCTTACGAGAATTCACACTGGAGAAATACATGGCGATCCTTCTACCTGCGCTGCCCTATGCCCGTGACGCCCTGGCGCCGCACATCTCGGCCGAAACCATCGACTTCCACTACGGCAAGCATCACCAGGCATACGTGACGAACCTGAACAAGACGGTGCTCGGAACGGAATTCGAGAAAGCCTCCCTCGAGGACATTGTTCGCGCATCGTCCGGGCCGGTGTTCAACAATGCCGCCCAGGTCTGGAACCACACGTTCTACTGGGAGGGGCTGTCGCCCCGCGGCGGTGGAGAGCCCAAGGGCCGCCTGGCCGACCAGATCAAGGCCGCGTTTGGAAGCTACGCCCAGTTCGTCGATGAATTCACCAAGACCGCCGTAGGTACATTCGGATCAGGATGGGCGTGGCTGGTGCAGAAGGAGGGCGGCGGGCTCGCGCTGGTCTCGACCTCGAATGCGGCCACTCCGCTCACCACGAAAGACAAGCCGCTGCTGACCTGCGACGTGTGGGAGCATGCGTACTACATCGACTACCGGAATGCCCGGCCGAGCTACGTCGAGGCGTTCTGGAAGCTGGTCGACTGGGAAGCGGTGACGGCAAGGGCCGCCTGATACAGGTCTCGTGTCGGCGGCCGGCGTCGACCGGCTGCCGACGTTCCGGTCAATTGCACGACGCTGCGGCGAGCACGATCAGCGCCAGCGCCGCGAAGTGCAGCCCCGCGCCGACAAGCGTCAGCGCGTGGAAGATCTCGTGATAGCCAAAGGTGCGTGGCCACGGGTTTGGACGCTTTATCGCGTACACCAGTGCGCCGACCGTGTAGGCGGCGCCGCCAAGCGCGATCAACCAGATCTCGCTGGTGCTGAGCGCCCTCCCGACCGCGCCGAAATACGGGACCAGCGTCCACCCGACCGCGACCGCGATTCCCGCGGTGACCCACTTCGGCGCTTTCGGCCAGAGCATCGATACCATCACCCCGAGCGCCACACCGCACCAGATCGCGAGCAGCAGGTGGCGCCCGGTGTCGCCGCCGAGCGCGAGCATCGCGATCGGCGTGTATGAGCCGCCGATCAGCAGGAAAATCGACGCGTGGTCCGCGCGCCGCAGCCAGGTGCGTGCGGGCAGTGTCCACTGGAGCCGGTGATAGACGGCGCTGATCGTGAGCAGCAGCACCAAGCTGGCTGCGTAGACTGCGGCCGCGATTCGCGCTTGCGTCGAGGGCGCTCGCACCACCAGCGTCGCGCCGGCACCGAGCGCGTACACTGCGGCCCACTGGTGCAGGACGCCACGCAGGCTGGGCTTGGGCGCGCCTGTCGTGTCAGCGGTCGCGATCATGTGTCGACATCCGGAAAGCTCGGGCGATTCCCGATACTTTACCGCGGAGGCGATCGATGGGCTCATTCGAATACGCGATGGTGCTGGTCTCGATCATCGTCGGCCTCGGCATTACGCACATCCTGGCGAGCCTTGGAAGCGCGGTTCATCGACTTCAGGGGCATGGGCGACCACTACGCCTGGAGCTGAACTACCTGGTCTGGATCTGCTTCATGTTCACGTGGCTGGCGCAGTTCTGGTGGTTCGAGTTCAAGTGGAGCCAGCTGGAGCCGCAATTCGGATTCCTGCTGTTCGGCTTCCTCGTGCTCTACGCAGTGACATTGTTCCTGGTCACCGTGATCCTGGTGCCGCATCACCTCGTGGTCGTGGACGATTCCTGGCAGTACTTTCTTTCCATCCGACCGTGGTTCTTCGGTGGGGTGCTGCTGCTGAGCGCGATCGACCTGCTCGACACGTTCATGAAGGGCCTGGAATGGGGTGCCCGTTCGTCGTATCTCTCGTACTGGGCCGCCGTCCTGGCGGGCGCGACGATCGGCCTGTTCAGCAGGCGTCGCAGGGTTCACCTTGCGGTAGGACTCGTGCTGCTCGTGTGGAGCAACCTGCTGACCGTCTACGAGCAGGGTGTACTCGGCGGCTGGTGAGCCCGGGGCGGTCGGACCCGGCGGTCGCTACAGGGTCGCCAGAAACCTCTCCAGCGCCGCATTGGTCTCGTCCGGCGCCTCCTGCTGAACCCAGTGCCCGATCCCCGGCAATATCGTCGAGCCCCGGAAGTCGGCGCAGCCGACGCCGGGATCCGCATACAGGTCCATGCCCGGGATCAATGCACGCGCCATGTCTCGTTCACCGCCGATGAAGCAGGACGGCTGCGCCAGCGACTTGCCGATCAATTCCTTCGATTCTGCGTAATCGATGTCCTGCGCCCGGTAGCGATTGAGTGGTCCTCGAAAACCGCCCGCACGGAATGCTTCCACGTAGACGTCGAGGTCGTGCCCGGTCATCCACGCCGGGAACTGTTGTGGGTCGGTCAACCCGTCGAGCAACCTGGCATCCGGCGGCTTGCGCGCCGCCCACATGCCGGCGGGCGCGGAGCCCGACCATGCAAAATAGACCTTGCGCAGCGACGATCGCAGGTCGGCCTCCATCTCGGCTTCGGCAGCGCCTTCGTCCTGGAAGTAAAGCTGGTAGAAGAAGCGGTCCTTGTACAGGGCCTGCATCATGTCGATGAACGACATCCCGCCCAACGGGACGTACGGGACGCTGAGCAGCGCCACTGCCGAGACCTTGCCAGGGTAAAGCAGGGCCGTCGTCCAGCTGATGGGCGCACCCCAGTCGTGACCGAAGACGACTGCCTTGCCGTCGCCCAACGCATCGATGACTGCCGCTACATCCGACGTCAATTCGCGAAGTGTGTAGTCTGCGACCTCGCGCGGCTTGCTGCTGCCACCGTATCCGCGGACGTCCAGCGCCGCGACCCGGTAGCCACGCGCTGCGAAATGCTCGACCTGGTGTCGCCACGAATACGCGAGCTCGGGCCAGCCGTGCACGCACAGGATCAGCGGGCCCAGTCCGGCGACCGCGACCTTGAGCGTGATCGGCCCGTTTTCGACGCTGACCAGCTCTACGCCCTGATCAATCAAGCCGAGGCCGCTGCCGCGGTATCCTCGATGTTTTTTAGTCTTGAATCGAGGTCACGCGCGATTTCCTCGTCCCGCAATCCCATTCCCTCGACGTCGCCCTCGGCGAAACCGAGGATGCCCATGTCCGCATAGGCCTTGCGGACGCGCGGCCCCCACAAGCCGATGTCCTTTATCGTGGGCACGATGCGCGCAAATAGGCTGGTGCGGTACACGCG
Organism: Steroidobacteraceae bacterium; assembly: GCA_022865595.1. Taxonomy (GTDB): domain Bacteria; phylum Pseudomonadota; class Gammaproteobacteria; order Steroidobacterales; family Steroidobacteraceae; genus RPQJ01. The sequence continues at coordinate 11,129 of JALHTE010000391.1, read as the reverse complement.
CATCAGCTCCGAGCGGTCCACCCACTCCTTGCACTCGGCCATCGGCAGGCCCAACTGCTCCCAGACCTCGTCGCCGAGGAACCGGTCACGCAGCAGGTAGCAGCCCTCGACGACGAATTCCTCTCGCTCATCCCGCTCTTTCGCCGTGAGCTGCGGATAATAGTCGCGCAAGGCGAGGCGGCCAAAGGCGACGTGCCGCGCCTCGTCCTGCATCACGTATGCGGTGACGGATTTCGCCAGCGGATTGCCCGCGTAGTCCCGGATCAGGCCGAACGCGGCAAGCGCCACTCCCTCGACCAACACCTGCATGCCGAGGTAGGTCACGTCCCAGCGCGAGTCGCGCAGCGTGTCGTCGATCAGGCTCTTCAGGTAAGGATTGATCGGGTAGACCAGCTCGTATTTCTCGTGCAGCAGTCGCGAAAACGCCTCGACGTGGCGTGCCTCGTCCATCACCTGCGTCGCGCCGTAGAACTTGGCGTCGATGTGCGGAACCTGCTGCACGATCTTCGCGGCACACACCAGCGCGCCCTGCTCACCGTGCAGGAACTGCGACATCTGCCATGCCTGCAGGTGGTGCCGGAGGCGGGTGCGCTCCCTGGCGTTCATCCGGTTCCAGGTCGGCGAGCCGTAGATCGAGATCATCTCGTCGGGCAGGCCGGCCGGGTTCTCCGGGTCGATGTCCTGCGACCAGTCGATGCGATAGTCGGAATCCCACTGCTGCCGCTTGCCCTTCCGATACAGATTCAGCAGCGAGTCGCGGCCGTCGTCGTACTCCCAGCGGAAGTTGGCCTCGAAGTCCTGTGCCACCGACCAGTCCATGCTGTCGAGGTCGCAGACATAGTGGGTTTCAGTCGACATTCTTCTCTCCCCGCCCAGTGCGCTCGCCGCCTGTCGCGTGAGAGCCGCAATCGCACACTCCGGGCGCCCGGCAGACCGCTCGACGGTGCGTACTGGCTCTTAACTACGCCTGTCAGTTGCCCGGATCAATCCTGCGGTGCAGCAGTCAGCGACCCACCCAGTCGCCGAACTCGAAGAAATCGTGGCCTGCGAGGCAGTTCGCGATCAGTCTTCCTGGACGCGGATGGATCCCGGCGCGCCCGGGCCATCGATCCGCAGTGCCCCGGTCTTCAGGTGGATGTCGCGCTGCGGGAACGGGATCTGGAGTCCACGTTCGGCCAGCTCCGTTTCCAGCGCCCAGAGGTATTTCGCCTGGGTCCTGCTCGGCGACAGCAGCAGTTCGCGCGATACCCAGACGACCAGTTCGAAATCCAGGCTGCTGTCGCCAAAGCCAGCCAGCCAGACCTCAGGGATCCGCCCCGCATCGAATATCGTCCCGTCCACGCTTCTCGCAGCCGCAATGCCCGCTTCACGGACCAGCTCCTTGTCTGAGCCGTAGGCGACGCCGAATGGCACGTGAATCCGGCGAATGTGGTTGCCGTAGCTCCAGTTGATGACCCGGCCGCCGGTGAGCTCGGAATTCGGCACGAACATGTCTACGGAATCGTTTGTGGTGATGCGCGTGTAGCGCATGCTGATTTCGCTGACGCGGCCCATCACGCCGGACTGCAGGTCCACGAAATCGCCGACCTTCACCGAGCGTTCGAAGAGAATCACGACCCCGGCAAACAGGTTGCCGAAAAAACCCTGCAGGCCGATACCGAGGCCGACGCCGATTGCGCCGCCCAGGATTGCCAGGTTTGTAAGGTCGAAGCCAAGCCACGACAGCCCGATGATCGTGGCGAAGACCCAGACGAAGTAACGGGCCACGCGACTGAATGCATAGGCTCCAGCACTGGAACCGGGATCGTTCTTGTCGACCATGCGGTCGGCGACGTGCTGCAGGCCGTGTTCGACCTTCTTCGCGACCCACCACGCCAGCACGATGATCCCCGCAATCTGCACCAGCCACGCAAAGCTGATCGGCGTGTGGCCGATCGTAATGAACGGCTGCGTAAACCAGTCGGGAAGCGACTCATACCATTGCATATCTGGCCCACCCAGTTGCGCCCCACGGACCGCTCCGCACGGTCAGGAGAAAAGCGGCCGAGCTCCGGGCGATCGAGCAGGCCGTATGGTCGAAATTTACGATATCACGGGGTGGCACCCACGCGCGGCGCTGTCGAGACCCTCATGCGAGGTGGCTGGCGCAATCCGGCCAACTTCCCACGATGACCCGTCGCCTGGGGTGGTCTACGATGGAGGCGGGCCGCCGAGGAGACCGTCATGAGCATTCGTACGATCCTGGTTCTGGTTGTCAGCGGATTGCTGGCCCTGTTCACCGTGGTCAACTGGAGCACCTTCATCACGCCCACGCACCTGTCGCTGGTGGTCACCAGCGTCGATGCGCCTCTCGGACTCGTAATGCTCGGCTTCACGGCGGCACTTGCGGCGGTGCTGCTTTTCTATGCATTGAAGGTGCAGATCAATGCACTGTCCGATGGTCGAAAGCAGGCCGAGGAGCTGCGCCGCCAGCGCGAGCTCGCAGACCAGGCCGAGGCATCGCGTTTCACCGAGCTTCGAACCTACCTGGACCAGCAGCTTGCGTCGCTGCGGCAGGCCCAGCAGGCTGGTGCCGAACGCCTGCACGGGGAGATTGCGGCTGCGACGAATACTCTCTCCGCCTGCATCGGAGAGGTCGACGACCGGCTCGCGCGCCAGTGGCCGACGCCGCCCGACCAGCAGCCCTGATAGCGGCGATCCGGAGGGGGCGAGACCCCCCTGTCTTCGGCTATGCTCGCGGCCAGCCAACCAGCCCCGGGGACCAGGAACCGTGGAGCCACACTCCGATTCTGATTTCGACCGACTGACGGAGCGCCTCAACGAGGCGCAGCGCCTGCTGTCGCGCCACCGCCTGGTCGAAAACCTGGTCAATCGCCAGGAAATGCCCAAGCACGAGCTGGTCGAGACGCTCGTGCACCGGCAGCACCTCGGCGAACTGGGCCAGTTGCTGAACGGGCTGGACGCGGTGGACGCTGCACGCATCCTCGAGGCGCTCTCCGAGGAGGACCGGCTGCTCGCCTGGGAGCAGATAAAGGTGGATCGCCTCGATGGCATCCTGCTGCTGCTGGCCGACGAGGTGCGCGAGGAACTGCTCAATGCCTCGACGCACCAGAGCGAGAAGATCGCGCTCAACGCTTTTGAGCTGCATGACGGCCGGCTCCGGCAGGTGAAAGTCTCGAGGAGGTCGGACCTTGCCAACGTCAAGCCGATCTGGGTGGACCTCGTGGCGCCATCGGCGGAGATGCGCTACTGGGTCGGCGCATATTTCGGTCTCGCATTGCCCGATCCCGACAGCCTCACCGACCTCGAGGCCAGCGCCCGCTTCTATGTCGAGGACAACGGCGAGATCCACCTTCACTCGGATTTCCTGCTCGACACCGATGACGGCACCCAGAACGTCGCAGTGGCATTCATCCTGCACAAGGACATCCTGTTCTCGGTACGCAAGGAAGAATTGCCGGTGTTCCGCCTGCAGCGACTGCGCGCGCGCACGCAACCGGGCTACGTGACTGAAGGCAAGGACGTGCTGCTCGACCTGTATGCGGCCGACGTGGAGTACTCGGCAGACGTGCTGGAAGAGGTCTATGCCGAGTTCGAGCACGTAGGCAAGCGCGTGCTGAACCCGCAGGTGTCAGACGACGCGGCGGCCCAGATTCTCTCCGAGATCGCCCGCACCGAGGACCTGAACGGCCGCATACGCCAGAACGCGCTCGACACGAGGCGTGCGCTGTCGTTCCTGATGCGTGGAAAATTCCTGTCCTCGCAGCAGTTCGAGGAAGCCCGGCAGATCGTGCGCGACATCGAGTCGCTGAACGGGCACACCACGTACCTGTTCGGAAAGATCAACTTCCTGATGGACGCCACGGTCGGCTTCATCAACATCAACCAGAACAAGCGCGTCTCGAAGCTGACGACCATCAGCATCATTTTCGTCCCGATCAATATCATCGCCGGCATCGGCGGCATGTCGGAATACACGATGATGTCCGGTGACCTCGGCATCCGGTGGCCGGTGGCCTACGGGATTTTCATGGTCGGCTCGGCGCTGATCGGCTGGGCCACCTACAACGCTATCAAGATCTTCGAAGCGCGGCAGGCCAAGCGCATGCTTGAGGCGACAGGTCACACGAAACTCGGCTGAGCCGCAAGCATGCGGCCCGGACGCGTGCGATGGACCCGATTGCGGCCGCGCCTACCGCGCGGTCACGATTCGCAGCGGTATACCTTCCGTCCGGAGGTACTCGGCTTCCTGCTGCAGGTCGGCAGCCGTGAGCGGATGGTTGCGCAGTGAACGCAAGCGGAAGCGTATCTGCATGCCCCGTCCGCGGGGCGACACCCGGAATGCGGGGAGTCCATCCTCGGAACGATTGCGGTGCAGCAGCACTGATAGTCGCAATATCAGCAACAGTCGAACGCCGAGCCGGTCCCACGGCGGGATCAGGTCCTCGAGTCCGACCAGCACGAGCTTGCGACGGTGCGACCGTACCAGCCATGCCAGCAGCATCTGCTCCTCGCGCGAGAAACCGGGCATGTCGGCGTTCTCGAGCAGGTAGGCGCCGTGCCTGTGATAGCCGCTGTGGGCCACGTCAAGACCGATCTCGTGCAGTCTCGCGGCCCAGCGTAGTGCCTGTTCGGCCAGCGGGTCCTTGAGCTGCCATGCCTTGCCGACCTGCCGCAGCATTTCCACCGCCGTCTTCTCCACGCGCGCGGCCTGCGCCAGGTCGACCTGGTAGCGCTTCTGCATCGAGCGGACCGTCCGCTGGCGGGAATCGACTGAAGTGAAGCGCCCCATGAGGTCGTAGAGCACGCCCTCGCGCATTGCCCCATCCGCGACTCGCATTTCGCGGATACCGAGCCGCGCAAAGATTTCGGCCAGTACCGCGAGACCGCCGGCAAAGACCTCACGCCGTTCGTCTGACAGCGAGTCCAGCGGGATGGCCTGGGTATTGCCAGCGCTCACCAGGACCTCGATCAGTTCTTCCAGGCCGTTGCGCGTGATCGTGGCACACCGTGGGTAGATTTCCCTGTGTGCATCGAATATCGCGCGCACTGTCCCGGAACTGCCGGCGACCGAGTCCCAGCCCCGCGAGCGGAACGCCCGCTGTATCGGTTCGAGCTCCTGCCGCGCGGCCAGTCGCGCTTTCTCGAAGCGCTTGTATGTGAGCCTGCCGTTAGAGAAGAACTCGTTGCTCATCAGCACGCAGCCCATGTTCAGGCTCTCGAGCTGCTGAGGTTCCTTGTCCTTGCCGATGATCAGTTCCGTGCTTCCGCCGCCGATGTCGATGACCAGGCGACGACCATCGAGGCGGGGCAGCGTGTGGACCACACCGGAATAGATCAGGCGCGCCTCCTCGCGACCGGAAATCACCTCGATCGGGTGGCCGATCGCCGAGCCTGCACGCTCGAGGAAAGCCTGTTTCCTGCGCGTCCGTCGCAGAGCGCTTGTGCCGACCACGCGAACGCAGTCGGCACGCATGTCGACGAGGCGGTGCCCGAAGCGTTCCAGGCACGCAATGGCGCGCGCCGCCGTGGCCCGGTCCAGCCGGCCCTCGTCATCGACGCCGCCGCCGAGTCGCACCATCTCCCTCAGTCGATCGATGATCACGACCTGCCCGTTCGACCGCCGCGCGACCACCATGTGGAAGCTGTTGGAGCCGAGGTCTACGGCGGCCAGGACTCCGGGTGCACGGGGCATGTCAGCTCGCGGTGGATGGTGGAAGTCGCCGCTCGGACCATAGCGGCGCGGAGGCGGCGAGTAAATGGTGGAATGACGGCGAGCGCCCCGAGCCTCGACCGGCTCGCGCACCATCCAGATTGCCGATTGGCGGTCTCGGAGTTGCAGCCGCTCAGTGACCAGTATGTCCGTCGCGGTGCAGGCGGCTGCGCACGCTGCCGACCGTCAGTACGGTCAGGAAGGTCTTTATCCGGGCGCCGGATTCGATTCGCGCCATTTCCGAGAGGTAGACCTTCTCGACCTCCTCGACCGGCAGGCCAAGTTCACGCGCCAGGTTGTCGACCACCGCACGATGGGGGCCGGTGGCCTTGCGCTGCCTGTCTGCCGATGTCATGTACTGCCTCGCGAGCTCGGTGGTCAGACCGGAGGCAATTTTATCCCACGGACCTGCGGTCCAAGCGTGCGTAGAAATACCTTCCTCAGCGGTTCAGGCGCGATCGTGTTCGTTTCATGAGCGTTACATGCGTGCCGTCGCGCGCGATGTCTGACGCATCCGCGTCTGGAGCAGGCCTGAGGTAGGTGCCATCGGGCTGCATTTCCCACGCGTTCCGCTGATCCTGCAACTGCACCTGCAGCGTTTCCCACAGTCGCTCCCTCAGGTGGCGTGCATCGACCGGCGTCACGGCCTCGACGCGGCGCGAGAGGTTACGGTCCATCCAGTCGGCGGAGCCAATGAAGAATTCACCGCCGAGCGGGTCGGACTGCCCGTTCGCAAAGTGGAACACGCGGGCATGCTCGAGGAAGCGTCCCACGATCGACCGCACGCGGATGTTCTCGGTCCACCCCTTGATTCCGGGCCTCAGGCAGCAGAACCCCCGGATGACCAGGTCGACCGGGACACCGGCCTGCGACGCCCGCGACAGGGCCTCGCAGACCGGCAGGTCCTCGAGCTGGTTGATCTTCGCGACGATACGCGCCGGCCTGCCCTCCCGCGCATTGGTCGCCTCGCGCTCGATGAGCTCAATGAAGCGCTCACGCATGTTGATCGGCGCCACCAGCAGGCGCTCGAAAACCGGGTCTCGCGAATACCCGGTGAGATGGTGAAACAGCGTGACGACGTCGCGCGTGATCGCCGGGTCGCAGGTGAACAGGCCGAAGTCGGTGTACATGCGCGCCGTCTTGACGTGGTAGTTGCCGGTACCGATGTGCGCATAGCTTCGCAGGCCGTCGCCCTCGCGGCGCACGACCAGGGCGAGCTTGGTGTGGGTCTTGAGTCCGCGCATGCCGTAGATCACGTGGTCGCCGGCCTTCTGAAGCTCGTTGGCCCAGTGCAGGTTGCGCTCTTCGTCGAAGCGGGCGGTCAGCTCGACCAGGCAGGCCACCTGCTTGCCGTTTTCCGCGGCCTTGATCAGCGAGCGTACGAATGGTGTGTCGTCACCGAGCCGGTACACCGTCATCTTGATCGTGGTCGTGTTGAGGTCATCCGCGGCATCGCGAATGAAGCGCTCGACCGTGGCGTCGAAGCTCTCGTAGGGGTGATGGACCAGGACATCCCCGGCGCGAATAGCCGCAAACAGGTCGGCGTCCGGATCCTGCGCGATCGGAATCATCGGCGTCCAGGTCGTGTCGCGCAGCTCGGGCACCGGCAGCGAGGCAAGCTGGAACAGGGCCGTGTAATCGAGCAGTCCCGGCAGTTCGTAAACGTCGCTGTCGCGCAGTTCGAAGCGATCGACCAGGCCGGCGCGGATCTCGGCTTGCGGGGTACCCCGGAACTCTAGACGAACGACCGGCTGGAACCTGCGCTGGCGCACCTGTTCCTCGATCAGTTCACGAATGCTGTTGTCACTGTCCTCTTCGATCGCGATGTCCGCGTTGCGCGAGACGCGGAACAAGGTGGCTTCCTCGATCGTTACGCCCGGAAACAGCTTGTGTGCGTTGCGTAGCACCAGGTCCTGCAGGGACACGTAGCACTGCTCGCCGGCCGGCACGTCCTTGCGCAGCAGGAGCCACTGCAGGATCGTTGGCGGAACCTTCACGCGCACGCTGATACGCTCGTCCGACACCGGGTCGCGCAGCACGAACCCCCAGGACAGGGACAGGTTCGACATGAACGGGAAAGGATGGGTCGGATCAAGGCTGAGTGGCGTTAGCGCCGGCGACACGTGGGTGTCGAAGTAGTCCGACGCCTCGCGCTGCTGCGAATCGGTCAGGTCGTCCCAGTCAGCGAGCCGGATGCCATGTGCGGCCAGCAGCGGTCGAAGCGCCGCAAAACAGTCAGCCTGCTCCAGCAGCATCGGGAACAGGGTGCCGCGCAAGGTCACCATGTGGGTGTTGAACGCCTCGACGTATGCCTGGCTGCCGCTCGCATAGGCGCGCGTGCGCATCGCCCCGACGCGTTTCATGAAGAACTCGTCGAGGTTGGTGGTGAATATGCCGAGGAACTTAAGGCGCTCGAGCAGCGGCGTGCGGTCGTCCATCGCCTCGCTGAGTACGCGACGATTGAATTCGAGCCAGCTCAGGTCGCGGTCGAACCAGGCTTCGCGCTGGAATGTCTTCTGGCTGGAATGCACTTCTTTGCCCACCGGAGCCCCGACTGTCCTAAGCTGACCGCCTATCATCCCACGACCACGTTTCATCGTGGTGACAGCAGGGCCGATTCGAGGCCATCGCGCGGATGCCTGTGGAGATCAGGAGCGAACCCATGCTGACGGAATCACGATGACCGTATTTGATACTGCCGACCTGGCTGTGATCGAGGACACGGCGAAGCGCTTTGCCCAGGCAGAGATCTGCCCGCACCTCGAGGCCAGGGAGGAGGCGGGTGAGTTCCCGCGCGGCCTTTACCGCAAGCTCGCCGACATGGGCTGGTTGGGGCTTGGATATCCGGAGGAACTTGGCGGCACACCGGCGCCGTGGGCAGTCAGGGTGGCGTTGTCCCGCACGCTGTCGCGCTACACCGGCAGCGGTGGCGTCATGGCCGGGGCGTTCAGCCACTCGATCGGCTTGCCGCCGATCCTGAACCACGGAAGCGACGAATTGAAGCGGCGCGTGATTCCGGACGTGCTCGCCGGCTCGAAGGTCTCGGCGCTCGGCATCACCGAGCCGGGCTGCGGATCCGATGTGTCGCGGCTCAGGACCACGGCCCGGCGCGAGGGCGGTGATTACGTGGTGGACGGCGAGAAGGTGTTCATCACCTCTGGCATGCGAGCCGACTGGATTACAGCGGCCGTGCGCACCGACCCGGACAACAAGGGCGCCAGCGGCATCTCGATGCTGGTAATTCCCGGGGATGCGCCAGGTCTTTCACGCGCGCCGCTCAGGAAGATGGGCTGGCTCTGCTCCGACACCGCCCACCTGCACTTCGACGGCGTGCGGGTGCCCGCCGGAAACCTTGTCGGCGAGGAGGGCAAGGGCTTCCGGATCATCATGACGAACTTCAACGGCGAACGCCTTTCGATGGCGGCGATGGCCCTCGGCATGTCGGAGTGCTGCTACGACGAGGCGCTGGCCTGGGCGCGCGAGCGCAAGACTTTCGGCGCCTCGCTGGTGAACCACCAGGTCGTGCGGCACAAGCTGGTGGACATGCGCATGCGCATCGAGTCGACACGGGCCTGGCTCACGAACGTTGCCGATCGCGCCGACGCCGGCCAGGCCGACGCGCAGTGGATCGCCGAGGTTTGCATGCTGAAGAACCACGCCACGCAGGCCATGCAGTTCTGCGCCGACCAGGCCGTGCAGATCCTCGGCGGCATGGGTTACATGCGCGGTACCGCAAGCGAGCGAATCTATCGCGAAGTGAAGGTCGCGACGATCGGCGGTGGAACCGAGGAAATCATGAAAGAGCTGGCTTCGCGACAACTCGGCATCTGATCGATTCATTCGATGGTTCGCGACGACCTGGGGCTGGTCATGGTTGCGGTTGCAGACCGCCGGCGTTCACCAGGCCGAGCCGAACCGCCTCGTCCGGCGCGAGCTCGCGAATCGCACGGTGTGGCACGTTGGACATTATCGCCAGCAGTTCGATGCTGATCCCCATCTGGATCAAGTAGTCCTTCACCTGTCCGGTTACCGCCTTCTGGAACGCTGTCTCGTCCGGCACGGGCACAATGTTCTCGGCGCGGTGGATGGCGAGAACTGTGCCCGGTCCCAGTGATCGGAGCGCACCGCCCGCGTAGGCGATCGGGCATGCGCTGTAGCATCGGCCTGCCCGTGGCGCTTCGGCATTGGTCACGCGCGCTCCGACGCTGGTTGCGAAGCCCCGTTTCCTGATCGCGCGACCGAGCGCCATCGCCTCGACCACATGCCCGCCGGGTGAATCGAAAAACACGACAGCGCTGCGAATCTGCTGCTCGCCGAGCATGTGCTCGAGTCGTGCAGTTGCGCCGTTGTCGATGTAGCCTTCGAGGTACACGAACCAGCGGTTGTCGGACGGGTCCCGCCCGGTGTAGCCGGGCGCCACCGCGGTGATGCGGAGATATTCGGTGCCTGGCACCGATTTTTCAGCGGCTGCGGAACCGGCACCGGAGGCGATGGACAGCACCAGGGCGGCCAGGGCCCGCCATCGGTCGATCTTCATAGCCAGGGATTCTGCGTCATCATTCGCCGGTCAGCCAACGCGAGGAGCAGCAAGATGAGCATCGAAGTCGAACAACGGGATCACCTTCTCGTAATTGGCGTCCGGCGCCCGCAGAAGATGAATGCACTGAGCCGCGACATGTTCCATGCGCTTGCGCGCGCATTGCATCGTCTCGAGCACGATCCCGACCTCTGGGTGGGCGTGATATGGGCCGAGGGTCCGCACTTTACCTCGGGCGTGGACCTGAACGATTGGGCCGAGGCGTTCGCGGCAGGATCGCCGTTCCCGATCGGGGAGGGGGAGGTCGACCCGTTCTCGATGAGCGGTCCCCGGCTGTCCAAGCCGCTGGTGATCGCCGTGCAGGGCCGCTGCTACACCTGGGGCTGGGAACTGCTGCTGAACACGGATCTGCGGGTCGCCGCAACCGACACCCGTTTTGCAATGCTCGAGGTGAAACGCGGCTTCTACGCCTGCGGTGGTGCGACGCTGCGCCTGCCAAAGGAAATCGGCTGGGGAAACGCCCAGCGCTACCTGCTCACCGGCGACGAACTCGGCGCGGAAGACGCCTGCCGGCTGGGGCTCGTGCAGCAGCTCTGTGCGCCGGGCGAACAGTTCGACGCAGCGCTCGCGCTCGCATCGCGGGTCGCAAAGGCGGCACCGCTCGGCGTGCAGGGGAGCCTGCTCTCGTCGCGTACCTGCATGCTTGAAGGGGAGGAAGCGGCAGTGGACGTCACGTTCCGCGGGATGGCCGAAGTGATGCGCAGCGAGGACGCCGCGGAGGGCGTTCGTTCGGTCGTGGAGCGGCGCGAGGCCGTGTTCCGCGGCCGCTAGCGACGCCCGACCGCTGGCCGGCTGGCGGCGCCGGCCCCGTATGCCGTT
>JALHTE010000390.1 GCA_022865595.1 Steroidobacteraceae bacterium | reverse complement strand
TGCGACGGCGAGCGCGTTCAATGGGCCACGTGGAAGCTCGGGCAGCATCAGCGGAATGCGTGTCACCTCCGCGGTCGTGCCGTCGATTTCGGCGTCCAGGGCCTCGAGTGCCTGGACACCGTCTTCGTGCTCATGGGCGAGCTGCTCGATACGGCAACCGTCCGGAGCGCACCAGCTGCGCTTGCCGGGGTAGGCGAAGAACGACACCGGTGGCTTCGAGCCGACCAGGATCAACTGCTCGAGGTTCCCGAGCGTGTCGACGATCTGTTCGGCGAAGTAGGGCAGTCGCTCGACGGGCACGCGGCCGGCGCCGAGTTCGGAATGCGGCGCAAAGGTGTCCGACAACAGCCGCGCGCCGGTGCGTGCTGCGATGCGGCCGGCGGCCTCGAGCCCCGCGCCGCGCAGGGCAGCCCCGCGCAGCAGCAGCGCGCTGCGCTTGCCGTTTCGCAGCAGTTCGGCGACCGTTTCGATCGCGGCAACCGGGGCCGGAGACGGCCCGATTGCAGGCAGCGGCGGGGCAGCATGACTTGCCTCGGTCCAGGCGGTATCGGCGGGCAGGATCAGCGTGGCAATGCCTCCCGGCGCCGCGCGGGCTGCCTGCACCGCCCGCGCCGTGTCGGCCGCGACCGCGCGTGCGCTCTTGGACTCGCAGATCCAAGACGACACGGGCCGCGCGAAACCGACGATGTCGGAGGTCAGCGGCGCGTCGTACTGGAGGTGGTAGGTAGCGTGGTCCCCCACGATGTTCACGATGGGCGTGGAAGCGCGGCGGGCGTTGTGCAGGTTCGCGAGACCGTTCGCGAGGCCTGGGCCGAGATGCAGCAGCACCGCCGCTGGCTTGCCGGCCATGCGCCCGTAGCCATCCGCAGCGCCGGTGGCGACGCCCTCGAAGAGACACAGCACCGCCCGCATTTCAGGCGTCGAGTCCAGCGAGGCGACGAAATGCATCTCCGAGGTGCCCGGGTTGCCGAAGCAGACCTCGACCCCGCAGTCGGCCAGTGTCTGGATCAGGGACTGTGCGCCGTTCATTGGATGGCTCCCGCTGTGTCGATGCAATGCAACCGGGTCCCAGATTGGCGGGGCATCGGCGTGGATGCAAGTCGGCGCGCAGGGCGGAAACATGTCGGCAGGCTCATCGCCCGGATTGCCCGGCCGCGCCAGTCGCGCAAACGAAAGCGGCCCCAAGTGGGGCCGCGCAGGACTGTGGACCTGGGGTGACTACCTGGATCCGGGAATGTTGGAGACCTTTGCGGCCCCGCCCGTGTACATCTCCGGCTCGTCGGCCACCGTGTAGCTCACCATCAACGGGCGGCCGTCCGTGTCGTTTTCGCTGACGATCCTGACCACGTACTGTTTGTCCTTCGTCCACAGCATGGCCGTGGAGCGCGACTGGATCGCCTGCTGGTCACGGACCACCGCGTCGAAGTCCCCGAAAGTCGTTCGGCAGCGATTCACGATGGCGAGCAGCGAGGGAAGCGACGCATCCATCACGGCCGTGGCGCTGGCCAGGGTGCCGTCCGATCCGATCACGAAGCACAGTTCGCGGCTCTGGTGCGGAGCAGGAAGCTTCAGCAGCGTCTGCTTGCTCGAGGCGCAATACTGCTCCTGGCCCTTGTCATTCTGAGCCCACTTGCCGCCCGGGTACTTTGCCTGGATAGCGTCCTTGGTCGCGTTCCACGGCAAGCCGTACGCCCCACTTCGATAAAGGTCCGTCACGGCGCCGGCGCTGGCCTGCGCTGCAAAAAGCATGGACCCGACGAGGGTCGCAACGGAGAGGATCTTGAGTTGGCGCATGCGCGGTGTCTCCAATGACAGCAACGGCGTCAGTGTATTCAGGGTGGGGCTGGTCCATGACCTCGCATTGTCGAAACCACGACGTGTTTCTCACTCGAGCCGTGATTGCGGTCACCTGGTTTCACTCACCATTATACAAGAGCGATCAGGATTCGGCGTAATCCGGGCCTCGAACGGAAATATCGAGCAGGTCCTCTGGCGTGTTTACGTCCACGGCCGCGGAGGGCATCGAAATGCGCACTACCCGGTCCGAATGGCGGCGTATGACCACTCGCGGGTCACTCTCGCCGCGCAGCCCGAGCAGGTCAGGGAAGGCCCAGCTGGGAAACAGCGCCGGGAGCCCCGGGGAGCCCGAATGCAGGGCTGCCGCAATCAGCACGGGATGGCGCCGCCAGGCATGCGTGAGGCGCCTCAAGTCGTCCGCCGTGACGTTCACCTGGTCGACGAGCGTCAGCAGCAGGCCCTCGCAACCGGGCGGAGCTGCATTTACCGCCGCACGCACGGAACTGGCCATGCCCTCGCGCCAGCCGCGGTTCACGACGATGGACGCCCCTGAGCGCCGGAGCAGGGGCGCGATCGCGCCGGCGTCGGAGCCGAGAACCACGCCGACCGATGTCCCGCCGGCCCGGGCGGCGTTAGACACGGCCCAATGCAGCACGGGCGTGCCCGCCAGCTGGATCAGTGCTTTCGGGCTGCCGAAACGGGTCGACGGTCCGGCCGCAAGCACGACTGCATACAGGCCAGGTTGGCTCAGGTCGCTCATCGTCCGCTAGTTTGCCTGCCGCGCTGCAAGAAGATACAGTGGCTCGCCCCGAAACCGAGGTGTCCCCCGTCAGACCACGTCCGGCCTGACCCGTCGCCTGTCGGCGATCGGTTGGCCCGCCTCTTTGGGCGGCCAGAATGGAGCCAGAAATCGTGGAAGCGTGGAAGGTCCATAAGTTCGGCGGGTCAAGTGTCGCTGACGCTGCCTGCATGCAGCGTGTAGCCCGGATAATCGAGGACGATCCGACGGCGCGCAAGGCGGTCGTCCTGTCGGCCTGTCGAGGGGTTACCGACGCGCTGCTTGCCCTTGTGTCCCTGGCGGAACGGCAGGATCCTACCCTGGACGACCGCATCCAGGACCTCCGGATGCGCCACGTCGGCATCGCCCGCGAACTGCTCGATGGGACGAACTACGATGAGTTCGTCGTCCTGCTGGACCAGGACTGCCATGACATCGCCGGCATCCTCCAGGCAGTACGGCTGGTTCGGTCGGCCTCCACGACGCTCCGGGACCTGATTTCCGGCTACGGCGAGATCTGGTCTACCCGGATGTTCGAGAGGCTGCTGCGCGTGCGCGGCAAGTCGATCGGGCACGTGCAGTGGCTCGATGCCCGCAAGGTCCTGCTGGTCGAGTGGGGTCCGCTCGGGCCTGCCATTCGCTGGGACCAGTCCCGCGAGAACCTGAACCTGCAGGTTGCCCCGGATTTCACCGGTACGCTGGTGGTGACCGGCTTCATCGCCACCGATACCCAGGGCCTGCAGACCACGCTCGGGCGCAACGGAAGCGACTTCTCGGCGTCGATCTTCGGCTCGCTGCTCGATGCCGGGGAAATCGTCATCTGGACCGACGTCGACGGCGTATTGAGCGCCGATCCACGCCTGGTGCCGGAGGCCCAGGTCATCGCGGCGCTGTCGTACAACGAGGCCATGGAGCTCGCGTACTTCGGGGCCAAGGTGATCCACCCGCAGACGATGGCACCCGCGGTGCAGAAGCGCATCCCGATATGGATCAAGAACACGTTCGCGCCCGACAAGGCGGGCACGGTGATCCAGGACCGCACGGCGCCCAACCCGCTGGTCAAGGGCATCACGACGGTCGAGAAGATCGCGCTGATAGACCTCGAGGGCGCCGGCATGATCGGCGTGCCCGGTACGGCGCATCGGCTGTTCGGTGCGCTGCGCGAGGAGAGGATCTCCGTGATCCTGATCTCCCAGGGCAGCTCCGAGCACTCGATCTGCTTTGCGGTGCCGGAGGTCGAGGCCGATCGCGCCGAGCGCGTGGTACGGCGCGCGTTCGACCCGGAACTGCGCGAGGGACAGATCCAGAGCATCGAGGTCAATCGCGGCTGCAGCATCCTCGCGGTGGTGGGCGATGGAATGGCGGGCGCGCACGGCGTCGCCGCACAGGTGTTCGGCTCGCTCAGCACGGCCGGCGTCAACGTGCGTGCGATCGCCCAGGGCGCATCGGAGCGCAACATCTCGGTGGTGATCGACGGCCGCAGCAGCGCGCGGGCGCTGCGCTCGGTTCACTCGAGTTTCTACCTGTCTGCCCACACGGTCTCGATCGGGCTCATCGGCCCGGGGCTGGTGGGTGGCGCGCTGCTCGACCAGATCGCTTCGCAGGTCGAGCGGCTGCGGCGTGACTTCAAGATCGACCTGCGCGTGCGGGGCCTTGCGGGCTCGAAGACCATGAAGCTCACGCAGGGAGCCGTGGACCTTGCGCGATGGCGCGAGGAGTACAAGGCAGGCGAGGCACCCGTGGAACTGGACCGGTTCGCCGACCACGTGCATGCCGACCAGTTTCCGCACGCAGTGATCATCGACTGCAGCGCGAGTGCGGAGGTCGCGAGCCACTACGCGCACTGGCTGTCCGAGGGCATCCACATCGTTACGCCGAACAAGAAGGCGAACAGCGCGGACTACGAATATTACGAGCGCCTGAGGGACGCGCGTCGCGCGGCCGGTTCGCATTACCTCTACGAGGCCACCGTCGGCGCCGGGCTTCCGGTGATACAGACGCTGCGCGACCTGCGCGAGACGGGCGACGAGATCCGCCGCATCGAGGGCATGTTCTCCGGGACGCTGGCCTACCTGTTCAATACCTGGGACGGAACCCAGTCGTTCTCCTCGGTCGTGCGGCAGGCGAAGTCGCTCGGTTACACGGAGCCGGATCCGCGCGACGATCTTTCCGGGACGGACGTCGCCCGCAAGCTGATCATCCTCGGCCGTGAGATGGGGCTCAGGCTCGAGATCTCCGACGTCGAGGTCGAGAGCCTTGTGCCGTCTGAGCTCGCCGGCTGCGGCATTGAGGAGTTTGTCGAGCGCCTGGCCGAGTTCGACGCGCCGATGCTCGCGCGCCTCGAGGCCGCGCGTGGGCGCGGTTGCGTGCTTCGCTACGTTGGATCGGTCGGGGTCGACGGTCGTGCCGAAGTGGGCGTGGTAGAGCTTGCCACGTCGCACCCGTTCGCCAACATCGCGCTCACCGACAACATCGTGCGCTTCCAGACGGCGCGCTACGACCAGAACCCGCTGATCGTGCAAGGTCCGGGCGCGGGCCCGGCGGTGACGGCGGCCGGTGTGTTCGCTGACCTGTTGCGCGTCTGCGCCTATCTCGGGGCGAAGTTGTGATGGCGACGCGCACGAGCGCGACAGCATTCGCTCCGGCGAGCGTAGGCAACGTCGCGGTCGGATTCGACATCCTCGGGCACGCCGTAGCCGCGCTCGGCGATCGGGTTCGGGTCACGCGTCGCGCGGAACCCGGCGTGGTGATCCGTTCCATCAGCGGCGTCGTGAAAAACCTGCCGCTCGAGACCGAGAAGAACACCGCGGGCATGGCGGCGCTTGCGCTGCAGAAATCGCTCGGGCTGTCGTTCGGCTTTGAACTCGAGATTGAAAAGGGCATTCCGCTCGGTTCCGGGCTGGGCGGATCGGCCGCATCTGCGGTGGCTGCGGTGGTTGCCGCGGCGGCGCTGGTGGAAGAACCGCTCGACCGGACACGGCTGCTCAAGTTCGCGATGCAGGGCGAGGCGGTTGCCAGCGGATCGGTGCACGTCGACAACATTGCGCCGTCACTGTTCGGCGGCCTGGTGTTGACGGTCGGAATCGACAATCCATTCGTGAAGCAGATTCCGGTGCCCGAGAGCGTCCGCTGCGTGATCGTCCACCCGCACATGATGCTTGCGACGCGCGAGGCGCGGGCGATCCTGAAGCAGTCCGTGCAACTGTCTGATGTCATCTGGCAGCAGGCAAACCTGGCCGGCTTCCTGTCGGGTTGCTACACCTCGGACCTGCCGTTGATGCGAGAGTCGCTGATGGACGTGGTGATCGAGCCGCAGCGCCAGGTGCTGATCCCTGGGTTCGCGGAGGTCAAGCAGGGCGCACTCGTCGCCGGCGCGATTGGTTGCTCGATCTCAGGCGCCGGTCCCACGGTGTTCGCCTGGGCCGAGGTTGGCGATGCAGAGAACGTGCGCCTCGAGATGGTGGCGGCGTTCCGCAAGCACGGCCTCGAGACCGACAGCTGGGTCTCGGACATCGGGCGCGAAGGCGCAAGGGTCGTGGGCGACTGATGCGATACCAGAGTACGCGTGATGCATCGCACGCCGTCGGCCTTGGAGCGGCCATTGCACGCGGGCTGGCTCCGGATGGCGGGTTGTACGTGCCGGAAGCGCTGCCTGCATTGGACGTGAGCGGGTTTGCCGGCTCGGCATCGCTGGCGGACCTTGCGTCGCAGATGCTGCGGCCGTTTGCGGAAGGCGACGTGATGGCTGGGTTTCTGCCCGCGGCTACCGGCGATGCATTCAATTTTCCGGTTCCGCTGGTGGAATTGCGCGGCGCGCAGGGCCCGCTCTCCGTGCTCGAGCTGTTCCACGGCCCGACCGCGGCATTCAAGGACTTCGGTGCTAGATTTCTCGCGGCGTCGCTGGAGCGCATCCCTCGCAACGATGCGCGGCGCCTGACGATACTGGTGGCGACCTCCGGCGACACCGGTGGCGCCGTGGCGTCGGCGTTCCATGGCCGGCCATGGGTGGACGTCGTGGTGCTCTATCCGCGCGGGCTGGTCTCGGCGCGGCAGGAGAAGCAGCTTGCGTGCTGGGGCGGCAACGTCCGGACACTGGCTGTGAACGGTACCTTCGACGACTGCCAGCGCATGGTGAAGGAAGCCTTCGTGGACCCGGCGCTTGCGGCCGGCATGCAGCTCTCGTCTGCGAACAGCATCAATGTCGGGCGACTGCTGCCGCAGATGGTTTACTACGCCAAGGCGAGCCTCGAGCTGTCGCGGCAGGACGGCCGGCCGCCCAACTTCATCATTCCCACCGGCAATCTCGGCAACGCGCTGGCCTGCGTCTGGGCGCGCGAGTGCGGACTGCCGATAGGCGACATCGTGCTGGCGAGCAATGCCAATGCGACCGTCCCGGACTTCCTGCAGACGGGCGAGTGGCGTCCGCGCGCCAGCGTTGCCACGCTCGCCTCTGCAATGGACGTGGGCAATCCAAGCAACATGGAGCGTCTGCGCTGGCTGTTTCCCGGCTGGCAGGACCTCAGTGGCCGACTGTCGGCACGGCCGGTCAGCGACGACGAGATCCGTGCCACGATCCAGCGCGACTACGCAGCGTTCGGCCATGCCTGGTGCCCGCACACGGCCACGGCCGCCTGCGTCTATCGCGGGCTTGAACCGCGGCGGCACTCCGAACGCTGGGTGCTGGTGGCGACCGCGCATCCCGCCAAGTTCAATGACATCGTCGAGCCGTTGATCGGCACGACGGTACCTGTTCCACCCGCACTCGCAGCGCTGCTCGAGCTTCCGTCCGTGCAGACGACAGTGGAGCCGCGGCTCGAGGACCTGCGTCACGTGCTCACGGGGGCGACATGAATTTGATCCTGGGACTGCCTGCCTGGCTATGGGTGCTGCTCGCACTCGGTCTCATCGCGGTCGTCGCGTACTTCGCCTGGGAAATGATCCAGCAGCGCAGGGCGCGCCGCGCGATCGACAACGTGATCTCGTCGGTGGCGTTCGAGGAACTGCGCAACGTGCTGTTGCCGACCGGCACCGGCGAGCAGATCCACGTCAATTACCTGCTGCTCACGCAACGGGGGTTGCTGGTAATCGAGCTGTTCGATGTTCCCGGCGTGATATTTGCGGGCGAGAAGATGGAGCAGTGGTCGGTGTTCGGGCCGAAGCGGCACTTCACCTTCACCAATCCGCTGCCGATGCTGTACGACCGCATGGCGGCGGTGAGGCACCTCGCCGGCGACGTGCCGGTCGAAGGGCGCGTCGTATTCTCGATGCTCGGCGAGTTCCCGAAAGGCCGGCCGGATGTCGTGCTGCGCCTCGACGCGCTGCAGGAAGAGTTCCCGGTCGTCGAGCGCATCCCCGGAGGCGCCGCGGCTGCCTTCGCCGGGGTCTGGGAGCGCATCAAGAAGCTCGCCCAGCCGAACCCGCTGGCCAGCTGATAAACAGGAATTAATAGGTGCCTGGCACCTAATTATTCGAAGCCGCCGGCCTGGCAGAAACCCTGCGTTCCAATAAATAGGTGCCTGGCACCTATTTAGGCACCTATTTATTTCGGGCGGCGTGGTCAGCGAGCACACGCGCCACGCAGCCGGTCAGGTGCTTGCCCGTCGCAATGTGCAGGAACTCGTTCGGTCCGTGCGCGTTCGACTGGGGGCCGAGCACGCCAGTTACCAGGAACTGTGTCTTCGGGAACTTCTCGCCGAGCATTCCCATGAACGGAATGCTGCCGCCGGTGCCCATGTACATCGCGTCTCGTCCAAAGAACGCCCGCGAGGCCGCGTGCATCGATTCCTCGAGCCACGGCGCGATCGTCGGGGCGTTCCAGCCACCCATCGCTGACTCCATGTCTACCGTGACCCGCGCGCCATAGGGTGGGTCGCGCATCAGCGTCTCACTGAGTGCCGAGGCGGCTTTCTTCGGGTCCATGGTCGGCGGCAGCCGGAACGACAGCACGAGCGTCGTCTGGGGGCGCAGCGTATTGCCGGCGTCGCTGCTGGCGGGAATGCCGTCCGCTCCGGTCACGCAGAGAGTCGGTCGCCAGGTGTTGTTCAGCAGCAATTCGTAAGGGTCGTTCGACACCGGGCGCATGCCGGGCGGGAACGGGAACTTCTCGAACACTGCGCTGCCAAGTGCTTCGGCCGCCGCGCGGGCCTGCACCTGCCGGTCCCGCGGGATCGGCACGTTCAGTTCCTCGACGAGGATGGCGCCGGAGCCGGCATCCTCGACACGGGCCAGCAGTTCGCGGATCACGCGGACGCTCGAGGGCACGATACCGCTCGCGGTTCCGGAGTGGACGCCCTCGGTGAGGACTTCCACCTTCAGCGTTGCGATGACATTGCCCCTGAGCGACGTCGTGCACCAGAGCTGCTCGTAATTGCCGCACTCGGCATCCAGGCATACGACCAGCGTGGGGGTGCCGAGCCGATCGCCCAGTGCGTCGAGGTAATGCACGAGATCGAAGCTGCCGCTTTCCTCACAGGCCTCGATCAATACCAGGCAGCGGGCGTGGGGGATGCCCTGGTCGCGCAGGGCCCGGATTGCCGTCAGCGAGGCAAAAACCGCGTAGCCATCGTCGGCCCCGCCACGGCCGTAAAGCTTTCCGTCGCGCAATACCGGCGTCCAGGGTTCGAGCCCGTTCGACCAGCCGGTGAATTCGGGCTGCTTGTCCAGGTGCCCGTACATCAGAACGCAGTCATCGACCTGTCCGGGTACGTCGACCAGCAGCACCGGCGTCCTCCCCGGCAGCCTGAGGATTTCAACCTGCGCGCCTTCGGGTGCGTTCGCCTCGCACCAGCCGCGCATCAACTGGACGGCCGCCTCCATATGGCCGTTGGCCTCCCAGTCGGCGTCGAAATTCGGCGACTTGTTCGGGATACGGATGTAGTCCTGCAGCGCCAGAATGATGGACTGATCCCAGGCTGAATCGATCAAGGCGCGTGCTTTCTGGTGATCCATATTGCTCAACTAATCAGCTGTTTAGGGGTTTATTTTAATGTAACAAGCGCGATCATGGAACGCCGCTGGCCGGGAACGCAAAGAACGCCAGCGCGTTTCGGGTGGTTGCTTCCGCGACCGCGGCAGGCGTCTCGCCCCGACAGGCCGCAACCGTTTCGAGGATGTGTGGCAGGTAGCGTGGCTCATTGCGCCGGGACTTCGGCCGCGGCTCGAGGTCCCGGGGCAGCAGGTACGGCGCGTCGGTCTCGAGCATCAGCCGGTCGAGTGGGATCAGGCGAACCACTTCGCGCAGGCGTGCCCCCCTGCGTTCGTCGCAAATCCAGCCGGTGATGCCGATGGACAGCCCAAGCGACAGGTAGTCGCGCAGTTCCCGCTCGTCGCCGGTGAAGCAGTGGGCCACCGCGCCCTTGAGGCGCGGCAGGTAGTCGCCGAGGATCGCCGTGAATGCGTCGTGGGCGTCGCGCTGGTGCAGGAACACAGGCTTGCCTGTCTCGGTCGCAAGTTCGAGCTGCAGCCGGAACACGCGCTCCTGGTCGGCGTGGGGCGAGAAATTCCGGAAGTAGTCGAGGCCGCATTCCCCGGCGGCACCGACCTCGGGAGCCTGCATCAGGCCGCGCAATTCCTCGAGTTCGGCGTCGTGAAAATCGCGGGCGTGGTGTGGGTGGATACCGGCGGTTGCGCGGAACATCGCAGGCGCCGTCCGGACCAGGTCGATGGCAGCGCGGGTACTGGCGAGCGTGCTGCCAGTGATCACCATGTGGTGAACCCCGGCGGCCACTGCCGACGCGACCACGTCGTCGCGGTCGTGGTCGAAGCTGTCGTGCGCCAGATTGAGCCCGATGTCCGCCAGCGCAAGGGTCATGAAATGATCGCTGTGATAATGTTCGCGCCTTCGCGGCGCATGCCAGGCCCCGCGCCCTGGGCTGCATTCTAGCGACCTGAGCGCCGGCGCGCCGCCCGTCACACTACAGGCAACGGAAAATCACATGTCGCTGGACAAGGCTGCCCTCGAAAGCCTGCGGCTCGACCGCGATTCGGACCCGAAGCGTTACCAGGAATCCGGTACCGGGCGCCGGCGCTGGTTGATTGTTGCCGTCGTTGCAGTGGTCATCGCTGCGCTGATCGCGTGGAGGATCCTGAGCTCGGCGGTGCCGGTGCGCACCGCGGTGGTCGAGACGCCCGCCGGCGCGTCCGATGGCGCGGTGTTGAATGCCTCTGGTTACGTCGTGGCACGACGGCTTGCGACGGTGAGTTCCAAGGTCACCGGGCGGATCGACGAGGTCCTGTTCGAGGAGGGGGCCAGCGTGCAGCACGGCCAGGTACTGGCGCGGCTCGATCCCTCGACGACGCGGGCGCAGTACGACGTCGAAAGCCTCGGCCTCGCAGCCGCGCGCAGCAGCCTTGGCGAGATCGAAGTGCGGCTCGCCGACGCGCGCCGCACGCTGGCACGTAACACGAGTCTCGTCGCGAGCAAGCTCGTCTCGCAGAGCGTGCTGGACACTTCCGCGGCAGAAGTCGCTGCGCTGGAGGCCCGGCTCGGGGCGGCCAGGGCTGAGGTCCGCGTGTCGCAGGGCCGAGTGGCGCTGGCGCAGCAGGGCATGGATGACCTGGCGATCCGCGCACCGTTCTCGGGGGTCGTGATCTCGAAGGACGCGCTGCCCGGCGAGACCGTCTCTCCGATGTCTGCCGGCGGCGGGTTCACGCGTACCGGCATTGCCACGATCGTGGACATGGAGTCGCGCGAGATCGAGGTGGACGTGAACGAGGCCTACATCAACCGGGTGCGCGACGGGCAGACGGTAGCGGCCGTGCTCGATGCCTACCCGGACTGGACCATCCCGGGCCACGTCATCAGCATCGTTCCTACGGCGGATCGGCAGAAGGCCACGGTGCGGGTGCGCATCGCGTTCGACCAACTCGACCCGCGAATCCTGCCGGACATGGGCATCAAGGTGCGGTTCCTCGAAGCGCCCGGCAACGCTGCCGCGGGCCGTCCGACGATTCCGGCGAACGCGGTGGCGCGTGAAGGCGCGACGACCGTGACCTGGGTAGTGCGCGACGGCAAGGTCGAGAAGCGTGCTGTCGAACTGGGCGAGGAGAACGCGAATGGTTACCTGGTGCTCAAGGGCCTCGAGGGCGGAGAGTCAGTGGTGATAGATCCTCCGCGGCGGCTGCGCGATGGCGCGGCGGTGGAACTCGAGGGCACCTGAGCGTGGGCCACCCGATCGTCCGGATCCGCGACCTCGTCAAGGAGTACCGCCGCGGGGTCGAGGTCGTACGTGTGCTTGACGGGCTGTCGCTCGACATACAGGCGGGCGACTTCGTCGCGCTGATGGGCCCGTCGGGTTCGGGCAAGTCGACCCTGCTTAACCTGATCGGCGGCATCGACCGCCCAAACGGCGGTGAACTCGAGGTCGATGGCCTGCGGGTCGATCGCCTTGGTGATGCCGCGCTGGCCCGCTGGCGGGCCGACAACGTCGGCTTCGTGTTCCAGATGTACAACCTGCTGCCGGTCCTGACAGCGGAGCGCAACGTCGAGTTGCCACTGTTGCTCAAGGACCTGGACCGCGAACAGCGGGCGCGGCGGGTTGCGGCAGCCCTGAAGCTGGTCGGATTGTCGGACCGTGCGAAGCACCGTCCGCGCGAACTCTCCGGCGGGCAGGAGCAGCGTGTCGGCATTGCACGCGCAATCGTTACCGACCCGACACTGCTGCTTTGCGACGAGCCCACCGGCGATCTCGATCGCAAGTCCGGCGACGAGATCCTCGACCTGCTGCAGGCACTCAATCACGAATACGGCAAGACCATCATCATGGTCACCCACGACCCGCACGCTGCAGAGCGCTCGCACCGCACGATACACCTCGACAAGGGACTGCTCAGGGAAGACGCCGCGTGATCGGCAAGTATGTTCCACTGCTCGCCGCGAGCCTGCGCCGCAAGCGGCTGCGCACGTTCTTCACGATCGCCTCGATCGTAATTGCGTTCCTGCTGTTCGGGCTCGCGCAGTCGATGCGCCATGCGTTCGAGGCGGGGGTCAACGTCGCCGGCGCGGACCGGCTGCTCACGATGCACAAGGTGTCGTTCACGCAGTTGCTGCCGGCGAGCTACGAAAACCGCATCCGTAGCGTCGATGGCGTGGTCGAGGTGACGCCACAGACCTGGTTCGGCGCCTGGTACCAGGACGAGCGCAACCAGATCCCGGCTTTCCCGGTGAAGCCGGAGGCGCTGCTGCGCATGTATCCCGAGTGGGTCGTGCCGGAGGACCAGAAGCAGGCCTGGCTCGCGGATCGCTCCGGGATCATGGTCGGCCGCGCGCTCGCGGACCTGTACGGCTGGAAGCCCGGCGACGCGGTGCCGCTCAATTCGTCGATCTGGCGCAACAACGACGGCAGCTATGTGTGGCCGGTCACGGTGCGCGCGATCTTCGACGTGCCGGAGGGCGGCGACACGCGCAACCTCGTCATGCACCAGGAATACTTCGAGGAGGCCAAGGCCTTCGGCACGGGACTGGTGGGCTGGTACCTGGTCCAGGTACGTGACCCGGACCGCGCCCAGTCAGTGTCGAAGCAGATCGACCTGCTGTTCGCGAACTCTCCCGCCGAGACCAAGACCTCGTCAGAGCGCGCCATGGCGCAGTCGTTCGTGAACCAGGTCGGCAACATCGGCAAGATCCTCGACGCAATCGTGACTGCCGTGTTCTTCACCATGCTGATCGTGACGGCTAACACCATGGCGCAGTCGGTCCGCGAGCGCACCAACGAGATCGGGGTCTTGAAGACTCTCGGTTTCTCCAACGGCGGCGTGCTCGGCATGGTGCTCGCGGAGTCGATGCTGGTGACGGTGATCGGCGGGGTGCTGGGGCTCGCGGCCGCCTGGTGGATGGGCGTGCAGTTCGAACCGGTGTTCCGGCAGTACCTGCCGGGA
>JALHTE010000004.1 GCA_022865595.1 Steroidobacteraceae bacterium | reverse complement strand
TTCGGTGGACGCGCGCACCCCCGGCATCGGAGTCGATGGCATGCTCACATCGCCGGCAACCGGTGCCGAGGTGATCCGGGTGCACGGATCGGCGCGCTACGCCGCGGAGAAGCTCGACGTGGTGTCGATGCGAGCCTGGATACCGAGAACCGGGGCATCTCTCGAGACCTCGGGCACCATCGAATTTACTGAACACGCGCCACGGCTCGAAATCGCAGGTGAGTGGACTGAGCTGCGCTGGCCGCTGACCGGTGATCCTGCGGTCGCGAGCAAGGCAGGATCCATTCGGCTGCAGGGCGAGATGCCCTACGAGTTCGAGCTGGCCGCGGACGCGGTTGGCCTGGGCCTGCCCGCGGCAGACTTCACGGCCTCCGGCCAGCTGGATCGCGACCAGCTCAAGGTCAATCGCATCGACGGCAGCTTCCTGCGCGGCAGGCTCACCGGGTCCGGTCGCCTGTCGTTCGGCGACGACCAGGCATGGCAGGCAGTCGTGCAGGGTCGCGGGCTCGACCTGTCGAGCGTACGCGAGGACCTGGGCGGGCTCATCGACGTCGACGGCCAGATCGAGGGCCGCGGCTTTTCCGCCGCCGGTCCGTGGACGGCGCGCCTGTCGAAGCTCTCCGGCGAACTCCGCGGACGCAAGCTCACCGGCAGCGGCACGGTCGCCTACGCGGACGGCGATTTCGACTTCAAGGGCGTGCGAATCGTAAACGCCGATTCCCGCGTCGACATCGACGGACGCTACGGCAAGGTCATGGACCTGCGCTGGGACGCGAAGATCGAGTCGCTTGCGCTGCTGCACCCGTCGCGTGGGGGACAGCTCGAGTCGAGCGGCACCCTGCGCGGCACGTTGTCGAGGCCGCAGGTGCAGGGGACACTCGATGCCAGGCGCCTGCATTCGGCGAGCGTCGACGCGGCATCCATACGCGCCAGCGTCGATCTCGACCTCTCGGACGGGGAGGAGTCGCATGTGCTGGTCCGGGCAGGCAGCGTGGTGGTCGGCAACCTCAAGCTCGACTCCGCGCGCCTCGAGGCATCGGGCCTGGCGAGCAGGCACATCATTTCGCTCGCGCTGGACTCACCCGGCAGCGAGGGAGGTCGAGTGCCCGGGTTCAAGGCGGGGCTGGCGGCCTCGGGAAGCGCAGATGTCGAGAAACGCTCCTGGGCCGGCACACTCGAGCAGGCGACCTTCGACTTCACCGATGGCAGCGCACGCCTCGCCACGCCCGTGGCATTGCAGCTGGGCCCGGAGCTGGTTCAGGCGACGCCACTGTGCCTCGTCACGGGAGATGCTCGCCTGTGTGCCGAGGGTGAGTGGCACCGCGCCGAGAACACGTGGCGCGTGCTCTACAGCGCCCAGGACTGGCCGCTCAGGCGCCTGCTCACGACCCTGCTCGGACGTCGCGAATTCGACGGCATGCTGCAGGCCAGCGGATGGGCAGAGCAGCAGCCGGGCCACGACTGGGTGGGCGGGCTCGCGATGGTCATCGACAAGCCAACGCTCGAAATCCGCCGCAACCGATTCCGTTCCGACACCGTCGAAATCGGCGGTGGCCGGCTGGACCTGTATGCGGACGAGGACATGTTGCGCGCCCAGATGCAGCTCGACATGGCGGCCGACACCCGGCTGACCGGTCACGCGTCGGCGGAACGCCATGCCGACATGCCGCTGTCGCAGTCGCCGCTTACCGGGGAGATCCGCGCCGAGTCGGCCGCGCTGACGGGGCTGCCGCTGATCGTTCCGGAAATCGACCGGGCGGATGGACTGATGGAGGCAGCCGTACGCCTCGGCGGCACGCTCGGCGACCCAACCGCCGATGGAGACTTCCACATTCGCGACGGCCGCATGGACCTGTACCGGACCAACCTGTCGCTCACGGAGGCCCGCCTGGACGGAAAGTTCGCCGAGGACACAGTCACCTTCGAGGGCCAGGCCACGACGCGCACGGGCCCGGTATCGCTCGACGGCCAGTTCAGCTGGCCCGATGGCGTGATGACGGGAAGCATGCGTCTCACCGGAAAGGACCTGCTCGTTGCCGATACGCCGGACTACCGCGTACGTGCGTCGCCCGACCTGGTGATCAAGGCGGATGGCGGGCGTTACTTCGTCACGGGACAGGTTGCGATTCCGATGGCGAAGATTTCTCCCCGCGACCTGAGCACCTCCGTGGGCACCTCGCCCGACGAACGCATCGTGGGCACCGAGGCTGCAGAAGAACCGTCCGTCACGAGCCGTGTCCACGCCAAGGTGACCGTGACGCTCGGCGACGACGTCAGGGTCGAGACTTATGGGCTCAAGGCGCATCTCGGTGGTGAAGTCACAGTGACCATGGATCCGGGTGAGGAAGCCCACGGAACGGGCTCGATCCGAGTGCTCGACGGTGAGTACAAGACCTTCGGCGTCTACGTGAAGATCGTCAAGGGCGTACTCACCTACGATGACGTCCCGCTCTCGCGCCCGACGCTGGACCTCGTTGCGAAACGTGAGATCAAGGACGTGGACGTCACGGTCACGGTGAACGTGCGCGGCCGCATCGACAACCCGTACGTGACCATCACCTCCGAACCGGCCATGACGAGCACCGAGGCGCTTTCCTACCTGCTGACCGGCCGCTCGCTGAACACACTGCAGTCGGGCGAAGCGACCTCCGTGAATCAGGCCGCCGAGAGCCTGGCCGTGAGCGGAGGCGGCCTGCTGCTCGGTGGCTTCGGCAAGCGACTCGGACTCGACGAGGTATCGGTCGAGGGCAGCAATGCCAGCGGCACCCAGGTGGTGCTCGGCAAGTTCCTCTCGCCGAAGCTGTTCGTGAGCTACGGTGTCTCGGTGGCCGAGGCGATCAATACGATCAAGCTGCGCTACACGCTGAACCGCCTCTGGGCCCTGAAAGCCGAGGCCGGCCTCGAGCAGAGCGCAGACGTGGAGTTCAAGATCGAGCGCTGAACCGGGCGATGCTGCTTGACAGTCTTTGCATATTTATGCAGATTGTCGGTGTTTTTATTCATCGGTGCACCGCGCCAGCATGGCCACCCACCTCGACGCACAGAACATGAGACGGGAAGCCATCGTCCGCATCCTCCGGCAGACCGCGGTCGGCCGGCAGGCGGAACTCGTGCGCCTGCTGCGTCGTGAAGGTTTCGAAGCCACGCAATCGAGCGTCAGTCGCGACCTGCGCGAGATCGGGGTCGTGAAAGGCGCGGACCGCTACCTGCTGCCTGCCTCCGAGGACGCGCTGACGCCCAGCCACTTCGAGGACGTGCGCACGTTCGTGAAGGGCTACCGCGGCGCGGGTGGCGCGCTCACCGTGCTCAGGACCACTGCCGGGACCGCGCAGGGCGTCGCGCTCGCGATCGACAAGGCGCATTGGCCGGAAATCGTCGGTACCATCGCCGGGGACGACACTATCTTCATTGCCACGGTGGATGCGCGCGCGCAGCGGCGGCTGCACCAACACCTCCGTACCACTTTCGGACGCTGAGACTCCCATGACCCAGACAGCCACGGGCGCAAAGCCCATCCTGCTCGCGTTCTCCGGCGGCCTCGACACATCGTTCTGCGTGCCGTGGCTCGCTGAAGCCCACGGGCGCCCGGTCGTGACGCTGACCGTCGATACCGGCGGCATCGACGCCGCGGCCGCGGCGATGCTCGAGGACCGCTCGCGGACGCTGGGCGCCGTGGCACATCACCTGGTCGACGCGCGACGCGCGTATTTCGACCAGGTGATCCGCTTTCTCGTCATGGGCAACGTGCGGCGCGGCGGCCTCTACCCGCTGTGCGTCGGCGCGGAGCGCGTGCTGCAGGCGCAGACCGTCGCGCACTGGGCACGCAAGCTCGGCACCGACGTGGTCGCGCACGGCTCGACCGCGGCCGGCAACGACCAGGTCCGGTTCGAGGTCGCGCTCCGGACGCTCGCGCCCGAACTCGAAATCCTTGCGCCGGTGCGCGACCACGCATTCAAGCGACCGGAGCAGCTCGAGTACCTGGAGTCGCGCAAGCTCCCCGTGCCCCCGTTCGGCGCGGCCTACTCGGTGAACCGCGGCCTGTGGGGCACGACGATCGGCGGCAAGGAAACGCTGGTCTCGGACGGATGCATCCCGGATTCGGCCTGGGTGATGACCCGGGACGCGTTCACCAACCCGCAGCCGCCCGAACGGCACCGGATCGGGTTCGAAGCGGGCATCCCCTGCTCTCTCGACGGCGAGGCACTTGACCCCGTGACCCTGATCGAACGAGCAGAAACCATCGGCGCCAGGTTCGGAGTCGGCCGCGGCATTCACCTTGGCGACACCATCATCGGGTTCAAGGGCCGCGTGGCGTTCGAGGCGCCGGCAGCCGAGGTGCTGCTCACCGCGCACCGCGAACTAGAGAAACTGGTGTTGTCCGCGCGACAGGCGCGCATGAAGGACACCCTGGCCGCGCCATATGGAGACCTGGTCCACGAGGGTCAGCACCTCGACCCGGTGTGCCGCGACATCGAGGCGTTCATGATTTCCTCGCAGCAGCGCGTGACCGGTGAGGTGCACCTGCTGTTCAGGCCCGGCGTCGTATTTGTCGAGGGCGTTGCGTCGCCGTACTCGCTGATGAAGGCGTCGAAGGGCGCCTATGGCGAGTCGGCCGGCGAGTGGACCGCGGCTGAGGCGCACGGATTCTCGAAGATGCTGGCCCTGCCGGGCATCTTCTACACCCGCGCAGGACGGCAGCAGGGAGCGGACTGATGGCCGGGCAGACCCGCACCGTCGTCGTCGACAAGATCGCCTCGATCGCGCAGGCCTGCGGCCTGAGCCACGAGATCCGTGTCGCCACCAGCGACATTCCCTGCGAGGAAGGGGTCGTGCTGGTGGTGGAGATCCTGAACAGCAAGTCGACCTACAACCAGATCGAACTCACCAGCGGACGCATGGCCAAGATGTCGCGCGGCGACGTGATGGTCGGCGCGCTCGGCCACCGGCAGGCGCTGTTCGGCTACTCGGGCCACATCCCCGAGAAGGTCGAGGTCGGTGACGTGATGCAGGTGCTGAACATCGGCGGCGTGCTCGGCGTGTGCGACTCGGTAAATCCAGACAAGGGCAAGCCGTTCGACTGCCGCGTGATCGGCTGCGTACTGCAGTTCCCGTTCCTCGGCGAGCGCATCGGCGTGCCGGCAAAGGCGGGCCACAGGCGCCTCGACCTCCAGGCCACTCTCGACACCCACGACGTGCCCGTCGTGGCGCTGGCGGGCACATGCATGGAGGCCGGCAAGACCGCGGCCGCATGCGCGATCGTGAGCCGCATGCGCCACCGCGGTCTCGCTGTGCACGCATTCAAGGCGACCGGCGTGTCGCTGCGTCGCGACATCCTTGCGATGGAAGACTCGGGCGCGCGCCGCAGCATGATCTTCACCGACCTCGGGATCGTGACGACCACGGCAGCCTCGGGGCCCGCGCTCACGCGCACGATGATGACGGAAATGACGCAGGGCCGACCCGACGTCGTGGTATTCGAACTGGGCGACGGGCTGCTCGGCGCCTACGGTGTCGAGGCGATTCTCGCGGCGCCGGACATCCGTCGTGCGCTCTCGGCCGTGATCCTCTCAGCCAACGACCCGGTCGCGGCCTGGGGCGGCGTGAAGCTGCTGCGCGAGCGCTTCGAGATCGAGCCCTGCGCGGTGACGGGCCCGGCCACCGACAACGCCGTCGGAGTGAAGATCATTGAGGAGCAGATGAACGTGCGGGCCGTGAACGCGATGACCTCTGGCGCCGTACTCGGCGACCACATCATCGAAAGCCTGGGTCTCGCGGCACGGGCCACCGGAGCATCGCCAGAATGACTGCCCGCGTTCCGACAATCGTGCTCGGCGGAACCGGATACGTGGCCGGCGAACTGCTGCGCCTGGTCTCCGCGCACCCGTACCTCGATATCGCCGCCGTCGCGTCAGACAGCCAGCCCGACGAGCCGGTCGCGCAGTTCTTCCGCCACCTGCAACCGGTTCTGCCGCACCTGCGATTCGTCGGGCACGACGAGGTGCTTGAATACGTCGCGGCCAACCCGGTGACTGCCGTGTTCTCCGCCGCACCGCACGGCGTGTCGGCCGCGCTGGTCGACAGGCTGCTTTCCGCGGCGGCACAGGCTGGCACGAGCCCTCGCGTCGTCGACATTTCGGCCGACTTCCGCTACCGGTCCGCCGAAGCGTACGAGGCCGTATACAAGCATCCCCACGGCGCGCCATCGCGTATCGCGGAATTCACCTGCGCGGTGCCCGAGCACCTGAACGCGCTGCACACGCCACACGTCGCGCATCCCGGTTGCTTTGCCACTGCCGTGCTGCTCGCGAGCGTTCCCCTGCTCGCGCTGGGGTTGGCCGACCAGCGAGTGTTCGTCACCGGCGTCACCGGCAGCACCGGCTCGGGTCGCCAGCCGACCACGGGGACGCACCATCCGCAGCGACACGCGGACATGTACGCTTACAACGCACTCGCGCACCGCCATGAGCCGGAAATTGCTGCGCTCGCACTGGCGGCGACCGGTGTCGAGGCGGAATTCAATTTCGTGCCGCACTCGGGTCCGTTTGCCCGCGGCATCTACGTGACCGTCCAGGCGGTCGCACGCGCGCCGCTCACGACCCACGAACTCGTCGCTGCGCTGCGCGACTACTACGAGCAGTCAATATTTGTGCGCGTCGGCGGCGAACCGCCGCGCATCAAGGACGTGGTGGCCAGCAACTTCGCGGAGCTGTCCGGTGTCGCCCGCGGCCACAACGTCGTCGTTACCTGCGCCATCGACAACCTGACGAAAGGCGCGGCCGGCGGCGCGGTGCAGTGGATGAACCGCATGCTCGGCTTTGAAGAGACCGCGGGGCTCATGATGCCGGCGGCCGGCTGGACGTGACGCGATGACGTGCGCAAGTCCGGCCACGAACGCGCGTCCGGCGTGGACGCCGCCCGCGGACCATCTCGCACAGGTCTATGCCCAGTGGCCGCTCGACATTGCGGGCGCCTCGGGGGTGCACCTCCACACGCGCGATGGACGCCGCATCCTCGACCTGTATGGCGGCCATGCCGTCGCAGCGCTCGGCTACTCGCATCCGCGCTGGATCGATGCGCTCGAGGGACAGGCGAAATCGCTGCTGTTCCAGAGCAACGCGGTCCCGCTCGACGTGCGTGAACGCGCCGCGACGCGACTCGCGCGATTCGCAGACCTCGAGCTCAATACGGTGTTCTTCGGTAATTCCGGGGCGGAAGCGAACGAGAACGCGCTGAAGCTTGCGCTGCGAATCACGGGCCGCCGCAAGGTCGTGGCCGTCGAAGGCAGTTTCCACGGCCGGACCGCGGCAGCGGGCGCAGTCACCTGGGGCGCGGCTGCCAAGTGGTACGGATTTCCGCAGGCACCGTTCGAGGTCGAGTTCGTCCCGCGCGGAGATCACGACGCGGTCGCGCGTGCCGTCGGCACCGACACCGCGGCCGTGATCGTCGAGCCCGTGCAGGGAGTTGCAGGCGCCGTGGACCTCGGCGCGTCGTTCCTCACGGCGCTGCGTGAGAAGTGCAGCGAAACCTGTGCGCTGCTGATCTTCGACGAAGTCCAGTGCGGCATGGGCCGCACCGGATTCCCGTTTGCCGCCAACATGCACGGCGTCGCACCGGACATGATCACGACAGCCAAGGCGCTCGGCGCTGGTTTCCCCTGCTCCGCGCTGCTGATGGCCGATCACGTCGCTGCGCACCTGGCGGTCGATGACCTTGGCACGACCTTCGGCGGCGGCCCGATGGCATGCGCGCTGATCGAGGCGGTCGTGGACATCATCGAGTCCGAGGGCCTGCTCGCCAATGTGCGGGAGCGATCGCTGCAGCTGCGCGAGACCTGCGTGGTGGGTCCGGTCGTGTCCGTCCAGGGCGCTGGACTGCTGGCGGGCCTGCGGACCCGCCGGCCTGCGAAGGAGGTGCAGCGCGAACTGCTCGAGCGCGACATCCTCACCGGCACCAGCGCCGACCCGCACGTCGTGCGCGTGCTCGCACCCTACGTGATCGAGGAGCGGCACATCGCCCAGCTCCGCGACGCGCTCGCTTCGCTGCCGGCCTGATGCCGCCTGCGGCCCTGCCCGACATGATCCAATGAAACAGTTTCTCGACCTCGCCGATTTCAGCCGGGACCAGGTGGACGACCTGGTCGGCCTGGCGCGTCGCCTGCAGCAGAGCCCGGAGCCGCGCGCGCTCGCCGGAAAGATCCTCGGCCTGCTGTTCATGAACCCGTCGCTACGGACGCTGGCCTCGTTCCAGGCGGGCATGATGCGGCTCGGCGGAACCTCGTTCGTGGTGACGCCCGGCCAGGGAACCTGGCAGTTCGAAACGCGCCTCGGTGCAGTGATGAACGGCGGCGCGGCCGAGCACGTCCGCGAAGCGATCCCG
The DNA here is from genome assembly GCA_022865595.1 of Steroidobacteraceae bacterium. Taxonomy (GTDB): domain Bacteria; phylum Pseudomonadota; class Gammaproteobacteria; order Steroidobacterales; family Steroidobacteraceae; genus RPQJ01. The sequence continues at coordinate 2,364 of JALHTE010000004.1, read as the reverse complement.
GTGCTTTCGTCTTACTGTGATGCGCTCGGCGTCCGTTCCTTTGCGGAGGGCAAGGACCTGGCCGCGGACCTCGCCGAAACGCAGTTCCTGGCCATGGCGGGGCTGTGCGAAAAGCCGTTCGTGAACATGGAGTCGGCCGTCAACCATCCCTGCCAGGCGCTTGCCGACTGGAAGACGATGGACGACCTCGACGTACCGCGCACCGGCAAGTTCGTGCTTTCCTGGGTTCACCACCCGCGCGCACTGCCGCTCGCGGTTCCCGCCGCGACCGTGCACATGGCCGCGCAACGCGGCATGGAAGTGGTGGTGCTGCGGCCGGACGGCTACGCATTGCCGGACGCCATAATGAACAGGGCGCGGGCCGCCGCTGCGACGTCGGGCGGGACCGTCAGCGAAACGAGCGACCGCGATACCGCGCTCGCAGGTGCCAGCGTGCTCTATGCGAAGGAATGGGGATCGGCCGCCTGTTATGGCGATACGGAGGCCGAGGCAAGGCTGCGCGAACCGCTCTCCGGATGGCAGGTCAGTGACGACTGGTTCGGGCCTGCCCGGCCGGACTGCCACTTCATGCATTGCCTGCCCGTGCGGCGCAACGTTGCCGTCGCGGACGAGGTACTCGACGGGCCACGCAGCCGCGTGGTCATGGAAGCCGCCAACCGTATGACGGTGCAGATGGCGGTGCTCTACAGGCTGCTCAAGGGGTATTCGGAATGATCGGACACAAGGGCGAACAGGCCGTGACCGTGCGTGCGCTGCGCGGCGCAGCACCGTACATCCACATGTACAAGGGCAAGGTCTTCGTCATCAAGACCGGCGGTGGCGCGTTCCGCGACGGGGCGGTCATGCGCAGCTTCATGGAACAGGTCGCGATCCTGCACCACCTCGGCATCCGCGTGGTGCTGGTGCACGGCGGCGGCCCGCAGCTCGACACGCTCACGAAGAAACTCGGGATCGAGACGCGCATGGTGCAGGGGCGTCGCGTCACCGACGGCGGCGCAATCGATGTCGCGTGCATGGTGCTGAACGGGCTCATCAATACGCGCCTGCTCGGCCTGTGCCGCGAGTTCGGCATCGACGCGATCGGCCTCTCCGGCGTGGATGCGGGGCTCGTGAAGGCGCACAAGCGCGCGCCGGTGACGCTCGCGAACGGCGAGGTGGTCGACTACGGCATGGTCGGCGACATCGACAGCGTGGATGGCTCGGTGATCACACGGCTGCTGGACGCGGGCTTCCTGCCCGTGGTGAGTCCTCTCTCGTGCGACGCCGCGGGCCACCTGTTGAACATCAATGCCGACACGGTGGCTGCGGCGATCGGTGGCGCGATGGATGCCGAGAAGCTGATCCTCTGCACCGGCGCACCGGGTATCCTCGAGCGACTCGATGACCCTCAGTCGCTGATTTCCTACACGGACGTGGCGGGCCTGCGGCGGTTGCGCGAGGAAGGAGCGCTCGCAGACGGCATGCTGCCGAAATCGAGCGCGATCGAGACCGCGATCCGCGGCGGCGTTCGACGGGTGCACGTGATCTCGTATGCCGCTCCGGACGCACTGCTCGCCGAGATCTTCACCAACGAGGGCACCGGCACGCTGGTGGTCGCCGACACCAGGGCGCTGTCCCCGGCCGAGCAGGGTGCGGGGTGATGATCCGGCTCTGGGATAAGGGCGGCCCGCTCGACGAGCGGGTGCTGCGCTACACGGCGGGCGAGGACCACACGCTCGACAACCGCCTGGTGGCCTACGACGTGCAGGCGTCGATCGCGCACGCGGAAGCCCTGCACGACTGCGGGCTGCTCGATGCACCGTCGCTCGCGGCAATCCGCGACGGACTCGCGGCGATCGGCGCGGCGCACGCGCGGGGCGAGTGGACCGTGACGCTCGAACTCGAGGATGGACAGACGGCGCTCGAGACCCTGCTCACCCGGCGCATCGGCGAGTCGGGCGCGCGGCTGCACGCGGGCCGCTCGCGCAACGACCAGGTACTCACGGCCTTGCGGCTCTACCTGCGCGACGCAGTTGAATCGCTGGTCGAAGACGCGCACCGAGTCGTCGCGGCGCTCGAGTCGCTCGCAGCGGAGCAAGGCGACATCCCACTTCCGGGATACACCCACATGCAGCAGGCCATGCCGAGTTCGGTGGCGCTATGGGCTGGCGGATTCGCCGCCGAGATCCAGGATGACGCTGATGGACTGCGCCATGCGTATCGCCGGATCCTGAAAAACCCGCTGGGTTCGGCCGCCGGCTACGGGACGCCGAACCTGCCACTGGAACGCGCGGGTACCACGACCCGTCTCGGGTTTCCCGTGACTCACGAGCCGGTGACCGCCGTGCAACTCTCGCGCGGCAAGGCCGAGGCGGAAGTGCTGTT
>JALHTE010000389.1 GCA_022865595.1 Steroidobacteraceae bacterium | reverse complement strand
GCAGTTCGCCGACGATGCCGAGTCGCAGGCGCCCGAGGTGCATGCCGATGCCGATGCGTATCGGTGACTGCTCATTGCGTTCGCGCTCCAGGTTGTACTGCGCGAGGCTCGCCATCGTGTCGCGCGCAGCACGGAGCGCATCGTCGGCGCCCCCCGGAAACACCGCCATCACGCTGTCGCCGGTGTATCGATCGATGAAACCACCGTTCCTGCGGATCGGCGGCCCCGCGATGGCCAGGTAGCTGTTGATGAACGTGAAGTTCTCGTCGGGCGTCATGTGCTCCGACAGGGTCGTGAAGTCGCGTATGTCCGACACCAGCACCGCGGCCTCCATCTCGACGTTGTCGCCGAGCTGCACGTCGATGATGCTGTCGCGCTTCAGGTAGCGCAGGAACTCGTGCGGGACGTAGTGCGAATAGGCCGAATTGATGCGCACCAGGTTGAGGTGGGTCTTGATGCGCGCGAGCAGCTCGCCCTTGGCGACCGGCTTGGTGATGTAGTCGTTGGCGCCGACCTGCAGCCCCTGTTTCAGGTCCGCCATCTGGGTCCGGGCCGTGACCATCACCACCGGCAGCTGCGTCGGCAGGTGCGTCCTGCGGATCTCCCGGCAGACTTCGAAACCCGACAGCTTCGGCATCATGACATCCAGCAGCACCAGGTCGACTTTCTCGCCACCGGCCAGCAGCTCGAGCGCGCGCATGCCGTTCTCGGCCTGCAGCACGTCATAGTGCTGCAGCGACAGGTGATTCAGCATCACCTGCTGGTTCACAGGCTCGTCGTCGACCACCAGGATGCGGATGCGGTCGTCGCTGCTCGCAGGGCCGCTATCATCGTCGACGTGCGGCGCTACCGACGCCTCGACCGACAGCGCACGGCCAAGCCGGGGACCGTGCGTCGGCCCGGGCGCGGCCTGCCACCCGGCCTCCTCTTCCTCCTTCAGGACTGGATGCGCTTCCTCCGCTTCGCTTTCCGTTGCGGCCTGCAGCACGAAGCTGAAAGTCGACCCCTCCCCGACCCGTGACTCGAGATCGATGCTGCCGCCATGCAGTTGCACGAGGTTGCGCGTAACGGCAAGACCGAGCCCGGTACCGCCGTGAACGCGCGTGGCCGATTCCTCGACCTGCTCGAATGACTCGAAGATGCGTTCACGGTCCTCTTTGGCTATGCCGGGACCGGTGTCGATGATCTGCACCCTGACCCGTCCGCCCTCGTCGATTGCCCGCACGCGCACCGAGCCGGCGTCGGTGAACTTGACCGCGTTGCCGATCAGGTTGTGCAGGATCTGCTGCAGCCTGTCCTCGTCGGCCAGCACGCTGGGCACGCTGTCGTCGACCTCGTTGATGAGCTGCAGCGACTTGACCTCGGCCAGCGGCGCGCTCAGCCGCATGACGACGTCCACTGCCACGCGGAGGTCTACAGCCTTCTTGCGCAGGACCAGCTCATGGGTCCTCATCTTGGAGAAATCCAGGATGTCGTTGACCAGCGACGCGAGGCGCTGCCCGCTGTTGACGATCATCGACAGGTTGCTGGCGGCCGCTTCGCTGATCCTGCCGGCTGCACCGTCCAGCATCGACTCGGCCAGCCCGATGATGCCCTGCAGCGGGGTACGCAACTCGTGCGAGGTGTTGGCCAGGAATTCGTCCTTGAGCCTGTCCATGCGCCGCAGACTCTCCGCCACCTCGTGCTGGGCCCGCTCCTTGGCCTGCTTCATCTCGTTGTAGCGATCCGACAACGCAAAGGAGATCAACACTGTTTCCAGCACGGCTCCCATTTCCATGCCATGCACGGCAACGAAACTGTTGTCCACGAATCCATGCTGGCGCGCCGCGGCAAACACGGTCCCGATGCAGTAACCCGCCCACGCGACCAGGTAATAACGCGCCGAGCGCTGCCCGCGCAGCAGGCACACCACGGCGGTGACCAGGCCGGCGGTCCCGGCGGCTGCCGACACCGTGCCGGTCAGGTGAATTGAAAACTGGAATCCGGTCAGCGCGGACAGCGGCACTGTCAGCACTGCCAGTGCCATCAGCACGAGGATCGTCTTGTGCAAGCCGGGCGCGTACTGCCTGGCCTGGAGGAAGCGGGTACAGAACGCGAGCCCGGCCACCAGCGTCACCGCAACGATGACCTGGAAGATCTCCTCCGACCATGGCCGATAGTCGGGCCACAACCAGCGCGGCGCGTGCCCGCTGAGGCTGGCCAGGAACAGGCCCGTGGCAGTTATCGAAATGACATACAGCAGGTAGTTCGTGTCACGCAGCGAAACGAACAGGAACAGGTTGTACAGGCACATGGCCACCATGATCCCGAACATGGCGCCATAGCCCAGGAAGCTGGCCATGCTCGCCTTGTAGAACTGCTGGGCAGTCAGCAGCCGCAGGTCGACCAGCATGCTGCTCTGGCTCTGGATGCGCAGGTAGTACGTCGTCACGCGATCCGGTGCCGGCGCGACCCGCAACACCGGCGTGAGCGCATCCAACACATCCGGCGACAGTGAGTGGTGGTCGCCCAGCAGAGTCTCCCGCCACTGTCCGCCGGCAATTTCCTGGTAAACCTGCACGTCGTCCAGCAACGGGTCGGTGACCTGCAGCAACCAGGCGTTGTCCTTGACGCTGCGATTGCGCACGTCGAAACGCAGCCACACCGCACCCTTGATGAATCCCAGCGCGATACCGCGCGGGCCGCTGCGGCGGAACGCGTCGCCGGGAAGTTGCTGGATCTCCGCAAGCGTCGCCTCGCCACTCTCGTCGACGAGGTATTCGAACGTCGGGCGATAGCCGGGCCCCTGTCCGT
>JALHTE010000388.1 GCA_022865595.1 Steroidobacteraceae bacterium | reverse complement strand
CTGCAGCCCCACCCGCAGCGAGGTCAAACCGAGCGTGGACGGCTTGCCGACAGCCCAGGCCTCCCACAGCGGCGGCGAGTCGATCGTGTACAGGCGGCGGTCGATGTAGTTGATCGCGGATGCAACAGCCTTCGTGCCAGAATCAATTTCCTGCCGCAACGCACTGCCGCGCCGGGCGAGCTTCAGCTGGTTGTCCAGCGGTCGCGACAGGGCCTGCTCGGCCTGGGCGATCTCCGCGAGAATTGCATCGACTCGCTTGGCGAGGGCCAGCGGCAGCTCTCCAGCCGATTCCCGGGTCGCGCCCCAGACGGCGCGCCGGCTGGCGAGATCCGCCGCAGCCTCGGAATAGCCGGCGGTGACACGCTGCAGCTGGGCACGCCAGGCGGCAAGCTGGGTGTCGTAGAAGGACCAGTGTCGCGACAGGCTTTCCAGCCGGATGGCCGGAAGCATTCTCAACTCGTCCTGCTTGTACGCATCGGACAGCTTGAGAACGCCGGCCGCCAGGGCGTCGAGCCGCGGGACCAGCTTGTCCGCCGGATCGGGGCGTCGCGCCAGCTCAAGTTTCTCTTGTATGAAGCGCTCGTCGGCTTCGGCCTGTATCGGGATTTCGGCAGGGGCGACTGCCTCGACCACCGGAGCGGCCGGCGCGACGACGGGTTCTGTCGAAGGTTTCGGGTCACCTTCGGGTGCGCCGACGGCCTCGAACCCGGCCAGCATCGACAGGGTAAGCAACAGGCCGGCGATAAGACGATGGGGACGTCGCATGGATGGCGATCCAGTGTCGGGACGTGGGTAAGCCGGCATTGTCGCATCACCGGCCCTGGTCCGACACCGCGATCCTTACGAGGTCTCCGCCCTGCAATCTGGCAGAATGCGCCGCAGCCACTCGCGCCCCTGCGCGCCGGCACCATCCACGGACATCCCGCAGATGCGCGACTTCATTGCCTCGATCCTGCACTGGTACCTCGGCGCCCTCGAACAGGGCGGGTACCTGCTCATCGCCCTGCTGATGGCGGCGGAGAGTTCGATATTGCCGGTGCCGAGCGAGTTCGTCATTCCGCCCGCCGCGTACCTGGCACACGCACACGGCACGTTCTCGCTCACCGGCATCGTGATCGCGGGCACGGTGGGATCGTGGGTCGGTGCGAGCGTGATGTACTGGGCCTCGCGACTGCTCGGTCGGCCATTGCTGATTCGTTACGGCCGCTACGTGATGATCACGCCCGACAAGATCGAGAAGGCCGAGGCCTGGGCCGCGCACTTCGGGACGATGGGCGTATTCATATCGCGGATCCTGCCTGTCATCCGTCACCTGATCGGCATCCCGGCAGGTGTGGTGCGCCTGAACTACTGGAAGTTCTCTCTGGCGACGATCGCCGGCTCCGCGCTCTGGTGCACGGTGCTGGTCTGGGTTGGCGTGACCGCCGGCAAGGACCAGGCGCTGATGGAGGGCAGCCTGCATCGCATCACTCTCTGGGGCGGCAGCCTGATGCTGTTCCTCGGGGGTCTTTACTACTACTTCGTACACCGGCACATGCGCCGCTGATCGGCGATGCCGGGCACGATCCAGCACCTGGAATGCGAGGGCCAGGGCGCAGCCAGCAAGCGTGCCCTGCCCGCACGCCGGGTCGACAATCTCGGGCGACCATGCGTCGACTATCGAGCCATTGCCGCGCTCGCGCTGCCGTTGATGCTGAACAGCAGCCTGCAGGCGGTTATCGGGCTCACGGACACCTGGTTCGTCGGTCACATCTCGACCGTCGCGATGGCTGCGATGGCGTCGATCTACTGGCTGGTGTTCTTCTTCATCGTGCTGCTGGGCGGCATCGGGTTCGCGGTGCAGACCTTCGTAGCCCAGGCGGAAGGCAGCCGCAGGCGCTGGCGCGCGGGACACTCGACGTGGGTGGCACTCTGGGGCGCGCTCGCGATCGCACCCGTGTTCGTCATGCTGGCCTCGTCTGGCGGCTTGCTGCTGTCGCCATTCGGACTCGACAAGGAGTTGGAGCGCCTGGCACTTGAATTCTGGGGACCGCGCATGCTCGGCGCGCCCATTGGCGTCGCGCTGTGGGCCGTACTGGGGTTCTTCAACGGCATCTCGCAGCCACGCATTACCGTGATGACGACCGCGCTGGTCGCGATCGTGAATGCGACGCTGAACCAGCTGTTCATATTTGAATTTGGCTGGGGCATCGCAGGAGCCGCCTGGGCCACGAATGCAAGCATGGCCTGCGGAGTCGGGTTTGCGCTGTGGATGTTCCTGCGTCCCAGCCTTCGCCGCACGTACAGGACACACCTCACGTGGCGGCCTGATCTCTCGAACCTGGCCCGCGAATTCAGGCTGGGACTCCCGATGGGCGCGATGTACGCGGCCGACCTTTTCGGCATGGCGCTGTTTCAGCTCATGCAGGTGCGGCTCGGCGCGGCGGACGGTGCAACGACACAGGTGGTGGTGATGCTGACTTCGGTCTCGTACCTCCCGGGAGTCGGTCTCGCACTCGCCGGTACGACGCTCGTGGGCCAGGCGATCGGCGCCGGCGACCGGGACTGGGCGCGGCAGCTCGGCAATGCGGTGATCAAGGTAACGGTCGTCTACATGGGCGTCGTGGGCGTGGCGCTCGCCGCGCTCGGGCCCTGGCTGATGCCGGCATTCGTCACCGCCGGGGATCCGCATGGGGCTGAAGTCGTGCGGCTGGGCTCGGTACTGCTGTGGATCGCCGCCGGCTACCAGCTCTTCGACGGCCTCAACCTCGGCTCCGGGTTCGCGCTGCGCGGTGCGGGCGACGTCAGGTTTCCCGCGGCGATCTTCTTCGTCCTCTCCTGGGGCGTGTTCGTGCCGCTTGCGTACATGCTGTCCTTCGCACCGGGACAGGGCTGGTTCGACGGGCTGCCGCAATTCGGCCTCGGTGCCGTGGGCGGATGGCTCGCGATGCTGACCTACGTGGTGCTGCTCGGCAGCACGCTCTACCTGCGATGGCGCTCCGGCGCATGGAGCCGGATACGCCTCTGAGCGGCATCACGTGAAGCGGATCGTCCGTGGATTACCGGCGCGACCGGTGCAGTCGGCAAGCGGTCTCACGCACGCCAGTCGGTCAGTCCCTCGATATCGCAGAGCCGCGACCAGCTCGGTCGTGCGCGCATCAGGCTCGCGAACCGCCCGAGGGCCGGCCATTCCGTTGCGGGCCGGGGCATGTTGCGCGACCAGCGCATGTACATCAGCGCCAGCAGGTCCACGCCGGAGAAATCAGCGCCCAGCATATAGGGACCATTGGCCGCGAGATGCGCGTCCACCAGCGACCACGACTCTTCGATCTTGCGGCGCAATGCGTCGCGCACAGCGGGTGGGTGCTCCTCCGAACCGAGGTCCGGTGGATAAAACCAGTAGCGATAGGTGGGCCCGAGCGCATTGGTGAAGAAGGCAATCCACTGGTACCAGTCCGCGCTGAGTGCACCTCCCGCAGGCGGCGCGAGTCGCGCCTCAGGGTGACGCTCGGCAAGGAGCATCAGCAGGGCCGCCGATTCGAAGTACGGCTTGCCGTCGATCACCAGCGTCGGCACCTGGCCGCGCGGGTTCAGGCGCAGGTACTCGGCCTCGTGCTGCGCGTCCTTGTCGAGGTCCACTTTCTCGAGTCGGTGCGGTACCCCGATCTCGAGCAGGGCCAGGTGAACGACCATGCTGGCGGTGCCCGGCGAGTAGTAGAGCGTGTACACGTGGTCTTTCCTCCGTTGTCTTGGTCCTGCTTTCCGGCTCTCCTCAACCAGGAAGGTCGAAGACCAGCACTTCCGCTGCCGCGCCGTCGGACAATTCCAGCACGGTCGTATCGGTCATCTTCAGCGCATCTCCAGCGGCCAATGCCTCGCCGTTCACCGTCAACTTTCCACTCACCAAGTGTACGTAGACGCGTCGGCCGCTGGCGACCTCGAGACTGCCGTGTTCGGCCCCATCGAAGAGTCCCGCGTACATCCGCGCATCCTGCCGGATCACTACGGAGCCATTCGCACCGTCCGGTGACGCTACTAGTCGCAATCGGCCGCGCTTCTCCTCCTTTGCGAAATTCTTCTGCTCGTAGCCCGGGTCGATGCCGAGCACGTTTGGCTGGATCCAGATCTGCAGGAAGTGGACCGGTTCCTGCTGCGAACCATTGAACTCACTGTGCTGCACGCCGCGGCCCGCACTCATGCGCTGAACGTCGCCGGGCCGGATGACGGAACTGGTGCCGGTCGAGTCCTTGTGGGCAAGTTCACCGTCGAGCACGTAGCTCACGATCTCCATGTCGCGGTGACCATGTGTGCCGAAACCCGCGCCTGGGACGACCCGATCTTCATTGATCACCCGCAGTGCACCGAACTGGACATGCTGCGGGTCCCAGTAGTCCGCGAATGAGAAGGAATGATAGGAACGAAGCCAACCGTGGTCTGCGTAACCGCGGTCAGCGGCGCGTCGGATTTCAATCATGTCGAACCTCCTTATCCAGCCTGGAAGAAACCATAGACGCTAATTAATCGATAATAAAGTGACTTTTTTTAATGTATTCATCGAATCGGTAGATACTTATAGTCCGACGCCAGGCACGGCGCGTTGCACTAGAATGCCCGCCGGTTTCCGCTCACAAGCAAACGTTGCCATGGCCACCTACGACTACCACTGCCCCGCCAATGGCCGGGTCATCGAGGTCAGCCACAAGATGGCCGAGACCGTAGCGACCTGGGGCGAATTGTGCCGCAGGGCCGGCATTCCACTCGACGGCACGCCCGGCAGGTCGAAGGTGGAAAAGTTGATCACTGGCGGCAACGTGCTCACCGGCTCACTTGGCAGCAGCTACGAGCGTCCCTGCGACTCGGGCCCCTGCGGCGCACCGGTGTGTGGTGGCGGTGGCTGCTCGTTCGAGTAGCGCGTCGGTACCCACCAGCTCTGCGACGACGCACCACCATTCGCGACTGACCGGTCATTACCTCCTTGTCATCCGCCCCCAAAGTTGGTTTCGTCTCCCTGGGATGCCCGAAGGCACTGGTGGATTCGGAGCGGATCCTGACGCGATTGCGCGCAGAAGGCTACGACGTGGTTGGCTCCTATGAAGACGCCAACCTGGTCGTGGTCAACACCTGCGGATTCATCGACGACGCCATCCACGAGTCGCTCGAGGCGATCGGCGAGGCGGTCGCGCGCAACGGCAAGGTAATCGTCACCGGCTGCCTCGGCGCCAAGCCCGAGACCATCACCGACCGCCACCCGAGCGTGCTCAAGGTCACCGGACCCCACGCATACGAGGAGGTCATGACCGCGGTGCACGAGCAGCTCCCGCCGCTGCACGATCCGTTCGTGGACCTGGTGCCGCCACAGGGCATTCGCCTTACACCGCGGCATTACGCGTACCTGAAGATTTCCGAAGGCTGCAACCACCGCTGCACCTTCTGCATCATTCCTTCGCTGCGCGGCGACCTGGCCAGCCGCCCGATCGGCGAGGTGATGCTGGAGGCCGAACGCCTGGTGAAGGCGGGCGTGAAAGAGTTGCTCGTGATCTCGCAGGACACGAGCGCATATGGTGCAGACCTCAAGTACGCGACCGGCTTCTGGGGCGGCAAGCCGGTCAGGGCACGGTTCACGGATCTCGCTCGCGCGCTGGGTTCGCTTGGTGCCTGGGTGCGTCTGCACTACGTCTATCCGTATCCACACGTGGACGAAGTCATCCCGCTGATGGCCGAGGGCAAGGTCCTTCCCTATCTGGACATCCCCTTCCAGCACGGCAGCCCGCGTGTGCTGAAGCTCATGAAGCGACCGGCGCACGCCGAGAATGCGCTCGCCCGCATCCGCGCGTGGCGTGAGACCTGCCCGGACATAACGATCCGCAGCACGTTCATCGTCGGTTTCCCCGGCGAAACCGAGGACGATTTCCAGCTCCTGCTCGACTGGCTGCAGGAAGCGCAGCTCGATCGCGTCGGCTGTTTCAGGTATTCGCCGGTGGAAGGAGCGGCTGCAAACGCCCTGGCCGAGCACGTGCCGGAAGAAGTGAAGCAGGAGCGTCACGACCGATTCATGGAACTCGCCGCTGCCATCAGCGCGGAGAAGCTCTCGGCGAAGGTCGGGCGCCGGATGCGCGTGCTCGTCGATGCAGTGGGTGACGAAGGCGCCATTGCACGCTCGACTGCCGACGCACCCGAGATCGACGGAGTTGTTCGAATCCTCGACGCCGGTTCGCTGGCAGTCGGCGACTGGGCCGAGGTCGAGATTACTTCCGCCGACGACTACGACCTGAACGCCGTCGTCCTGCAGCCGCGCTAGCGCCCTGCGAAATAGTTGCCTGGCCGGGCGACGCGTACACTGGCGCCTGACTCGACTGGCTCGTTCCAGTGATCCCGCCAACGGATGCCATTTGCCACGTGAAACTACCCATCGCGATCCTGCTGCTCGCATTTTCCTCGATGACGCCGGGGGCATACGCGCAGTCGCCGGTAGCTTCACCCCCGGATGCTGGTCCACGCGCCGCAGGTCCGTCGGCCACACCTGCGGGCACTACTGCGGGAATAACGACGACACCCACCCCGGTCCGCGAAGCAATCCGCGAACGCGTCGATCGCCTGCGCTACGACGCCGACCCGGGTGCACAGCTGCCCGAGGTGCGCGGCGCCCGGATCGTGCTCGCCGACGGCGTTGCCCGTTACTATGAGTCGTCGCAGTTCGAACCCCAATGGCTGGACCCGGCGCGCCTGGACGCCTTGATTGCCGCCGTTGCTGAACTGAAGTACGACGGACTGGAACCCGTCGACTATCACGTGGTCGAGTTGCAGACGTTCCGCACCGATCTGCGCGGTGGAAAGACCCTGCCGCCGGCGGAGCAGGCGGGCCTCGACCTGCTGGCAACGGATTCAATGATGCTCGCGCTCTACCACCTCTACTTCGGCAAGGTGGACCCCGAGAAGCTCAGCACCGAGTGGAATTTCCCGGCACGGCAGCTGGACGTGCAGCAGGCGACCGAGCGCCTGAGAGAGGCGATCGCGGCCGGCGCAATTCGCGAGTCGTTCGGTAAAGCACGTCCGCAACACCCCTGGTATCAGCGTGCCCGCGACCGGCTGCGTGAGTACTACGCGCTGCGCGACGCCGGCGGCTGGGACCAGCTGCCTGTCGGACCAGTGCTGAGACCCGGGGACAGCGACCCGCGTGTGCCCGCACTGCGAATGCGCCTGGCGGTGACCGGCGACCTTGAATCGTCGCGCACTGCGACCGCCGAGGCGCCGCTACCGGCCGGTGGTGCGGTGGCGGAGCCGGCACGGGGCGACGGCGCCATGCCAACACCACCGCCCTACGACGACACTGTCTACGACGCGGAACTCGAGGCGGCCGTGAAGCGCTTCCAGGACAGGCATGGCCTCACTGCGGACGGGATCATCGGCGCCGGCACGTTCGCTGCGCTCAACGTCCCGGTCTCCGCCCGAATCGACCAGATCCGCGTCAACATGGAGCGCGCCCGCTGGGTAATGCACGAGCTGAAGGGAGACTTCGTGCTGGTCGACGTCGCAGCCTTCGATGTTTCGTGGTTCCGCAACGATGAGCCGGTGTGGTCTTCAAAGGTCATCGTCGGTCGCCCCTACCGCGAGACGCCGATCTTCAAGTCGCTGATCACCTATGTCGTGTTCAACCCGACCTGGACCGTACCACCTGGCATCCTGGTGAAGGACAAGCTGCCGATCCTGAAGAAGGACCCGGGCTACCTGCAGCGCAACCACATCCGCGTCATCGACTCGAGGGGTCGGGAAGTTGACCCGTACTCCGTCAACTGGAAAGCCTACGGTCCAGGCAGGCTTCCGCCCTACCAGCTCCGGCAGGACCCGGGCGATGACAACGCTCTCGGGCTCGTAAAAATCATGTTCCCGAACCGCTATTCGGTGTACCTGCATGACACGCCGACCAAGTCGCTGTTCGACAAGGACGAGCGGACGTTCAGCTCCGGCTGCATCCGGGTCCAGAAGGCGTTCGAGCTGGCGGAGCTGGTGCTGGACGATCCGGTGCGCTGGAACCCTGATTCGATCGCGGACGCCGTGGCAGCGAAGGCGACGAAGACCGTCAATCTCGCCCGTCCAGTTCCCGTGCTGATCCTGTATTGGACTGCACAGCCAACCACCGACGGGCGAGTGGTTTTCAGGAGCGACGTGTACGGGCGCGACCCACCGACGCTCGCGGCGCTGGACCGTCCGCTGCAGCCACGACGCTAGCCTGCAACGGCGGCCGGCACCAACGGGCCTCGGTTCGTGCCGCGTCAACCGTGGTGGTGCCCGCCCGGACCGTGAACGTGACCGTGCTCGAGTTCTTCCTGCGTGGCGTCGCGCACTTCGGCGACCTCCACGTCGAAGTTCAGCACTTCGCCGGCCAGCGGGTGATTGCCGTCCACGGTCACCATGTCGCCGCTGATGCGGGTCACCGTCACCACTCGTGCATGGCCTTTCGAGGTCTGCGCGTGGAATTGCATGCCCGGCTGCAGGTCGGCACCGCCAAACTGCCGGCGTGGCACCTGCTGAACCAACGCGTCGTCTCGCACGCCATAACCATCGGCCGGTTCGACGCGCACGCTGAGCTTGTCGCCGGCCTGCTTACCGTTCAACGCGCTCTCGAGGCCCGAGATGATGTTGCCCTGGCCGTGCAGGTAGGCGAGCGGATCGCCGCCGGAGGAACTGTCGAGCACCTTGCCGGCCTCGTCAGTCAACGTGTAGTGGATGAGGACGACTTTGTCCTGTTCGATGAGCATCATGAACTCCTTCAGACGGGGCGGCCGTCGTTGAGGCGCAGCCAGCCGCGTGCGACGCGATAGATGATCCAGATCCCGACGATGAACGCGCCCAGGATCCAGGTCACGATCCCGAAACCCATCAACAGCACCAGCGGCGCCGAGAAGAGCCCGATCAGCAGGAATGCCAGCAACGCGAACCAGAACGTACGCAGCTGCCAGCTGAAATGCGACTCGAGCCAGGTGCCCCGCGCGTCGTCGCGCTTCACGTAGTTCATGACCACGGCGATGATCGACGGGATGCCGAAGACGAACTGCGTGACGATCGCGGCACCGGTGAATACGCCCATCAGCGCGCTTGCGGCGTGCAGCGCGTACATCCAGTGCGTGTAACTGATGAGCGACGGCGGAGGTCCGGCGGGCGCGACGCCCGGTGTGATTTCGGTCATGCCTGGTTCCTTACTGGTCGGTGGGCGAGGCCGGTCCGTGCGCGCCGGCCGGCAGATTGCACGGGCAGTATCTCAAATTGTGCCATGGGCGTAACCCGCTGCCCGGGCCGACGGCCTTAACCTCCAGGCCACAACGCCGCTCCGGCCTGCCCGAAGCCGGGTTAAGCTACTGCCCCGCTGGCAAATCCGCGGAAAATCCAGGTGAGGTCTCACAGGCATGGCTGACGTCTTCGTTTCCTACGCCCGCAGCGACAAGGCGCGGGTCGCGCCGCTGGTGGCGGCGTTAGAGGCGCAGGGCTGGTCGGTCTGGTGGGACCCCGACATCGCGGCCGGGCAGGAATTTGATCGCCAGATCGCCGCGGAACTCAAGGCCGCCGCCGCCGTGGTCGTAGTCTGGACGCCGAACTCGGTGGAATCCCGCTGGGTTCGCGGCGAGGCGCGGGATGCCGCCGATCGCGGCGTACTGGTCCCCGTGCGTTTCGCGAACGCTGAACTGCCTATCGACGTGCGCGCCATCCACACGACCGACCTCGACGGCTGGGGCGACGATTCGGGCAGCCCGCAGGTCCAGGAACTGCTGCGTGCACTCGGCGCCATGATCAGCCGCCATGGCGCGAAGACGCCGGCGGCCGCGAATGCCTCCCCGGCTCCGGGCGCCATCGCCATGTCGCCGGCTGCCACGCCGTCTCCAGTTCCTGCCGCCAACTCGATCTGCGTTCTGCCGTTCGCCAACATGAGCGGCGATCCGGAGCAGGAGTACTTCAGTGACGGGATCACCGAGGACATCATCACGGACCTGACCAAGGTCTCGGCCCTGTCCGTGGTCTCGCGCAACACGGCTTTCACTTTCAAGGGGAAGTCCGTGGGCCTGTCGCAGGTCGCCCGGCAACTCAACGTGAGCCATGTCCTGGAAGGCAGCGTACGCAAGTCCGGCGGCCGGGTGCGCATCACTGCACAGCTGATCGACGGCGTAAGGGACAGCCAGGTCTGGGCCGAACGCTACGACCGGGACTTGAACGACATCTTCGAGCTGCAGGATGAGATCTCGCAGGCGATCGTCAAGGCACTGAAGCTCAAGCTTCTGCCCAAGGAGAAGAAGGCAATCGAGCAGCGAGGCACTGACAATGTCGAGGCCTACAACCTCTACCTGATGGCGCGCCAGTACTACATCACCGGCAATGTCGGCGACGTCCGGCGGGATGAAGCGATCGTCCGCATGTGCAACCGCGCAACCGAGATCGACCCCGACTACGCACGCGCCTGGGCTCTGATGGCCCTCGGGCAGATGGCACTGCGTTTCGACCACGGTGGCAGGGGCGACGGCGGCCTGGCCGCTGCAGAGCGGGCCCTCGCACTGGACGCCAAACTTGCCGAGGCGCATGCCGTGAAGGCCAGCTACTTCGGGGAAAACAGCAAGCACGAAGAAGCGTCCGCCGAGATCAGTATTGCGCTGCGCCTGGACCCTGAGTCCCACGAGGTCAACACTTCGGCGGCATTTGTCTTCTTCCGGCAGCACCGGCTTGACGATGCCATTCGCTATTGGGAAAAGGCAACCAAGCTCATGGAGACCGACGCGCATTCACCGTGCATGTTGATCACCTGCTATATCGCGGTTGGCAATCGCCAGGACGCCCTGCGCGTGGCGCAGATCACCGTCTCCAGGGCAGAAAAGACCCTGGCGCAGGATGCAAAAAACGGGTCAGCAATGGGATACGGCGTGAGCGGGCTTGTAACCCTCGGCCAGGTGGAGCGCGCCAAGGAATGGATCAATCGCGCGCTGCTGATCGATCCGGACAACATGAACATGCGGTACAACTTCGCATGCGCGCTCGGCGCGTTTGCGAACGAGGTGGATTCGGCGCTCGACCTGCTCGGTCCCGCATTTGAGAGAATTCCAATCGGCTTCCTCAATCACGCCAAGGTGGATCCGGACCTCGACCCCCTGCGCAACGACCCGCGCTTCCAGGCGATGATCGCAGCAGCGGAAGCGCGCCTGGCGGCGACGGCCGAGGCAGGGACACAAGCGCATGGCTGACGTCTTCGTTTCCTACGCCCGCAGCGACAAGGAACGCGTCGCACCGCTGGTAGCGGCGATCGAGGCGCAGGGCTGGACGGTCTGGTGGGACCCGGAGATAGATGCCGGTCAGCAGTTCGACGACCAGATCGAGGCGGAACTGAAGGCAGCCAAAGCCGTGCTCGTGGTCTGGACGCCGACTTCGGCCGCATCACGCTGGGTACGCGGCGAGGCGCGCGAGGCAGCCGACCTCGGCACGCTGGTACCGGTGCGATTCGACGGCGCCAGCCTGCCGATGGACGTGCGCGCCATTCACACCACTGAGCTCGACGGTTGGGGCGAGGATACGGGCAGTCGGCCGTTCCAGTCGCTGCTGCGGGCGCTCACCGCGATGATCGCGCGCCAGGGCGGCCCGAGCTCGATCGGCAATCCCGCCTCGTCGTCGCCTGCGGCCGCTGGTGCCGCCGACCGTATCGGCATCTGCGTGCTGCCGTTCGCCAACATGAGTGGTGACCCGGAGCAGGAGTACTTCAGCGACGGCATCACCGAGGACGTCATCACCGACCTGAGCAAAGTGTCAGCGCTCGCGGTGGTGGCGCGCAACACCGCGTTCACGTTCAAGGGCAAGTCGGTCGACGTACCGCAGGTCGCGCGACAACTCAAGGTCAGCCATGTACTCGAAGGCAGCGTGCGCAAAGCGGGCCAGCGTGTCCGGATCACCGCGCAGCTGATCGATGGCGCCGGCGGCAGCCACGTCTGGGCCGAGCGCTACGATCGCGACTTGAATGACATCTTTGCGCTCCAGGACGAGATCTCCGAGGCGATCGTCAAGGCACTCCGTCTCAAGCTTCTGCCGGAAGAGAAGAAGGCGATCGAGCAGCGTGGCACCGACACCGTTGAGGCATACAACCTCTACCTGATGGCGCGCCAGTCGTACGTCACCGGCCATGAAGCTGACGCGCGGCGGTCCGACGCCATCACGAGGCTTTGCAGCCGGGCTACGGAAATCGACCCGGACTATGCCCAGGCCTGGGCATTGATGGCGCATGGCCAGATGATCCTGCGCTTCGACCATGGATGGACCAGCGATGACGGGCTGCTGGCCGCGGAGCGGGCACTTGCGCTGGACGACAACCTGGCCGAGGCGCATGCGATCAAGGCCAGGATCCTGGCTGAATACGAGCGCTACGAAGAAGCGTCGGTGGAGATCGACATTGCGCTGCGGCTCAATCCAGAGTCCTACGAGGTCAACCGGGCTGTCGCATACCTCCGGTTCAGGCAGCACCGACTGGAAGACGCCATCGGGTACTGGGAAAAGGCGATGGCGCTGATGGATGCGGACTTCAATTCGCTGGCAATGTTGCGCACTTGTTACACGGCCATCGGAGATCTGCAGGCAGCGCGGAACGTGGCGTATTCCCTGATTGCGCGGGCCGAGGTGGCGCTTGCGCAGGATCCGAACAACGGCACGGCGATGGCTTACGGCGCCAATGCGCTCGCTACCGTTGGAGAGGCCGCGCGCGCCAGGGAGTGGATGGGTCGTGCGTTGCTGATCGATCCCGACAACATGAACGCCCGCTATAATTTTGCCTGCGCGTTGACGACCGAGCTCAAGGAAACCGACGCAGCTCTCAAGCTTCTCGGCCCTGTACTTGAGAAGATGGGCACTGGCTTCCTGAATCACGCCAAGACCGATCCGGACCTCGACCCCCTGCGCGATGACCCTCGCTTCCAGGCGATGATCGCAGCAGCGGAGGCACGACTCGCGACGACGGCCGGGGCAGGGACACAAAAGCATGGCTGACGTCTTTGTTTCTTACGCCCGCAGCGACAAGGAACGCGTCGCGCCACTGGTGGCGGCGATCGAGGCGCAGGGTTGGTCGGTCTGGTGGGACCCCGCGATTGATGCCGGGCAGCAGTTCGACGACCAGATCGAGGCGGAACTGAAGGCCGCCAGGGCCGTTCTGGTGGTATGGACCGCAACTTCCGCGGGGTCGCGCTGGGTGCGCGGCGAGGCGCGCGAAGCGGCAGACCGCGGCACACTGGTTCCGGTGCGCTTCGATGGTGTCAGCCTGCCCATGGACGTGCGAGCCATACATACGACCGAACTCGACGGCTGGGGCGAAGACACTGCCAGCGCACAGTTCCAGTCCCTGCTTCGGGCACTCACGGCGATGATCGCCCGTCACGGCGGCCCGAGCCCTTCGATCGGGGGTCCAGCCTCGTCACCATCCGCCACCCCAGCCTCAGCTGACCGTATCGGCATCTGCGTGCTGCCGTTCGCCAACATGAGTGGTGACCCGGAGCAGGAGTACTTCAGCGATGGCATCACCGAGGACGTCATCACCGACCTGACCAAGGTCTCGGCGCTCTTTGTGGTTGCGCGTAACACGGCATTCGCACTCAAGGGCAAGAACATCGACGCGTCGCAGGTCACTCGGCAGTTCAACGTGAGCCACGTGCTCGAAGGCAGCGTGCGAAAGTCCGGTGGGCGAGTGCGAATCACCGCGCAGTTGATCGAGGGCCGCACAGGCGGACAGGTCTGGGCAGAACGCTACGATCGCGACCTGAGCGACATTTTCGCGCTGCAGGATGAGATCTCCGAAGCCATCGTAAAGGCGCTCAGGCTCAAGCTCCTGCCCAGGGAGAAGAAGGCCATCGAGCAGCGCGGCACCACGAATCTCGAGGCCTACAACCTCTACCTGATGGCCCGACAGCATTACGCAACGGGCAATGAGGGCGACGTCCGCCGGAATGAGGCAATTATCCGGCTGTGCAGTCGAGCCACGGAGATCGACCCAAACTACCCGCACGCATGGGCGCTGCTGGCGCTCGGGCACATGCTCGTCCGCTGGATGCGCGGCGGGCAGGGTGATGACGGGCTCGCGGCGGTGGAACGTGCGCTCGCGCTCGACGCAAACCTCGCCGAGGCACACGCCGTACGGGCCCGAATCCTGTCAGAAGGCGGCCGCCACGATGAGGCATCCGTTGAGATCGACGTCGCGCTTCGCCTGGACCCGGAGTCCTACGAGGTCAATCGGACCGCAGCCTATCTGAGGTTTCGGCAACATCGTCTTCCAGACGCCATCCGCCACTTCGAGAAGGCGCAGTCGCTCATGGAGACTGACGTCAGCTCGTCAAACATGCTGGTCACCTGTTACACGGGCATCGGAGACACCGAGGCGGCTCGGCGCGCTGCACAGATCACGCTCGCGCGCGCCCAAAAGACACTGGCGCAGGATCCGAGCAATGGCGCAGCCATGGGTTTCTGCTGCAATTCACTGGCGCTGCTCGGGCAAGCTGAAAGCGCGAAAGGCTGGATGAGCCGGGCGCTGCTCATTGATCCCGACAACACGAACATGCGCTATAACTTCGCGTGTACGCTGGTCGTTCACCTGAAGGATATCGACGGCGCGTTCGAGCTGCTCGGCCCGCTGTTCGAGAAGATCCCCATTGGCCTGCTCAATCACGCCAAAGCTGACCCTGACCTGGACCCCCTGCGCGACGACCCGCGCTTCCAGGCGATGATCGCAGCGGCGGAAGCGCGTCTCGCGACGACGGCCGAGGCAGGGACACAAACGCATGGCTGACGTCTTCGTTTCCTACGCCCGCAGCGACAAGGCGCGGGTCGCGCCGCTGGTGGCGGCGGTCGAAGCGCAGGGCTGGTCGGTCTGGTGGGACCCTGCGATTGATGCCGGGCAGCAGTTCGACGACCAGATCGAGGCGGAGCTGAAGGCAGCCAAAGCCGTGCTTGTGATCTGGACGCCGACTTCGGCGACATCGCGCTGGGTGCGCGGCGAGGCGCGCGAGGCAGCGGACCGCGGCACGCTGGTTCCGGTTCGATTCGATGGTGCCAGCCTGCCGATGGACGTGCGCGCGATTCACACCACCGATCTCGATGGCTGGGGCGAGGACACTGCCAGCGCGCAATTCCAGTCCCTGCTTCGCGCCCTCACGACGATGATCGCCCGCCACGGCGCTGCTCGAGCCGGGAGCGCGGTCGATAGTCCCGCCCCACCTGTCGCGGAGACAACCTCGCGCCTCGCGATCTGCGTGCTGCCGTTCGCGAACATGAGCGGGGACGTCGAGCAGGAGTATTTCTCCGACGGCATCAGCGAGGACATCATCACCGACCTGAGCAAAGTCTCGGCGCTGGCGGTCGCATCCCGCAACAGCGCCTTCATGTACAAGGGCAAGCAGGTCGATGTTCCGAAAGTCGCGCGCGAACTCAAGGTCAGTCACGTGCTGGAAGGAAGCGTACGCAAGGCAGGGGGCCGCGTTCGCATTACCGCGCAGCTGGTTGACGGATCCAGCAATGACAGCATCTGG
>JALHTE010000387.1 GCA_022865595.1 Steroidobacteraceae bacterium | reverse complement strand
CTTGGCGTCATCATCGGCATGGCGATCGTGTTCTTCTACGCGGTGCTAGGCGGCATGAAGGGCATCACCTACACGCAGGTCGCGCAGTACTGCGTGCTGATCTTCGCCTACATGGTGCCGGCGATCTTCATCTCGATCCTGCTCACCGGGCACACGCTGCCGCAGCTCGGCTTCGGCGGCGAAATCACCGGAACCGGCACGTTCCTGCTCGACAAGCTCGACGGGTTGAGCACCGAACTCGGTTTTGCGCCGTATACCAGTGGCGGCAAACCGCTGATCGACGTGTTCTGCATCACTGCAGCGCTGATGGTTGGCACAGCGGGCCTGCCGCACGTCCTGGTCCGGTTCTTCACCGTGCCGAAGGTGCGTGACGCACGCAAGTCGGCGGGCTGGGCGCTGCTGTTCATCGCCATTCTCTACACGACTGCCCCGGCCGTGGCGGCGTTTGCCCGCTACAACATGATCGAGACGATCAACGGCGCGGACGGCCAGGGCGCGCTCTACAGCGAGGCGCCGAGCTGGATCACCAACTGGCAGAAGACCGGTCTGATCAAGTGGGAGGACAAGAACGGCGACGGCCGCATGTTCTACGCCAAGGACGACCGCAACGAGATGACCATCGACCGCGACATCATGGTGCTCGCCAATCCGGAAATTGCTAACCTTCCGTCCTGGGTGATCGCGCTGGTGGCGGCGGGCGGCCTCGCGGCGGCGCTGTCGACTGCTGCAGGCCTGCTGCTGGTGATCTCCTCGGCGATCGCACACGATCTGCTGAAGAAAGTCGTGATGCCGGGCATCACGGAGACACAGGAACTGCTGTACGCCCGCCTGGCGGCAGGCGTAGCGGTGGTGATCGCGGGCCTGCTCGGCATCTACCCGCCCGCGTTCGTGGCCCAGGTGGTGGCCTTCGCGTTCGGCCTTGCAGCTGCCTCGTTCTTCCCGGCGATCCTGCTCGGGATATTCGACAAGCGCGCGAACATGCCGGGCGCCATTTCGGGCATGATCGTGGGCATCGTGTTTACGGCCAGCTACATCATCTACTTCAAGTTCATCAATCCGACGGCTGGTGCGGACCAGTGGTTCCTGAAGATCTCGCCCGAGGGGATCGGCTTTGTAGGCATGCTGCTAAACTTCGCAGTGACCTACACGGTGAGCCACCTGACGGCCCCGCCGCCGGAGCACATCCAGCACCTGGTGGAGGAAATCCGGGTCCCGCGTGGTGCGGGAGCGGCCAGCCAGCACTAAGGCTGCGGACCGTAGTGATCACCGGGGCGGTCCTCGCGGGCCGCCCCGCTTTTTTGAGCCCCAGGGCAAATTGACGTGAGCCGGCACGACCAGGAATTCGACTTCTCGACGCCGCCGTTCAACCTGCTCACGGCCGAGCAGGCCGGTGAGCTCGGCGCCCGGATGGACATCGAGTTCGTCCCCAAGGGCACGACCATTCTCGAGGCCGGCCAGGGCTCGGAGTTCGTCTATGTGATCCTCAAGGGCGAGGTCGTCGCGATGGAGGCGGGCGAGGGCTACACGCGCGTCTTCGCGGAGTTCGGTGCGCACGACCTGTTCGGCACGACGGCCTCACTGACCGGCAGCGCACGCTACACCTACGAGGCAATCGAGGACACACTCGCCTGGACTATTCCAGCCGCCGCGTTTCGTGCAGCAGTGTCGGCGAACGGACGTTTCGCTGCCTATTTCCTCGCGTCGCTCGCCAAGCGCAGCGCCGAGGCCGAACGGTCCGGCGCGCCCACCGACCTTGCCGAGATGATGCTGACGCGTGTCGGCGAGGCGCTGCTCGCCGAAGCGGTCACCGTGCCCGAGGACTGTCCGCTCGACGAGACGACCCGGCGTATGCGCGACCGGCGTGTCGACTGCGTATTCGTCGAGGGTCCGGCCGGTCTCGGTATCGCGACCCGCACCGACCTGCTCGAGGCGATCGCGCTGGGCGGGCGCTCGCTGGAGCAGCCGGTCGGCGGAATTGCGAGCCGCCCTGTCGTGAGTTGCGATACAGCCGATCCCCTGTTCCAGGCGCTTGTGACGATGACTCGCGCCGGAATAGAGCGTATCGCGGTGCTCGAGGATGGCGATCTCAAGGGCACGCT
>JALHTE010000386.1 GCA_022865595.1 Steroidobacteraceae bacterium | reverse complement strand
GCGGTCGCTGGAGCAGAACCGTGCCGACGCCATCGGGCGGCTGGTCGCGATGATCCGCGAGGCGCTCATCGAACCGAAGACCCGGCGGCCGACGCGGCCGACCCGCGCCTCGAAGGAACGGCGGCTGGCGAGCAAGACCCGCGAGTCGCGGGACAAGAAGCTTCGCGGCCGCGTGCGCGGCGACGACTGAAGCACCGCCTCAGCGGTGCACCACCTGCAGGATGCTGTTGCGCATCTGTTCGTGCAGCACCAGCTGAGCATCCTCGACGATGGCCTGCATCATGACCGGATCGAACAGCAGCATGTCGTCCGGCCCCCGGGTCACGACATTGCGCGCGCGCGAGAGGTCGAGGAAGTTTTCGAACTGCGCCCGCTCGAAGAATTCCGGCGCGTTCATCTCGTAGAGCAGCGACATCCGCTGTGCCATCAACTCGCATTGCCGCTCCAGCGCCTGCTGCGTGATGCGACCACTGCCGGCCTTGAGCAGCAGCGAGACCGCGAGGTAGTAACGCTCGAGTATCGGCACGGTCGCCCGTGAGAGCACCGACAACTGCACCGCCTCCGGTGTCTCGGCCGGCGGCCGGGACCACATGGAGCGGTCCTCGGAAGCCGACAGCAACCCCAGGTTCAGCAGGTCCTCGAGCAGACTGTCGACGACGCCGGGGAGTTCCGATTCCGACCAGCGCAGGAAATACTCATCGGCCGCGTAGGGATACACCCTGCCCGCGAGCCGATACAGGTCGGCACGCGGCACGCTTGCATTGTTCAGGAACGCGCAGGCGAGCAGCGACGGCATCAGCAGCAGATGCAGCGAATTGTTGCGGAAATAGCTGGTCAGGATCGCCGAGTCGTCGGTCATCCGCATGATGTCGCCAAGCTCGTGCGGCACCCGGTGCAGGATACCGAGAGACTCGCCGTGCCGGATCATCGACGCCCCGTCCAGGTCCGTGACCCAGACCTTGGACGAGTACGGCGCGCGGCGCATCAGCGACGCGTAGACTTCCAGCAGGCGGACCAGGTCGGCCTCGCCCATGCTGTGACGCGGCGTGGCCAGCATCGCCAGGCCGATCAGGTTGACCGGGGAGACGCAGGCCGCGGCGTTGATGCGCGTCATGATGGACGTCGCGAGGTCCTTCACCAGCGGCGTAAGCCAGGGCGGACGGTCGTCCGATCCCGACGGCGTTGGCGTCCAGTCCGGGGCGTGCCTGCGAATCAGCGGATCGAGCGGCAGCGGCTCGCCGAAGCTCACGTACACCTTGCCGAAACGGCTGCGCAGCTCGGGGATTGCGCGCAACAGCGTCAACACGGATTCTTTTTCCTTCGACCGGCCGGACAGCTCGTTGATGTAGGTTCGCCCCTCCACCAGGCGCTCGTACCCGAAGTAGACCGGCACGAAGACCACCGGGCGGCCGGGAGCGCGCAGGTAGCTGCGCACCGTCATCGCCAGCATCCCGGTCTTCGGC
The DNA here is from genome assembly GCA_022865595.1 of Steroidobacteraceae bacterium. Taxonomy (GTDB): domain Bacteria; phylum Pseudomonadota; class Gammaproteobacteria; order Steroidobacterales; family Steroidobacteraceae; genus RPQJ01. The sequence continues at coordinate 21,158 of JALHTE010000386.1, read as the reverse complement.
TGCATCAGCCGTCCGGTGCGGCTGCGCCCGCCCTCGATGAAGTACTCGATCGAGTGGCCGCGCGCCATCATGATGCCGACGTACCTGACGAACACCGCCGTGTAGAGCTGGTTTCCAGAGAAACTGCGGCGCAGGAAGAACGCCCCGCCGCGGCGCAGGAACGAGCCGATGACCGGCATGTTGAGGTTTATGCCGGCCGCGATGTGCGGCGCTGCGAACCCCTTGTGGTACACGACGTAGGAGAGCAGCAGGTAGTCCATGTGGCTGCGGTGGCACGGCACGTAGACGACTTCGGCACCGTCCTCGATCGAGTCGAGGCTCGAGAAATTGGCGAGCTCGACGCCGTCATACAGGCGGTTCCACAGCCTGCCGAGCACACCGGACATGAATACGACGAACGAGTGCGAGTAGTTCGCCGCGACCTCCTTTGCGTAGCCGCGCGCGGCCTTGAGCGCGTCGCGCCTCGAGATCTCCTTCGACTTCATCTCCTCGCGCACTGCGTCGCGGACCAGCTGCGTGTTCAGCAGCTGCGCGACGATCGTGCGTCGATGCGACAGGTCCGGGCCGATGGTCGCGGTGCGCTGGCTGCGGAACTGCGCACGCCGCAGGCGCCACAGCCGGCGCGGCCCGCGCGGCAGTCCGCGCGTCTCCGCTTGCCCGGACTGCAGCGGCATGGCGTCACCGAAAAGCACCAGAAGGTTGCGGCCGTTCAACAGCAGCGACAGGACTTTCCGGAACCTGCCGCCGATGTCCCAGCCCTCGGCGACCAGCAGGCGCAGCCACGACCGCTCGCGATCGGGTGCCCGACCCCAGAACAGGCTCACGGGCACCATGTCGGCTTCAAACGCGATATCCGCCGCAGCCAGCGCGGACAGGTCGCGCAGCATCTGGGGGATGCGTCGGTCGATGCGCATGCGGAGGACACCTGCGCGTCGTTCCAGGAACAGCACGGACACGGGCAGCCCGCCGCCCGCCGGCTGCGACCCGACCGGGGCCAGCGGCAACGGAAGCGCCTTCTCGCGACAGACGTACTCGAGCACGGCAAGGTCGATGATGCTGCGCTTCTCGAGCGCATAGACGACCGGCCGGCCCTTCTCGAAACGCTCCACAAGCGAGTCGGGAAGAATGGACGGGCGCACCCAGAACGATACGAAACGCCGGATCAGCGGCAGCAGCAACCGCTCCATCAGCGTCATGCCGCTCATGCCGGCAGTCGCCCCGCCACGACCATGTGGCGATCGGACACCACGCTGATATCCAGGGTCTCCAGACCGCAGGCTGCGAGTTGCTCGCGCACCTCGTCGCGCGTGAATGCGGCGCAGAGCGAGTTGTAGAAATCCTGCTTCAGCACGTCGGGTTCTCCGCCCGCATAGGCTTCGACGATACCGTGGGCGGCCGCGGTCGAGGCGGGCCGGAACAGGTCCATCACGAGCACCGCCGCGCCCGGTGCGCCATGGTCCAGCACGGCATGCCACAGCACCATCGGATCGTGCAGGTGGTGCAGCAGGCTGTTGCTGACGATGGCATCGTAGGCGTCGAGTGGCAGCTTCGCTCCCGGCAGGATTCCCTGCAGGAACCGGACGCGTTCGGCCAGGTCCGGTTCGTCGCGAAGCCTGGCCTGGCCGAAAGCGAGCATCGGCCCCGAGCCGTCCAGCCCGTGCACGTCCAGGCCCGGGTAGCGGCGCGCTAGCCTGAGCGCGATGTCGCCAGGCCCGCACCCGAGGTCAAGCATCGAGCCTGCAGACAAGCCGGGAAACTTCTCTGCAAACAGCGCTACGAAGCGTTCGTTCGGCTCCGAGAAGTCGGCCTCTGCATATGCGCGGGCCTGCTCGAACTCGTCCATGAGCTCGGGTTCGGGAATGCGTTGCATCGGACTTCCTGGACCGGGACTGCGCCGGTGTCGCTTACTGCCCGGGGTCCGGCGATCCGTCCCCTGACTGCTCGTCAATCGCGGCGTCCAGCGAGCCCTTGGCTGCCATGACCGTATCCTCGACGCCGCGTGCCCGGTCCTGGGTCTGGATCATGTCGTCGAACACGGTTTCGTCGGTGCTGCGGCCCTTGGCGGCTGCATCGGCCTTGTCCTGGGGCGCCTGCTCGCCGCCGCAGGCCGCGACGATCGTGAACATCAGGGCAAGAAGGACGGCTGTTCTTGCTGTCGTCTGCATAGGCACCCCCCGGGGTCGGTCCAGTCGCAATCTTACCCGGGTCGACAGCGGACATTCTCCTTTTCGCAGCAGTCGAGCGTGACCCTGACAGGGGACATTCTCCTTACCCGATCCGGCGCATATCGCTGGATCAAGGCGCCTGTGCAGCCAAAAGGAGAATGTCCCCTGTCAGAGAAACTCTTCGATGGAGAAAAGAAAGTACGTGAGGTAGTGGTTGATCGGGCGGATCTGGTCGAGCAGGCCATGATCTGAGTCCACCACGTGCAAGGTCGCTTTCTGCTCGCGCGCGAAGCGGTAGCTGTTGTCCACCGGGATCACCTCGTCGCGCCAGCCATGGATGATGGTCGTCGGGCAAGACGCCGGACGCGGGCTGAACTTCTCGTACCCCGGCATGTACAGTGCCGGCGCCAGCAGGAACATGCCGCGGGCCTGCAGCAGCGATGAGGCCGCGACGGACACGTATCCGCCCAGGCTCGAGCCGACCAGAACCAGCGAACCACGCAGGTCCTTGCAGAAGGAAAGCAACCGGGTGACGCGGTCTTTGGGGTCGTCGATACCGCGGTAGTCCACCGACTCGACCACGAACCCCTCCTCCCGGGCGATCTCCGCCATGGCTGCGATCTTGCTGCCCCATGGCTCGCTGTCCTTGCCATGCGAGAAGACTACGTAACGTTCAGCCATCAATATCCTCCTGCGACCAGCCCCGCGGGCATCATATTCCCCCCGCTGCGCGGATTCCGGAATCAGTTCTCATCGCCGACGCCCCACAGCCAGCGATCGAGGTCAGCGGGCGGGGTGTGCCAGCCGTGGCGACGGAGGTCCACCCGGCCGCTCGACGCATCCACCCCTTCGCTGCGCAGTCGCCGGATCTGCCGATCGCGCGATGGCGCGCCCTCCGGGAAAGCGATCCGGCCACCCGCCGCGACGATTCGATGCCACGGCACCTTGCTGCCCCTGGGAAGCGCCGAGAGTACCCGTCCGACCAGGCGCGACCGCCGTGGCCAGCCCGCGCGCTCGGCGACTGCACCGTAGGTCGTCACCTTGCCGCGGGGCACCTGCCCCACGATCGCCAGGATTGCGTCGGTCGCGTCGTTCATGTCGCCGGATGCTAGCGACCCGTGGCTCGCGCGCACAAGCAGGTTGATTGCCGCGCCCGCGCGCAGCGTGCGAAAGTCGCGCGATGAGGTCCGGCAGTCCGCAACGGTCATGGCGATTCGCGATCGACCGCGGCGGTACGTTCACCGATGCCGTCGCACGCGATCCCGAAGGGCGCCTCCACACACACAAGGTCCTGTCGCGCGACCCGAAGCACCCGGGTGATCCGGCGGTCCGTGCCATCGAAGACATCCTCGCGCGCGTGCCGGGAAGCGACAGGCGGCTGGAATCGGTGCGGCTCGGCTCGACGGTCGCCACGAACGCGCTGCTCGAACGCAAGGGTGAGCCAACGCTGCTGGTCACGACACGCGGCCTCGGCGATGCGCTGCGCATCGGCTACCAGAATCGACCCGACATATTCGCCCGCGCAATACGGCTGCCGCCCGTGCTGTATTCCAGGGTGGTCGAGGCGAACGAGAGAATCGACGCAACTGGCGCGGTGCTCGAGCGGCTCGACGAGGCCTCGCTGCTTGCCGACCTGTCCGAGGCGCGGGCCGGCGGCCTGCGCTCGGTGGCAATCGCGTTCCTGCACGGCCTTCGCAACCCCGGCCACGAGCGGCACGCCGCGCGACTGGCTGCGCAGGCAGGCTTCGAAGAGATCGTCATGTCGCACCAGGTTGCGCCGCTCATCGGGCTCATCGCGCGCGGCGACAGCGCCGTGGCCGACGCCTACCTGTCCCCGATCCTGGGTCGCTATGTGCGCGATTTTCTCGGCCAGCTCGCCGATGGCCACGCCCATCCGCAGCTGATGATGATGCAGAGCAACGGCGGGCTGGTGGATCCCGATGGATTCCGCGGCATCAACGGCGTGTTGTCCGGTCCTGCAGGCGGCGTCGTGGGGCTCGCATCCATTGCCGGGGCAGCCGGAATCCGCCGGCTGATCGGTTTCGACATGGGCGGCACGTCGACCGACGTGAGTCTCTACGCGGGCGAATTGCCGCGCCGCCTCGCAACCGAGATAGACGGTGTGCGCCTGCACTCGCCGATGATGGACGTGCATACGATCGCCGCCGGCGGTGGATCGATCGTGCGATACGCCGACGGGCGCCTGCAGGTCGGACCGGAGTCGGCGGGTGCAGACCCCGGGCCCGCGTGTTACCGCCGCGGCGGCCCGGCGACGGTGACAGACTGCAATGTAGTGCTCGGCCGGATCCGTCCGGAAAGATTCCCGGCGGTCTTCGGCGCTTCGGGAAACGAACCGCTGGACCTGGAGGCCTCGCGCACCCGCCTCGAGGCCGTAGCCGGGGACATTGCACGCGACGGCACCAGACTCGGGATCGAACAGCTTGCGGAAGCGTTCCTGACGGTGGCCGTATCCCGCATGGCCAATGCGATCAGGGAACTGGCGCTCGGCCAGGGCCACGACCCTTCGCAGTTCGCGCTGCTGCCTTTCGGCGGCGCAGCCGGACAGCACGCCTGCGCGGTCGCCGAGGCGCTGGGCATCGATTCGATGCTGCTCGACCCGTTGGCTGGCGTTCTCTCCGCCTGGGGCATCGGACTCGCCCGCCGCCGCTGCCTCAGGCGGCACAGCGTCCGTGATCCATGTGACGCGCCGGGGCACGCCCGGGTCGCTGCCGTTCTCGACAGGCTCGAGGGGGCCGCCACGAGCGAGCTCAATCGCCAGGGAATCGCCAGCCAGGACATCACGGTACGACGGACCGCCAGCCTGCGACTACCCGGCTCCGACTCGGAGATCGAGGTCGAATGGGGCGAGTCTTCAGCGATGCTCGAGGAATTCGCCGCTGCGCACCAGCGGCTGTACGGATTTGCGGACGACACGAGGATTGCCGTGCTGGCCGGCTGCTGTGCGGAGGCGGTCGAGCTCGAGCCTGATCCAGCACGAGAGGAACGCAGTCCGGGCACGCTCCTGCCGACGCCAGGAGACGCCGGGCCGAGTGTCGCCGCACCCGGGGAGACCGCGCCGGCAGCCACCGTGCCTGAGATCGCCGGTGGCACAGGCGCCGCACCGATAGCCGCCGTGTCAATGGTGGAAGCCTGGAGCGGCGGAGCGTGGCGTGAGATCCCGTTGCGCCTGCGCGGGGATGCTGCCGAAGACATGGTGCTCAACGGCCCGGCACTCATCGCCGAACAGGGCGCCACGGTGTGGATTGCGCCAGGCTGGGTTGCTCGCTCGCGCAGCGACGGGCGGACGCTGCTTGCCCGCGAACGCGTGCAGGAACGGGGATCGTCGGTGGAAATGGCGCCCGCCGACCCGATGCGCCTGGAGGTGTTCAACGGGCTGTTCATGCACGTGGCCGAACAGATGGGCGTCGTGCTGCGGCAGACCGCGAGTTCGGTCAACATCAAGGAACGGCTCGACTTCTCCTGCGCAATCTTCGACGGCGATGCAAACCTGGTTGCCAATGCGCCGCACATGCCGGTGCACCTTGGCTCGATGGGCGCGAGCGTCACGGCGGTGATAGAGCGTCATGGCCGGGACATGCGTCCCGGCGATTCGTACATCCTGAACTCGCCCTACCACGGCGGAACGCACCTGCCAGACATCACGGTGGTCACGCCGGTGTTCGACGACGCAGGCTCGCAGATCAATTTCTTCACCGCGTCGCGCGCGCACCATGCGGACGTCGGCGGCATCACGCCCGGATCGATGCCGCCGGGCAGCAAGGACATCAGCGAGGAAGGCGCGCTGATCGAGCCGATCCGCATCCTTCGCGACGGACGCCTCGACGAGGGCGGGTTCCGGCTGGCGCTGGCCGAAGGCTGCCACCCCGCCCGCAACCCGGAGCAGAATCTCGCCGACCTGCGCGCGCAGCTCGCTGCCAACACGCGCGGCATCCGCGAACTCCAGCGTGCAGCCGGCGAGCACGGTCTCTCGACGCTGCTCTCCTACATGCGGCACGTGCAGGACAATGCGGAAGCCTGCATGCGCCGCGCAGTGCGCCGCCTGCGCGATGGGGACTACGCGTACGAAATGGACAATGGCCAGTGCGTCCGGGTCGCGGTCGCGGTGGACCATGCTGCCGGTGCGGCGAGCGTCGATTTCACCGGCACCTCGCCCCAGGGCAACGACAACTTCAATGCCCCGCGTGCCGTTACGGTGGCCGCGGTGTTGTACGTGTTCCGCACCTTGATCGACGAGACGATCCCGTTGAATGCAGGCTGCCTGCGACCGATCGACATCGTCATACCTCCCGGGTCGATGCTCGACCCGACGTTCCCGCACGCGGTCGTGGCGGGAAATGTCGAGACATCGCAATGCATCGTCGACGCGCTGTACGGCGCGCTCGGCCTGCAGGCTGCATCGCAGGGCACGATGAACAACTTGACCTTCGGTAACGACCGCTACCAGTACTACGAGACCATCGCCGGCGGATCGGGCGCGGGCGATGGCTTCGACGGTGCGAGCGGCGTGCAGACACACATGACGAACTCCCGGCTCACCGACCCCGAGGTGCTCGAGTCCCGCTTTCCGGTGCTGTTGCGCGAGTTCTCGCTCAGGATCGGCTCAGGGGGCGCCGGCGCATACCGCGGCGGCGACGGGCTGGTGCGCTGCGTGGAATTCCGCGAGGCGATGACTGCCGCGATACTTTCGAATCACCGCCGCATCGCGCCGTTCGGCCTGCAGGGCGGAGGCGCGGCGATGAGGGGTGAAAACCGTGTGCTGCGGCGTAACGGCAGCTCAGAAGCGCTGGCCGCCACCGTGGAAGTCTCTGTGGAAGCCGGCGACCGCGTCTGCATCGCGACGCCCGGTGGCGGGGGCTTCGGGCAGCGCCCGTGACGGTGGCGCCGACGGTATCACCGGAGGCGGCGCCGACAATGGCGGCCGCGGCTCGCGGTAGTAACCGAAAAGCTGCTGCGCCAGCGTGCGTTCCCTCGACGTGGCATCGTCCGCGGGTTGCGCCGGAACTCCGCGCACCGTCATTCGCGTGCCGGCAGGCAGCATCGTGGAACGTGCGGGCCGCACCCGGCTGCCGTCGACCGAATGCGTCACCAGGAACGAGAAATAGTCGCCCGCGCGTGTCGCTCGCAGCCCGACCAGGAAGCTGACACGACCGGCCGCGACCTCCTGCGGGGGATTCACGCGTTCGTCGCAGATGACGTGGCAGACGTCGTCCCTTTCGGCGGGACCGAACAATCCGGCGGCGGCAAGCGGGGCAAGAAAATCCTGCACCTGTCGGGTGAGCTTGTGCCAGGTATTGCGGTCGCCGGCCTCGAACACCGACCAGCGAGTGCCGCGCTCGATGCTGTTCATCACCAGCAGCGCACGACGCCGCTGCGTGAGCAACATGCTGTCCGCACTGCTCGCGGAGCCGCCGGCCAGCGTGCGCAATGCCGGCGCGTCAGGGCTTGCCGAGCGCAGCGATTGCAGCGGATTCACTCCATGCGCGATCAGACGCGCACGCTCCGCATCCGTCAGGTTCTGTCCGGCCCGTGTGCCCGGCCGCAGCAGCAGTTCCTGGTCGGGCCCCTCCTGCCAGGGCGAGCGATGCTGGTCGACTCGCGCCAATATTCCAGCCACGGCGCCGCCATTCGCGAAACACTCGTAGCGTCCACGCAGCCGATCGAACGCCAGGATGCGCGGGAAACACATCAGCGCATTTTCCGAGCTGAACCCAAGTTCGCGGAGACCCTCGAGCGCCTCATCGCAATTCGTCCAGGCGGCAGCCGGATCGACGATCAGCATTGCGCGCAGCTCGCGACAGTGCGCCGCGGCGGCAACGAGTACGCCGGGGCCAAGGTCGCGGTCGCGAGCCGGCGGCGGGATATAGAGGAAATGCGCATGGTCGCTGGGACGCAGCGCGAACATGCCGGTGCCGCGTTCGGCGGATCCGATCAGGTCGTAGTCGGTCAGGGGCTCCCCGTCATCACCGTCGGCATTCGAATCGACGTAGCCGATGGGGTGGCGCGCGCCGGCGCGGTAGGTCCGGTCGGGCCGCAGCGATGGTACCTCGCCCTGCACGCGCACCAGCACAGACTCCTGCAGCGCGTTCGTGACGTACCGGGTGCTGCCCGGGACGATCGACAGCCGGCGGAATATCTCCTGGTCCTCGATGTGCTCGGACCCGGCAGCCCGTACGCGCTGGATGACGAGATTGAAGCGGTCGTCTTCGTTCGCTGCGATGTTGTCGTAGTCCACCGACGCCCGCAGCGCCTCGCGCGATCCGGCGTTGCGTGCCGCAAGCGTCAGCGACGCGCGCCCGCAGGGCAGCGTAATCGTCGCTGGCCGGCCGCCGTTGCAGACGCGCACGACGATCGCATGGCGACCACCGTTCTCGAAGAACTGCTCGACGGCATAGGTCATCGGGCTCGGCTGCCACAAACCGCCGAAAACCTGCTGGAACTCGGCGAAGCCATGCACGGAGACGGGACGCTGCACCGGGCCGCGCAGGGTGCGGCCAATGAATGCGCATGCGGATGGCGGCAGCCGCGTGATGGCGTGGTCGGCGCCCGGCGCCTCCGCCACGACCATGCCCCTCAGGTTCGACTCTGCCAAACCGTTGCCCCCGCTCATGCTCTTTCTAAGTTAGCACAAGCGATAGTGCGCGTGACGGTGCGCCAGCACTAATTATTGGGTTATGCCGGCGCCCGGACCCGTGTTACCGGTGGCGCCTGCAGCCGTATCTTCGGCTCCATCGCGGCCGTCCCAGTTGGACCCTTCCGGCAGCGTATTCTCCACACGGCGTGCCGCCCCGAGCCATGCCTCCATCGTCAGGCCCTGGCGTGAAACCGGTACCGTGATGCCCCGGGACTGGGTCACCGCCACTTCTGCCAGCGCCGTGTCGATCGAAGCTCCGTGCTCTTCGGCGAGTCGCTGCAGCAGTGCTGCCGCCTTCTCGTCGTATGGAACAGGTGCTGGCGCCTTGCTGTCGTCCTCGCCCTCGACCGGCACCGGGAAGGACTGCACGTACAGGTTCCCGCCCTGCCAGGCGGCCAGCAGCGGCTGGTTGACCACCGTCACCTTGGTGCCGACCGCAACCTTGCCGAACAGCGACTCGATGTCCTCCGGGTAGAGCCGGATACAGCCATGGCTCGCGCGCATGCCGACCCCCGGTGGCTTGTTGGTGCCGTGCATCAGGTAGCTCGGCCAGCCGAGGTTCATCGCGTAGGCGCCCAGCGGATTGTCCGGACCCGGCGGCACGCGTGCCGGCAGCGGATCACCGGCCGCGGCATGTTCCCTGCGCACCGATGCGGGCGGCGTCCACACCGGCCCCTTGCGCTTCGACACGATCTTGGTGCTGCCGATCGGCGTGGCCCAGCCGATCTTGCCGATGCCGATCGGGTACGTGACGACGGTGCGGGGTGCATCCTTCGCGCCCTTCGCAACCTTCGGGAAGTAGAACAGCCGCATTGCGGCGACATTGACCAGGATGCCTTCCCTGGGCCCGTCCGGAATGACGAACTGCGTCGGCAGGATGATGGTCGTGCCATCGCCCGGCAGCCACGGATCCACGCCCGGATTGGCGCGCAGCAGCTCGTCATAGCCAAGGTCGAATCGGCGCGCGATGTCCGCCAGGGTGTCCTCGTGCCGGGACTTCGTGACCTGCAGTTCACCGAGCACACTGGTCACTCCGGGAACGTATGTGAACTGGTGCGTGGCCAGCGGCGCAGTGACGGGCGGCGGCGCTGGCGGCGTCTTTGGCGGCGGCTGGTGCACCCGGAACACGCTGCACCCGCCGAGCGCGAGCAGGGTGATGGCAAGGGTGGCGCGCGCGCCGGATACGGAATTGATCACTGGTCTTGAATGCATCGCCGGTTTCACCCTCGTCAGAGAATCGCGGGACGGTTTGGCAACTCGTCGGGATTGCGCGGGCCCGGAACGCCCGGGAAATGCGCCGCCAGCAGGCCGCCAACGCGACCGATACCATCGAGCGTGCCCTGCTCGAACTGGCCGGCACTGAATTTCGATTCCATGGCGTGGCAGATGTCCGCCCACTCGGCGGGGGCCACGAGGCCGTTGCAGCCGCGATCTGCGACGATCTCGACGTTGTTGTCGGCGAGCAGCAGGTAGATCAGCACGCCGTTATTGGCATCGGTGTCCCAGACGCCGAGTCCGGCGAAGACCTGCAGCGCACGATCGCGAGGACTGCGTCCGCGAAGTGCCTCCAGCGGCTCGAGCGAGGCCTCGATCGCCACGCGGATCTCACCGGTGTGCCGGCGCTCCGATTCGGTGATGGCCGAGTCGATCGCGGTCAACGCTGCTTCCGGGAACGCGCGATGCAAGGCTGCGCGCGTCGCGAACAGGTGCCGGAAAAATCGCTTCCACTCCATGTCTACCAGCTCCCGGACGCGCCGCCGCCGCCGAAGCCACCGCCGCCGCCGCTGAATCCACCGCCGCCGCCGCCGAAGCCACCTCCACCGAAGCTGCCCGGAAACCCGGTCCCGCCACCGCGGCGGTGACTGTACCAGCCGCGGCCGCCGGGTCCGCCGCCCGTTCCACCGCCGACGACGGCGAATATGAACGCGATCACCCCGGCGAATATCGACATCGCGATGATGCCGATGATGAGCCAGGTGATGAAACCGACCAGCCCGCCGGTCGCAAGCGCCCCAGCGACGCGGCCGAACAGCCGGCGCAGGATCGCACCGCCCACGAGCGCGAAAACCAGCAGGACGGGCAGCAGGTTGCCGAGTCCGCTCGCCGTGCCACCGGCCATTCCGCGCCGCGCGGGCTCCGGCAGCGGTTCGCCCTCGATCACCTGCACCATGCGATCGACGCCAGTGTCGATGCCGCCGTAATAGTCACCATTGCGGAACCGCGGAACGATGTCTTCGTCGATGATGCGGTTGGCGGTCGCGTCCGGCAGCACGCCCTCGAGCCCGTATCCAACCTCGATACGCACTTTCCTGTCGTCATGCGCGACCAGCAGGATCGCGCCGTCGTCCACGCCCTTGCGCCCCAGCTTCCAGGCGTCGGCGACGCGGATGGCGTACTGCTCGATCTCCTCCGGCAGGGTGGTCGGGACTACCAGGACTGCGACCTGGCTGCCCTTTGCGCTTTCGAACGCGCTGAGCTTCGAGTCGAGCGCGGCGACCTGGTCCGGCGTGAGCGTGCCGGTGAGGTCGGTGACCCGCGCCGCCAGGGCCGGGACCGGCACCAGCGGCTCGGCCTGAACCACGGCAGCGCACAGCGCAAGCACCGCGGCAAGCGAGGCGATCCCGGCGAAACGCAGCCGGTGTCGGGTCAGCAACGACACTTGGGCGTCCGCGCCAGCCTGGTGCCGGCGCGCCCGGACCTCAGTTCGTCACCGGCGCGGCGCCGGGAGCGGGCGCCGCGAAATCGACGGTCGGCGGCTTCGCGATAGCCGCCTCGTTTTCGACGGTGAAGTTCGGCTTGACCTTGTAGCCGAACACCATCGCCGTCAGGTTGGTCGGGAACCTGCGCACCGTCACGTTGAATTCCTGCACCGCCTGGATGTAGCGATTGCGCGCCACGGCGATGCGGTTCTCGGTGCCCTCGAGCTGCGCCTGCAGGTCACGGAAGTTCTGGTCCGACTTGAGCTCGGGATACCTCTCCACCACCACCATCAGGCGCGACAGCGCGCTCGACACCTCACCCTGCGCCGCCTGGAACTGTTGCAGCGACGCCGGGTCATTCGCGTCCACCTTGATCTGCGTGGCCTTGGCACGCGCCTCGGTCACGCCGATCAGCACGGCCTGCTCCTGCGCGGCGAATCCCTTGACGGTGTTGACCAGGTTCGGGATCAGGTCCGCACGACGCTGGTACTGGTTGACTACCTCGGACCAGGCCGACTTCACCTGCTCGTCCTGGACCTGGATCGTGTTGTAACCGCAGGCGGAGAGCAGCAGGCTCATCGCGGCGATTGCAGCAATTCGGAAAATGCGCATCGTTCATCCTCCTGCGCGGCCCGATTGGGCACGCGTGCCAGGCATTATGGGGTGGGCCGGTCAAATCTCCATGACCGGCGCCACCCGGGGTGGTTTACCAGATCTTGACCATATCGTCCGGCGGAAGGTAGAGCTTGTCGCCGGGCTTGACGTCGAACGACCTGTCGAACGACGGCATGTTGCGCACCACGCCGTTGACGCGGTATTCGGACGGGCTGTGCGGATCGGTGAGCAGGCGCTTGCGCAGCTCGTCCTCACGGTACTTGCGCGCCCAGATCTGCGCCCATCCGATGAAGAAGCGCTGGTCGCCGGTGAACCCGTCGAGAACCGGGGCCTCGGTGCCGGCGAGTGAGCGGCGATAGGCCTTGTGGGCCACGGTGAGTCCGGAAATGTCGCCGATGTTCTCGCCCATCGTGAGCTTGCCGTTCAGGTTCATGCCCGGGATCGGGCTGAATGCCGAGTACTGGGCGTCGAGTACGCTGGTCTGCTCGCGGAACTTGGTGTCGTCTTCCGCCTTCCACCAGTCGCGCAGTACACCGTTGCCGTCGAACTGGCGACCCTGGTCGTCGAATCCGTGGCTGACCTCGTGCCCGATGACCGCGCCGATGCCGCCGTAGTTGACGGCGTCGTCGGCCTTCGCGTCGAAGAACGGCGGCTGCAGGATCGCGGCCGGGAACACGATCTCGTTCGCGAGCGGGCTGTAGTAGGCGTTCACCGTCTGCGGTGTCATGCCCCACTCGGACTTGTCCACCGGCTTGCCGAGCTTGGCAAACTCGATGCGGCGGTTGGCCTCGCGCGTGCGCATGACATTGCCGATCAGGTCGTCGCGCTGGATGGCTACGTCTGGCTTGGCCTGCCACTTGTCCGGGTAGCCGATCTTGACCGTGAACTTGGCGAGCTTGTCGTGCGCAGCCTGCTTCGTCTCCGGGCCCATCCAGGCGAGCTGGTCGATCGACTCACCGAAAGTGGTGAGCAGGTTCGAAACCAGCATCTGCATCTGCGCCTTCGACTCGGGCGGGAAATACTCGGCGACGTAGAGGCGGCCGAGCATCTCGCCCATGACGAACTCGACCTGCTGGATGCCTCGCTTCCAGCGCGGCCGCATCTCTTCCACGCCGCTCAGCGTGGTCTCGCGGAACGCGAACGCCGCAGCAGCGTACTTGCCGCCCATCAACGGCGCGTAATCGTCGGTCACGTGAACCCGCAGGTAGTCCTTCCAGGTCGCGAGCGGCACTTCGCGGACCGCCGCGGCCATTCCCTTGATGTAGCTGGGCTGCCCGACAACCATCGTCGTCGCACCCGGCAGGCCCGCGGCCGCAAGCCACGCTTTCCAGTCGAAACCCGGCGCAAGCTTCGCCGCCGCCGCCAGGTCCATCGGGTTGTAAGCCTTCACCGGGTCGCGCAGCTCGACATTAGTCCACTGCGCCTTCGCCAGTCGCTTCTCGAGCGCCACGACACGCCTGGCCGCCGCAGCGGCGTCCGGGCGACCGCTCATCGCGAGCAGGTCCCGTGCATAGTCCTGGTACTTGCCGCGGACCTCGGCGAAGCGCCCCTCTTCGTTCAGGTAATAGTCGCGGTCGGGCATGCCGAGCCCGAACTGGTAGACGTGCAAGGAGTTGACCTCGGGGTCCTTCTCGTCGGGCATCACGAACGCGAGCAGCGGCGCAGCCGTACCGAACGGCTCGATGCCCGGCGGCCCGGCCACGAACCGCTGCTGTGCGCGCCCGAAATAGGCGATGAGTCCGGCGCGATCGCCGATGCTGTCGATCGCGGCGAGTTCCGCGCGCAGCGCCGCGGGACCCCTGCTCTCGGCGCTAGCCTCGTCCATGTAGCTGGCGTACAGGTCGCCGATCATCTGCGAGTCGCTGCCGACCGGGCCGGGCGCCGCTGCCGCATGCTCGACGATGCCCTTGAGATTCTTCTCGACCTCGTCGGCCAGCATCCCGAAGGAGCCGTAATTGGACTTGTCCGCCGGAATCCGGGTCTTTTCAAGCCAGGTGCCGTTCACGAACCGGTAGAAATCGTCCTGCGGGCGGACGCTGCGGTCGAAGTTCGCAAGGATCACGCCCGAGTCGAGCTGCGGAGCTGCGGGTTGCGCAGCCGCGGATGCAGGGGCCGACGACGCAGGCGCCTCGGTGGCGACTGGCGGCGAACCCGCGCAGGCGGTCAGCGTGAGAAGACAGGCAACGGGTAACGACCAACGCATGATTCATGTCTCCATGGTGGAACCGCCCCCGAATGGACGGGCCCGGCGGAAGGGCGCGAATTATAGATGAATCAGGCCAAACCGGCCCGGATGTGGACCGGCCAGCGCAGCCTGCGGATTCCGGCGCCGCCCCAGGCCGGCTCGAGCGCGGTGCGCAACGGCTGCAGCGGGTCGCGACCGTGATGATCCCGGTATCGCTGGACCGCGGACCACGACGCAAGGTAGCCAAGAACCCCCTCCAGGTCCCACGAGGTCTCGAGTTCGAACGCGGGAGCGGTCACCTCGCGCCATGGAAACGGCAGCGTCCGGTAGCCGAGTTCGACATAGCGTCGTTCCGGCGGCCAGAAAGGACCGACGACGTTCTCGTAGAAGTCGTCGATCACCGCATCGACTGCCTGCGACACGCCTTCGTCATCATCCAGGCGGAATTTTCCATAGGTCCAGGCGGCCACGACACCACCGGGCTTGAGCACGCGCCGGCACTCCGAGTGAAATCGCCCGAAATCGAACCAGTGCGCGGCCTGTGCCGCGGTAACCAGCGACACGGTGTGGTCGCGAATCGGAAGGTGTTCCGCGAGCGCAGCCAGGTATGCGACGTTCGGCCCAGGCGTCGCGCTGCCAAGCTGCTCCAGGCTGCCGTCGAGCGCCACCACCAGGTCAAACCGGCTCGACAGCGATAGCGCGGCCTGCCCGTTGCCGGTCGCGCAATCCACGGCCAGGCGCCGGTCCGGAACCAGCGACGAGACCCAGTCGATCAACCCGGGCGGATAGTCCGGACGATAGCGGCTGTAGGCCGCCGACTGGCGTGAAAAATGATCCTTGAAAGACACGGCGCGATTCCGCGGCCATGCTGCACGAGCATCCGGCCCAACCGCAACCGGAAACCTCTGCGTGGCATAGAATCCGGCACCATGAACGGCAAAACGGCGCAGGATGACAAGCCAGCAAGAAAAAAACCCCGGGTTTGTGGCCCGGGGTCGAATAGCGGACTTTGGTCGAAGGGAAGGGAAAAGTCCGCCAGGGGATCGATTCAGTTCGTCAGTGCAGCCGGGACCACTGCAGCACTTTCACTTCGCGCGCAGCGATTCCCATGTTGTGCGCGATGATGCGCGATGCCTCGCGGAGTTCCCGGCCGGGCTTCGGCTGGCCGTCGAGTTCGACGACGCCGCGGTACTCCTGCAGGCCACGCGGGTCCGGCTCGTCCACCAGGAAGTGCGCGTAGTACTTGTTGCTCATGGCATGGGACGCTACTGATGCAGCAGCGGCGAAACCGTGACCCGTCGCACATCCCGGACCGGACGCGAAGTCCGCGGTCCGCGTGAGGCGGAAAACATGACGCGTTACCGGAAATCCGAGCCCCCGGGCTCGAAGTTCGCGACCGCGGAAGGTGCGCGCCGGCTGCGCGAGGAACTCGACTTCCTGTGGCGGATCGAGCGGCCACAGGTGACTCGCGCGGTGCAGGAAGCCGCCGCGCAGGGCGACCGCTCGGAGAACGCCGAGTACATCTACGGCAAGAAACAGCTGCGCGAAATCGACCGGCGCGTGCGCTTCCTGCGCAAGCGTCTCGAAGGCATGGTGGTGGTTGCGCAACCTCCAGATGACACCGGCCGCGTGTACTTCGGCGCGTGGGTGAAGATCGAGGACGAAGAAGGCAACGAGACGGAGCTTCGCATCGTCGGACCCGACGAAATCGATCCCGCGCGACGCTACGTGAGCATGGACTCACCTCTCGCGCGGGCGCTGATGCGCCGCTCGCGGGGCGAGGAATTCACGGTCGAAGTGCCGGGCGGACGGCGGACCTACGTGCTGACGGAGATACGGTACGAGCCGGGCGATTAGAGCGGCTGCTGACTACGCTTCGTCCGAGTGATCCGGCGGCTCGACGGTCGGCAGCATCGCCCCGCTCCAGTCGGCCCATCGCGCGCGACTCTCCCAGTACGCATGCGCCGTCGGTTCAAGGCCCTCGGCGGAATCGAGACAGCCTAGCGCGACGTGCTTCTCGTCAGGCCAGTGCCCCGATTCGAAGAACAGCATGGAGCCGCAACGGCTGCAGAAGCTGCGCGTTGCCGTGGCCGAAGACTTGAATCGGGTCAGCAGCGCTTCCCCGCTTTCGACGCTGATCGCGCCGCGGGGAAAGCCGACCCAGGTAACGAAGCCGGCGCCATGCGCGCGCCGGCACATCGAGCAATGGCAGTGCGCCACCCAGTTCGGCGGCAGCACAGCCGCAAGGCGCACCGCGCCGCAGAGGCAACCGCCACGGACGACCTGCGCCGTCACACGACCCGGACGTTCTTGAATTGCCAGGGATCGGTCTGGTCGAGGTCCTCAGGGAACAGGCGCGCACGATCCACCAGCGGATGCCACTCCGTGTATTCGCCCACGACGGGGCCGAGGTACGGACGGCAGATCTCGAGGATGCGCCGGAAGTCGAGGTCTTCCGGCTCGACGACGCCCTCGTTGGGGTTTTCCATCGCCCAGATGAGCCCGGCGAGCACCGAGACCGTCACCTGCAGCGACGTGGCATTGTTGTGCGGGCACAGATCCCGGGCCTCCTGCACGGACAACTGCGAGCCGTACCAGTAGGCATTCTTCTTGTGCCCCGCGAGCAGCACGCCGAGTTCGTCCACGCCCTTGACGATCTCGTCCATCATGATCCGCTTGCGCTCCTGGAGCTGCCAGTTGCGGCCCGCGAATTCGTGCACGGACAGCACCGCGTCATCGCAGGGGTGATAGGCGTAATGCACCGTCGGGCGATACTCGACCTTCTCGCCCTTCTTCACGCTCAGGTAGTCGGAAATCGAGATCGACTCGCCGTGCGTGATCAGGAACCCGTGGAACTGCTGGGCCAGCGGCGTCCAGGTGCGCACTCGCGTCGCCGCACCAGGCTGCATCAGGTAGATGGCGCTGCCCCGGCCGAAGTCGTGCTTCTTCCCGTCGCGCGGCCAGTTCTTCTCATGCGATCCCCATCCGAGTTCCGCCGGCTGGCAACCCTCGCCGGCGAAGCCGTCAACCGACCACGTGTTGACGAACTCGCCCTGTTCCTTCGGACGCAGCGACACCTGCGTGTCGCGCTCGGCGATGTGGATTACCTTGACGCCGAGCTGCTGTGCGAGTTGTGCCCAGGCCTCGCGGGAAGCCGGTTCCTCGTGCTCGAGCCCGGTGTCGGATGCGATGTTGAGCAGCGCCTGCTTGACGAAGTGCGAAACGAGGCCCGGATTCGCGCCGTGGGTAATCACGGCGGTGGGCGCCTTGACCTTCGCATTGCGCAGTGCCAGCGCGGTCTCGCGCAGCGCATAGTTGGTGCGGCGCGCCGGGGGTGCCGTCAGGTCCATGTACCCGCCGACCCACGGCTCGATGCAGGTGTCGAGGTAGAGCGAACCCTGCTCCCAGCAGAACTGGATCAGCGCGACGCTCGAGACATCCACCGACAGGTTGAGCAGGAAGTCGCCGCGGCCCACCAGTGGGTCGAGCACTTTCTTGAAATTCTCGCGCGTCAGCGACTGCCTGATGAACCGCACCCCGTATTCCGCCGCGACCTTCTCTCCCAGGTCATCCTTGGTGACGATCGTGACCTGGTCCGGCTTGATCTCCAGGTGGCGGAAGATCAGCGGCAGGACGCCCTGGCCGATGCTGCCGAAACCGATCATCACCAGTCGCCCTGGGAAAGTGACATGTACGGGGTAATTACTCATGACGACACCAGGGATTGCTCGAAGGAATTTGAATGCGGCGGCAATTTTTGCGGCGGCGCCGGTAGTTTACCCAATATTTGCCGCGGGTCACGCACCGGTGTCCGGCGAGCAGCGGCCATCATCCCCTCGGCGAACCATCGCGCCAGTGCGGAGGATACGTGCGATCGAAGCCGGGCAGCGACTCCATGCGCGAGATCCAGCGCGAGATAGCCGGATACGTCGTCTCCATCGGCAGGAACCGCGACCGAAGCTCACCCATCTCGCGCTTTTCCATCGCGCGCAGCAGGAGCATGATGCCCGGGAATACAACCATGTCCGCGGCAGACACATGTTCGCCGACCAGCCACTCCGACTTGCTGAGCCGCCCCTCGATCGTCCGCGCCTCGCCTGCGACCAGATGCGTGGCGCGCGTGACGTCCTCGATGCGAGCGTCCATGTGGCCCAGGAAAGCGGCCGACACGATTTCCATCAGTTGCGCCTCCGCATAAACCTGGTACTCACAGATCACGCGCATGATCGTCCCGGCTTCCTCGGGCGTGCGACCGAAAATAGGTGGCTCGGGATATTTCCGATCGAGGTAGTACAGGCAGGCCAGCGACTCGAACACGACAAAGTCGCCGTCCTTGAGCACCGGCACCCGGCCCCGCGGGTTCATGCGCAGCATCTGCGGCGACTTGTGCTCCTGCTTGGAGAACTGCAGCAGGTGGGACTCGTAGGAAAGTCGCTTGAGCTCGAGCGCCAGTTGCACGCGCCAGGAGTACGGGCTGCCACTGCCCCAGTAGAGTTCAATCGTCATGGCGCATCCTCCCGGCCGTCGCCTGCCCGTGTCGGCACCGAGCCCGGATTGTACTGGCGGCAGTCATGCGGGGATATCGGGCAGCGGGAGGCACCGTGGGAACGATGATCCAGGCCGAGGAAATCGCTGGGCGGCTCGAAGACCGGGTTGTCCGTGTGTTCGATTGCCGCTTCGACCTCGCGCGACCGGACGCGGGACGACAAGCGTACGCGGCAGGCCACATTCCGGGCGCCGCCTACGCGGACCTGAACCGGGACCTGTCGGCACCGCAGACGCCACGCTCCGGGCGACACCCGTTGCCGGCACCTGCTGCGTTCGCGGAGCGGCTGCGCGCGTTCGGCGTGAATCGCGACTCGGTGGTCGTGGCATACGACGCCGGCAACGGCATGTATGCCTCGCGCCTGTGGTGGATGCTGCGCTGGCTCGGACACGACGCGGTCTTCGTGCTGGATGGTGGCCTGCGTCGCTGGGTAGCGCTGGGCCTGCCGGTCGACACGTTGATACCGGAGCGCTGCCCGGGAGATTTCAGCGCGAGCCCCCGGCCCCACATGCAGGTCGATGCGGCCGGCGTGCTGGCCCGCCTGGCAGATCCTTCCACGCCGCTGCTCGACGCCCGCGCGCCGGAACGTTACCGCGGCGAAGTCGAGCCGATCGATGCGGTGGCGGGACACGTTCCCGGCGCGGTGAACCATCCGTTCACGACCAGCATCGGCGAGGATGACCGGCTGCTGCCGGCCGATGAATTGCGCGTGGCCTTCGCCCGCAGGCTCGACGGTGTGACAGCCGACCGGGCGATCGCCATGTGCGGCTCGGGCGTCACCGCCTGCCACCTGCTGCTCGCGATGGAGCACGCCGGGCTCCCGGGCGCCCGGCTCTACCCGGGCTCGTGGAGTGAGTGGTCGCGGGATCCCTCGCGACCGGTCGCCCGCGGCGCCTCACCCTGAGCGCTTCGGCCTCCATTGCGCAGCCGCGCGCTTCTGCGATGGTGCGCGCCTCGTTTTTCCCCTGTCCCGGAGTCGCGAGTGGAAAACACTGCACGCAAGCCGACACTGGGCGGCAAGTGGAAAGTCGAAGACTCGACTGAACTCTACGGCGTCGATGCCTGGAGCAACGGCTATTTCGCCATCAACGACGCGGGCCACGTC
Source organism: Steroidobacteraceae bacterium (assembly GCA_022865595.1). Taxonomy (GTDB): domain Bacteria; phylum Pseudomonadota; class Gammaproteobacteria; order Steroidobacterales; family Steroidobacteraceae; genus RPQJ01. The sequence continues at coordinate 1,191 of JALHTE010000386.1, read as the reverse complement.
GTCGTTCGACCTGACCAGACGGTCGCCCGCGAGATCGACCTGCTCGAGGTCGTGCAGGGGCTCGAGGCGCGCGACCTCACGACGCCGGTCGTGGTGCGCTTCTCCGACATCCTGCGCCACAGGCTCAAGCGGCTGAGCGACGCATTCGCCACCGCGATCGCCGAGAACGACTACCGCAACCATTACGCCGCGGTATTCCCGATCAAGGTCAACCAGCAGAGGCTGGTGGTCGAGGAGGTGTACCGGTACGGACGCGAGTTCGGGTTCGGCCTGGAGGTTGGCTCGAAGCCGGAGCTGCTGGCGGTCATGGCCATCACCGAGGGCGAGTCGGAGCGGATGATCATCTGCAACGGCTTCAAGGACGACAGCTACATCGAGGCCGTGATCCTCGCGACCAAGCTCGGTCGCACCATCATTCCGGTGGTCGAGAACTTCGGCGAGCTGCAGCTGATACTCAAGCACGCCCGCGCCTACAACGTGCGGCCGCGCATCGGCGTTCGCGTCAAGCTGGCAAGCGAAGGCGCCGGGCGCTGGCGCGAGTCGTCGGGCGAGAAATCCAAGTTCGGGCTGTTCGTCACCGAGATCCTGGAACTCTTCCGGGTGCTGAAGGAACAGGGCATGGAGGATTGCCTGCAGCTCGTGCACTGCCATCCCGGCAGCCAGCTTCAGGACATCCGCCGCGTCAAGGACGCGGTCAACGAACTCGCCCACGTCTACGCCGAGCTGAAGCTGATGGGCGCGGGACTCCGCTATATCGATGTCGGCGGTGGCCTGGGCGTGGACTACGACGGCAGCCGCACCAACTACCCTTCATCGATCAACTACACCATCGCGGAGTACGCGAGCGACGTGGTCTACCGCATCGCCAACGTGTGTAACGCTCGCGGTATCGAGCACCCGGTGATCATCAGCGAGTCCGGGCGCGCGATCGCGGCTCACCACAGCCTGCTGGTGTTCAACACGCTAGGCGGCACGATGCTCGACAAGTTCCGGGTCGACGACCAGTTCACGGAGGATTGCGCGCGCGACGCCACGCTGCCGCAGCCGGTGCGCGACCTGCTCGACGCCTACCGCTCGATCACGGAACGACGGCTGGTCGAGTGCTACCACGACGCGCAGCAGGCTCGTGAGCAGGCGCTGCAGATGTTCAACCTGGGCTACCTGAGCCTCGAGGCGCGCGGGCTGGTCGAG
>JALHTE010000385.1 GCA_022865595.1 Steroidobacteraceae bacterium | reverse complement strand
CGTGCCGTGGCTCGCGCTGCGCGACAGCAAGGTGATCGATTCGGCCGTGCAGGAATCTTTTCTCGCGGTTCCCTACGCGTACACGCAACTCGCTGCGAATGGCCAGGCCGCGCAGCAGTACCAGCTGGCAGTGCAGGCGTATGCCGCGGAGGGCAAGCGCATCGACGAGTCCATTGCCGCGATTCGCAAGGGCGGCTTCCTGGATTCGATTCTCGAGGCCGTGCCGCCCACGAACGACGTGGGCTGGTTCTGGCAGCTGCAGAATGTGCCGGATGCGCCGAATACGCGCTATCTCCACCAGCTGCTGGCTTCGCACGAGTTCCAGGAAGGCCTGAAGAACTATCGCGACCTGCGCATCATGCAACGCGGCCTCGACCGCTGGCGCGACTCGCTCGAGGCCTTCGACGGCATGATCTCCGCGCGCGAGCAGGCCATGATCGATCGCGAACCGCGCAAGCAGGCGTTGCTGGCCAGGACCGACATTTCCGCGCTCGCACAGCGACAGGCCGAACTCGTCGCGCGAACCTCGGCCATCGAGTCCAGCCGCGATGTCGCGGCGCTGGCGACGGGCGATGAAGCGCGACAGTGGCAAGCGCTGGAGCGCGTCGAAGCCGCCGTGCAGGCGATGCCGGAGGGGCCGCAGCGTGACGCCCTGGCCGAGCGCGCACGCCTCCTGCGGGGAACGCTGACCTGGAAATTCGATGCCGACTACAGGGTTCGGATGCGCTCGGTGCGCACGGGCCTGCGTGATACGGCGGATGCGCTGGCAGAAGCCAGGTTGCGGCTCAGCCTGTTGCAGGAAGGCGGCGCAACGGCTCCGCGTGGCCTGGCGGGCTTCGGTCAGCGGGTCGCGGGTCTTGCGGCGCGCATCGACGGAATCACGCCGCGCATCGATGCGACGGCTGCCGCGCAGGAGCGCGTTCTCGCGGACATCGCCGTCAACGAGCTCGAGGCGCAGAAACGCCGGCTCGCGAACTACGCGACCCAGGCTCAATTCGCACTGGCTTCCCTGTATGACGGCGCGGCCGCCGGCGGCACCCAGTGAAGTGGCGTATCGCTTTGCCGGTGATCGCGCTGCTGTCGCCCTGGTCGCAGCAGGTCGAGGCTGCTCGCAAGCCGGCGGAACCGTCACCGCCGACCTTGCAGGACCTTGCAACCCGCGCAGTGCCTATCGATCGCGCGCAGCCGGTGACGGCCGATCCGGACCAGGCGGCGCGCAGCTACGAGGATTTCCTGAAGATCGAGGGTTCCGATCCGGCGCTGCGGGCCCAGGCGCTGCGTCGTGTCGGCGATCTGCGGCTGGCGGAGGCTGAGTCGCTGCGTGGTGAAGAAGGCACGTCGAGCGCGGACGCCGTGGCGGCGGCCAGGCAGGCGATCGCCGCTTACCAGCGCTTGCTCAAGGATTATCCCGAGTATCCGTCGACGGATGCCGTGCTCTACCAGCTGGCTCGAGCCTGCGAAACCGCGGGGGATTCGGCGCAGGCATTGAGCACGCTCGATGAACTCGTCACGCGTTACCCGAAGACGTCCCACTATGACGAGGCTCAGTTCCGTCGCGGTGAAACGTCCTTCAGCCTGCAGCGATACGCCGATGCGGAGCGGGCGTACGCCGCCGTCCTCGCGCTGGAGCCGAAGTCTGAATTCGACGAACAGGCGCTCTACAAGCGCGGCTGGTCGCTCTTCAAGCTGTCGCGGGACGAGGAGAGCAGCGAGTCGTTCCTGACGCTGCTCGATCGAGTGCTCGTGGTCGACGGCAAGGTTCGGCCGCTGTCGCAGCTCTCGCGTCCGGAGCGCGAGCTGACCGAAGACACGTTGCGAGCGTTGAGCCTGATGTTCATCGCGTCGGACGGCCCGGTTTCCCTGCAGGCTGCGCTGGCTGCGCATGGCACCGTGCCCTACGAATCGCAGTTGTACGGCGCGCTCGGCGAGATGTACGTCGAGAAGGAGCGCTACCAGGACGGGGCCGAGGCCTATCGCGCCTTCTCGCTGCGCCAGCCGATGAGTCCGGACGCCCCGCTGTTGCTCGGCCGTGCCACCGACGCCTATGCCAAGGGTGGTTTCACCTCGCTGGTGCTTGAATCGAAGGCGGAGTTGGTCGAGCAGTACGGCCCGCAGAGCGCCTACTGGCGGGCGCACCCAACCGACCTCGATCCGCAGGTCAGCACGGCCGTGCAGGCGAATCTGCTCGACCTCGCGCATCACTACCACGCGCTGGCTCAGAAGAGCGGCTCGGCGGCCGATCGCGACGCCGCGGTGCGTTGGTATCGCGAGTACCTCGACGCCTTCAATTCGGCACCGCAGGCACCGGCGACGCGCCTGATGCTTGCCGACGTGCTCTTCGACGGCGGGCGTTTCAGCGAAGCGGCGGCGGAGTACGAGCTGGCTGCCTATTCCTACGCCCAGGCTCCCGAAGCGGGTCGCGCCGGGTACGCGGCGCTCGTCGCCTACGACAAGGCCGAGGCGCTCCTTCCCGAGGCGGAGCGTCCTGCGCTGCGTTTGCGCGCCATCGATTCGTCGCTGCGCTTCGCCAGTACGTTCCCGAACGACGCCGAGACTCCGGCCGTCCTGGCGCGCACTGCCAAGGCCCTGTTCGACGCCGGCGACCGGGACCGCGCCGAGGCAGTCGCCCACCAGGTGCTCGCGCTCGGTCCTCGTGCGGACGTGGGGCAGCAGCGCGTCGCCTGGACGGTACTCGCGCACACGTATTTCGATTCCGGTCGTTTTGCAGAAGCCGAGAAGGCTTATGCGGAAGTCGCGTCACGCCTGCCCGCGAACGACCCGCAGATGGCCGAAATCACCGAACGCCGCGCCGCGTCGGTCTACCGGCAAGCCGAGGCCAGGCAGGCTGCCGGCGACACCGCCGGTGCTGTGCGGGAGTACCTCCGCGTTGCATCGGTGGCACCCGCGTCGCCGGCCAGCGCCAAGGCGGAGTTCGATGCGGCGACCTTGCTGCTTACAGCGGGGCAGTGGGAGCAGGCCGCGACCGTGCTGGAGAATTTCCGCCGCGATCACCCGCAGGACGAGTTGCAGCCGGAGGTTACCAGCAAGCTGGCGGTCGCGT
>JALHTE010000384.1 GCA_022865595.1 Steroidobacteraceae bacterium | reverse complement strand
GTACGCAGCGTGCGCCCGCACCACACGGCGCGAAGCCCGAAACTTCTACTACGGCTTTGCCAGTCTGCCACGCAGGCAGCGTCTGGCGATCTATGCCCTGTACGCATTCTGCCGGGAGGCGGACGACTGCGTGGACAGTGCATCCTCAATGGATGCACTGTTCACGCCGGAGAAGAGCGAGAAGCCCGCTCTTCTCCTGGGTGACGCTCCAGCAGATGTCCCCTCTGATCCGCGGCTAGGCATCGCGCGGCTGCGGGAGCGGTTGGCGGCGGCAGCGGATGGGCATCCTTTGACGAGCGGCGATCTGGCGCTGGCCGACGCGATCGAGCGCTTCGGCGTGTCTCCTGACGACCTGGCCGATGTGATCACGGGCGTGGAGATGGACCTGACGCGGACGCGGTACGCAACGTTCGACGACCTGCGCGACTACTGCTACCACGTTGCGTCCGCGGTTGGGCTGGCGACACTGCCAATCCTCAATGCCGGCGTGCCCCCGACGGACGCGATGCGTGAGCACGCAATCGATCTCGGACTCGGGATGCAGCTCATCAACGTTCTTCGCGACGTGGCCGAGGATCTAGAGCGCGATCGCGTCTACCTTCCTCAGGAAGATCTGGTCCGGTTCGGCGTCGATCAGGCGGCGCTTGTTCGACGTGAGATGACGGAACCTCTTCGGCTTCTGCTCGCCTTCCAGGCGGCCCGAGCCGTCGAATGCCTGGATCGCGGGCGACGGCTCCTGCCGCACCTGCCGCGTCGTGGTCGGGCTTGCCCGTGGCTTCTGGCGGAGATCTACGGCCGTGTGCTCCAGCGGCTCATTCGTGCGGACTACGATGTCTTCGCGGCTCGCGTATCCGTCTCCAAGTGGGCGAAGCTCGGACTGCTCGTGTCGGCGCGCTGGAGGGCTTGATGAAGCGCGTGGTCGTCATCGGTGGAGGGTTCGCCGGCGTCGCCGCGGCTTGCCGGCTGGCCGGAGACGGACATCGCCCACTGCTCCTCGAACGGACGTCACGGCTCGGCGGGCGGGCGGCGTCGTTCGTCGACCATGAGACGGGGGAGACGATCGACTACGGGCATCACGTTCTGATGGCTTGCTGCACCGCGACCCGCGGCTTCCTCGCCCGGGTTGGCGCGAGCGATGCGGTGCGTTTCCAGCACGAGCTTCGGATTCCCCTTCTCTGTGACCGGGAGATATCGCTCCTACGATCGTCATTGCTGCCGGGGCCGCTGCACCTGGCGCCGAGCCTTCTCGGCTATCAGCCGATCCCGATGAGAGACCGACTGAGCGTGTTGCGCGCGGGCGCGGCGCTCTTGCTCCATCGGCGGATCGCGAGCGAGAGTTTCGGCGCGTGGCTGGAGCGACACGGTCAGTCTGACGTGTCGGTCGCGCGCCTCTGGAATCCTATCAGCGTCGCTACGCTCAACGCCCCGGTCGAGCGTGTAAGCGTCGCTGCAGCCAGGCAAGTGTTCCGAGAGGGCTTCTTCACGCCAGGTGGCGCCAACATCGGCCTGTTCGCGTGGCCGCTGTCGGAGATCTTCGATCGGGCGCGAGCCTACCTCGAGCGACGCGAAGGGGAAGTCCGCACGCAGACGGCTGTTGCTCGCATCCTCGTCGAAGGCGAGGCCG
>JALHTE010000383.1 GCA_022865595.1 Steroidobacteraceae bacterium | reverse complement strand
GCGCCGCCATCCCCGTAGCAGCCGAGCGGCTTCGAAGGGAAGAAAGAGGTGACGCCGACCAGCGCCAATGCGTTGGAGCGCCGCCCCTTGCAGGTCGCGCCGAAGCTCTGCGCCGCGTCCTCGATCACCGGCAGGTTGTGACTGCAGGCGATCGCGTTGATGGCGTCGAAGTCGGCGCACTGCCCGTACAGCGACACCGGCATGATCGCCCTGGTGCGGGGGGTGATCGCCGCCTCGAGCTTCGCGGGGTCGAGGTTCCAGGTGCGGGGATCGACGTCGACGAATACCGGCCGCCCGCCGATCAGCGCGATCATCTCGGCGGTGGCGAAGAAGGTGAAAGGCGCCGTGATCACCTCGTCGCCCGGACGAATGTCGAGCGACATCAGCGCGACCAGCAGCGCATCGGTGCCGCTCGAGACCGCGACACAATGCTTCGTCCCGCAGTAGCGCGCCAGCACCTGCTCGAGCTCGTTCACCTCGGGTCCCATCACGTACTGGCCGTGCTCGAGCACCCGCGCGATCCGCGCGTCCACCGCGGGCTTGATCCGCTTGTACTGGGTCTTGAGGTCTATGAAGTCCATGTCGCCCGGGTCCGGAGGTATTTATTCGGCCAAGGCTACCCGAAACGGGACCAGATGCGGATAGCGGTTAGCCGGAAGCGTCCGGTGGCCGCGAGGCCGCTCGACCCGTAGCCGTCCACCCCACCCGTCACTGTCCGCTGATCTCGTCCACGCCCCGGTTCGCAAGCGCATCAGCCCGCTCGTTGCCATCGTGGCCCGAATGCCCGCGCACCCAGTGCCAGTGCACCTCATGGCGCTCGATCTCCTGCTCGAGGCGAACCCACAGGTCGGCATTCTTGACGGGCTTGCGGTCGGCCGTCTTCCAGCCCCGCTTCTTCCACTGCGGCAGCCATTCGACGATGCCGTTACGCACATATTGCGAGTCGGTATAGAGCTGCACCCTGCAGCGGCGCTTCAGCGCCGCCAGCGCCTCGATCGCGGCGGTGAGTTCCATGCGGTTGTTGGTCGTGTGCGCCTCCCCGCCCCACAGCTCGCGCGCGTGCCCGCCGGAGACGAGCCACGCACCCCAGCCGCCGGGACCGGGATTGCCGCGACAGGCGCCATCCGTGTAGATCTCGACCTCGGTCACGCAGCATTCCTCGTAGTGGGCTCTGCAACCCCGACCTTGACCACGCGTGCACGATGCCAGACGGGCCGGATCGGCGTGAGTGCCCGCACCCTCTTGCGCGCCTTCAGCAGGTATGCACCCGAGAGCGGCGCGAAAAGATCAGGTCCGCGGCGCTCGATCCAGCTGCCATGGTCGGCACCGCCGCGCCTGCGCCACGGCGCCACGAACAGGAAGCGCTGCGACAGTGTCACCTCGAAGCCGAGCAGGCGCAGCCAGTCGCGGATGCGTCCCTCGCCGAGCAGGCGCTCAGCGTGCGGCAGGAAGCGCCCGCGCGACAGGCGGTTGCGCAGGCCCCACGGGCCGTACGGGTTGAAGCCGCAGATCGCGATCTGCCCCTCGCCCATCAGCACACGCTCGACCTCCCGCAGGATCTCGTGCGGATTCGCCGCGTGCTCGAGCGTATGCGGCAACAGCACGCCCTCGATCGACCCGGACGCTATCGGCAGCGCGTCGTAGTCCGCCCGGATGGCGCCCTTGCCCGCTGCATCCGGCGCCACCAGCCAGTGATGCTGCGCACGCGCATGTGAGGCGAGCCGCGTGCCCTCGCCCCAGCGACCGACCTGCAGCATCTCGAAGCCGACCACGTCGGAGAGCGCCTCGGCGAGCACGCGCGACTCGAAATCGAGCAGCGTGCACCCCGGCCGGGAGCCGAACCAGTCACTTGCCTGGGCATTTAACATCGGCGGCAAGGATAGCGGCAAAGTCGATGATTTCGTGCGAAATTCGTGAGACATATTCTGGATATTTCCGCCGCGAACGGTTTTAATACGCGCGCCCGGACTCATGCCCAGTCATGGCGGGGGTCGCAGATGCTCGAAGTGAGCCCGGTGCGGGCGTTTTCGGACAACTACATATGGCTGATCCGCGCGCCGGGGCAGCCGGACGCAGCAGTCGTAGTGGACCCGGGGCAGGCCCGCCCGGTGGACGAGGTGCTCGAGGAGCTTGGACTCAGGCTCCTTGCAATACTCGTCACGCATTACCACCCCGACCACGTCGGCGGCGTCGCGGAACTCGCCGCGAATCACGGGGCAAGGGTCTTCGGACCGGCCCGCGAACGCCTGCCCTGCGAGGCGCAATTGCTCGACGATGGAGACCATGTCCGCCTTGCAGAACTCGGCCTGGATTTTCTCGTGATGGCAATCCCCGGACACACGCTCGGACACATTGCTTACTACGGCCACGGCGCGCTGTTCTGCGGGGATACGCTGTTCAGCGGCGGGTGCGGACGCATGTTCGAAGGAACACCGGCGCAGATGCTCGACTCACTGGACCGGATTGCCGCGCTGCCGGACGAGACGCGCATCTACTGCGCCCACGAGTACACGCTCGGCAATCTCCGGTTCGCGGCCAGCGTCGAGCCCGGCAATGCCGACGTGATCGACGCACTCGAAGCGACGCGCGCGCTGCGCGAACGCGACGCCATCACGCTGCCCTCGGAACTCGGACGCGAACGCGGGATCAATCCTTTCCTGCGCTGCCGCTTGCCTTCCGTTCGGAGCGCGGCAGAAGCCCACGCGGGACGGACGCTGGCGCAGCCCAGCGAGGTGTTTGCGGCAGTGCGCTCCTGGAAGGACGGATTCCGATGATGCGCCAGCTGATCGCGCGGCTCGCAATGCTCGCCCTGCTCGGCGCGGCGCTCGCCGGCTGCGGCACCACGAAATCGAAAGACGACTACTCGAGCCTGCCGCCATCGGGCCAGCACCCGACAGGAAAGGCCTACCCTGCCAGGCCCGGCGGCACGATCCCGGGTGGACTCGGCGCCGAAGAACTCCCGTCGGACCAGTACACCGACCTGTTCGACCGCATACGCGCCGGGTACGCCATTCCGGACATCGACCACTACGGCGTCGATCGCGAGGTCGAGAGCTACCGTTCCAGCCCCTATTTCCTCGACCGCACGTTCAAGCGCGGCTCGCGCTATCTCTACTTCATCGTCACTGAACTCGAGCGGC
>JALHTE010000382.1 GCA_022865595.1 Steroidobacteraceae bacterium | reverse complement strand
CGAAGTTGTTGCACTGGAGCACGACGCCGACGATGTTCTTGCCGATGTCGTGCACGTCGCCCTTCACGGTCGCCATCACGATCTTGCCGTTCGATCGCACGGCCTCGCCCGGCTCCCGTTCGAACCAGGGCAGCAGCTGCGCGACAGATTTCTTCATCACGCGCGCCGACTTGACGACCTGGGGCAGGAACATCTTGCCGGCACCGAACAGGTCGCCGACGACGTTCATGCCGTCCATCAGCGGACCCTCGATCACCAGCAGAGGACTGCCGAGTTCGATGCGCGCCTCGTCCGTGTCCTCCGCGACAAACTCGTCGATGCCACGCACCAGCGCGTGTTCGAGCCGCTTCGTCACCGACCACTCACGCCAGGCCAGGTCCTCGACGCGTTTCGCACCCGCCTCGCCCCTGAACCGGCTGGCGGTCTCCAGCAGCCGCTCGGTTGCGTCGGTCCGGCGCGCCAGGATTACGTCCTCGACCCGCTCGCGCAGCTCCGGCTCGATCTGCTCGTAGATCGCGAGCTGGCCGGCATTGACGATGCCCATGCCCATCCCGGCTTGAATTGCGTAATAGAGGAACACCGAGTGCATCGCCTCGCGCACCGGCTCGTTGCCGCGGAACGAAAACGACACGTTGCTCACGCCGCCGCTCACCAGCGCATGAGGACACGCCGCTCGGATCTTCGCCGTCGCCTCGATGAAGTCGAGGGCGTACCGGTCGTGGGCCTCGATGCCGGTCGCGACGGCGAAGATATTGGGATCGAAGATGATGTCTTCGGGCGCGAAGCCCGCCTGCGTGGTCAGCAGTTCGTAGGAGCGCGCGCAGATCAACACCTTGCGCTCGACCGTGTCGGCCTGCCCCTGTTCGTCGAATGCCATGACGACCACGGCCGCGCCATAGGCGCGCACTCGCCGTGCCTGTTCGACGATCGCGGCCTCGCCCTCCTTCATGCTGATCGAGTTGACGATGCCCTTGCCCTGCAGGCACTTGAGGCCCGCCTCGATCACAGACCACTTCGACGAATCGATCATCACCGGCACGCGTGCGACGTCGGGCTCGGCTGCGAGCAAGTTCAGGAAACGCACCATCGCGCCCTCCGAATCGAGCATTCCCTCGTCCATGTTGACGTCGATCACCTGCGCGCCGCTCGCGACCTGCTGCCGCGCGACGTCGAGCGCGCCCGCGTAGTCCTCGGCCTCGATCAGGCGGCGGAACTTCGCCGACCCGGTCACGTTGGTCCGCTCGCCGACGTTCACGAACAGGCTGTCCGGACCGATGTTCAGCGGCTCGAGTCCGCTCAGGCGGCAACGCGGCTCGAGCACTGCCGGACGGCGCGGCGGAAGGCCGGCGACGGCTTCGGCCATGTGCGAGATGTGCTCGGGCGTGGTGCCGCAGCAGCCTCCCACGACGTTCACGAAGCCGCTGGCCGCGTAGTCGCGAATGAGTTCCGCCGTCTCGCACGCGGTCTCGTCGTACTCGCCGAAGGCATTCGGCAGGCCCGCGTTTGGATAGGCGCAGACATAGGCATCGGCGAGCCGCGAGAGTTCCTCGACGTATGGTCGCAGCTGCTTCGCGCCGAGCGCACAGTTGAGGCCGATCACGCTCGGCCTGGCATGGCGCACGGAATTCCAGAATGCCTCGACCGTCTGGCCGGACAGCGTCCGCCCGGAGGCATCGGTGATCGTGCCCGACACCATGATCGGCAGGTCCACGCCGAGCTCGTCCATCACCTGTCGTACTGCGAACAGCGCCGCCTTCGCATTCAGCGTGTCGAAGATCGTCTCGACCAGCACCAGGTCCACGCCGCCTTCCACCAGAGCCCGCGTCGCCTCGGAATACGTGGCGACCAGGGCGTCGAACGTGATGTTGCGAAACGCCGGGTCGTTGACGTCCGGCGACAGCGACGCGGTGCGGTTGGTGGGCCCGAGCGCGCCGGCGACGAAGCGGGGGCGTCCGGTACGGGCCGCCACGTCGTCCGCGGCGCGTCTTGCGATCTGCGCAGCGGAGAGGTTCAGCTCGCGAACCAGCGCCTCGGTGCCGTAGTCTGCCTGCGACGGTGCGTTCGAATTGAACGTGTTGGTCTCGACGATGTCGGCACCAGCCTCGAAATAGCGGCGATGGATCTCGCCGATCAGCTCGGGACGGGTCAGCGTCAGCAGGTCGTTGTTGCCCTTCAGGTCGCTCGGCCAGTCGCGGAAGCGCTCGCCGCGGTAATCAGCCTCGCCGAGCCGGTGCGACTGGATGACGGTCCCCATTGCGCCGTCGAGCACCAGGATCCGCTCGCCAAGCAGGCGCCGGAACTCGCGGATACGTTCGGATCTCAGCATCGTCAGGCTCCCTGCGCCGGGCGTGCCGCAGCGGGCCGCGCGCCGAGTGCGTGGCAGATCGCATACGTGAGCTCCGCACGGTTCAACGTGTAGAAGTGGAATTCCTGGACGCCGTGTTCCTGCAGGCGGCGCACCTGGTCGATCGCAACGCTCGCGGCGATCATGCGCCGCGTCTCCGGATCGTCGTCCAGGCCGTCGAACCGGTGGGCGAGCCAGTCGGGCACGCTGGCACCGCAGCGCTGCGCGAAGCGGAGCATCTGCGGAAAGCGCGTGATGGGCAGGATACCGGGCACCAGTTCCGCCTCGATGCCCCGCGCGACGCAGCGATCGCGGAAACGCAGGAACGCGTCGGTGTCGAAGAAGAACTGCGTGATCGCGCGGTCCGCGCCCGCATCGATCTTGGCCTTGAGCCGGTCGAGATCGAAGTCGGCGTCCGGGGCCTCGGGATGGGTCTCCGGATATGCGGCGACCGAAATCTCGAAGTCCCCTACCGTGCGCAGTCCCCGCACCAGGTCCTCGGCGTAGGCGAATCCGCCGGGCTCAGGTCGGTACGCGCCCTGGCCGGCAGGCGCGTCGCCGCGCAGTGCGACAATGTGCCGCACGCCCGAGTCCCAGTAGCCGCGTGCGATCTCGAGGATCTCCTCGCGCCGCGCCCCGATGCAGGTGAGGTGCGGTGCCGGCGTGAGCGCGGTCTCGCGGAGGATGCGCGTGACCACGTTGTGCGTGCGCTCGCGCGTCGAACCATCCGCACCGTAGGTAACCGACACGAAGCGCGGCGCCAGCGGCGCGAGCCGCTGTATCGACGCCCACAGCGTCGCCTCCATCTGCGCGTCGTTAGGCGGGAAGAATTCAAAGGACACGAGCACCGGCTTGCGCAGTCCGGCGACGGCCGAATCGATCACATCACGCAGTGCGCCCGCTTCCATCTTCGGTCTCCCTGGTCCATCGGCCGTCAGGCGGCCTGCTCCACTCGCCCGGGCGATGCCGTGGCGAGGATCACGTGCATTTCGCCTGCATCCGCCGGTCGGAGCCGCTCGCAGGCGAGACCTTCTTCGGCCATCCAGTTCCTGAGCGTTGCCAGCGAGTTGCCGGAACCTGCTCGACCGGACAAGGCTTCATAGTCCTCGATGACCAGCAGGCGACCTTCGCGCCTGAGCACGCGGGCCGCCACGCGCAGCCACTCGCCCCTGCGCGATTCCGGCCCGAGCACGCGATCGAGCACGACCACGTCGAAACTCGCGGCTGCGGGCGCAACACCGGGCAGGTCGCCATGCTGCAGTTCGCAGTGCGACAGCCCTCCGCTGTGCAGGCTCGCGCGCGCCTTCTGCACCTCGTGCCGCGATTCGCTGACACCGACCATCCGGCGCGCCCGGGGCCCGATCGCGTGCAGCATCTCTGCCGGGGCCGGACCCGCGTAGAGAACAGCTTCGTAGCCGCTAGCCCCAAGTTCCGCGACGACCAGGTCAGTGAGGTCCCGGGTGGACGCTGCGTCTGTCAAATGCCCGTCCGCGGCCTCCATGCCCGGTCCACCCTGCTGCGTCCGCCCGGCGAGCGCGACATTTGCTCGTTCGCGGTCCAGCGCCAGCAAGGGGTCGTCCGGGTCGAGGAGTTCGAGCAGCGAACGCACCAGCGCCGCGCCTTCCCCATCGGCCGGCACCCGGTGAAAGACCCAGTGCTGCTCGCGGAATCTCTCCAGCAGTCCGCCGTCGTTCAGCAGTTTCAGGTGCCGCGATACACGCGGCTGGCTCTGGCCCAGGATCACGGTCAACTCTGAAACGGTGAATTCGCCAAGCGCAAGGACGGCCAGCAGCCGAAGACGGCTGGGCTCGGCGGCGGCCTTGAGGCCCCGCAGCAGGCGCTGGTGTGATTGGGTCATGAGATGCAAATATATACAACTCTTGATATTCACGCCACATCGACAGGAAAATAGGTGCCTGGCACCTGATTAACCGCGCCGGAAACCGTTGCCAGGTACCTGATTGTTATGATGTGCGGAATTTCCTGAGCCCAGACCCCCATGACGACCCGCCGGGCCGCCAATGACTGACCCATTGAACCAGCCGAGGGCCTCGGACGGCTCGCCGGGCGGACGCGCTCCCTTCACCCGGATCGAATTCGAGCGAGGCGAACGTCGCCCGCTCAGCGAAGGGCGCTGGGCGAATGCGGTGCTTTACCGTTACGAGCACGGTGGCCACAGCTGGGTGGTCAAGGATTTCGCCTCCAGGTCGTTCCTGGTCCGCAACGTGATAGGCCGCCTGCTCGTGCGGCGCGAACACCGCTGGCTCAGGCGCGTGGACGGCATCACTGCAGCGCCCCAGCATGCGTTTCGCCTCGATGCCCATGCGCTGGCCTACCGATTCGTGCCCGGCAGGAGTCTCCGGCTGACCAAGGGCCCGGACCTTGCTCCCGGGTTCTTTCCGGCCCTGGAGCAGAGCCTCCTGCAGATGCACTCGCGGGCCCGGATCGTGCACCTCGACCTGCGCAACGCCCACAACATTCTGGTCACCAACGCGGGCGCGCCGTTTCTGCTCGATTTCCAGTCCTGCCTCGGCACGCGCCTGCTTCCGCCGCCTCTGCGCCGCTTCGTCGAGCGCATCGACCTCGCGGCGATCTACAAGCACTGGACGAAGCGCAGCCCCGAAACACTGGGGCCTGAACGTGCCGCGGCACTCGCGCGCATGAACCTGCTGCGCCCGTTGTGGGTGCTGCGCGGGTATATTGGCGCGCGCCGGGCCGGCGACGGCCGCGACTGACACGCCGACGGATTCGATTTCACGCCCGGGAGTAAACCGTGCTCGACGCCATCCACCGCCTGTTCAACAACGCCACGCTGCGCAAGGTCCTGGTCAAGAGCCGGGTACTGCTCGGCATCGCCGTCCTTGCCGCGGTCGTCTGGTACCTGGACCCCGACTGGCTGCTGCCCGGATTCCTGGTGTCCATGTTCGGCGAGGCCATCCAGCTGTGGTGCTTTGCCTCACTGGACAAGGGTCGCACGCTCGCGTTCAACGGCCCGTACGCAATCGTGCGAAACCCGATGTACCTCGGTCGCTATTTCATACTGCTTGGCGGCCTGATGCTGCTCGGCCAGTGGTGGGTGCTGGTCGCGTTCACCGTCGTGTACTACTTCTACATGGTGAACCGCGTGAAGCGCGAAGAAGAGTACCTGCGCGGGCCGCTGGGCGAACCCTACCTGGACTACCTGCGCACCGTGAACCGCTTCCTTCCCGGCGCCCCCAAACCCGGCAGCCGGCTCGCGTTCTGGGACTGGAGGCTGCTGAAGCGCAACCACGGCACGACGAATCTGATCGCCACGCTAGGCTTCTGGATCATCGCCTGGTACGTGGCACGACTGATTGTTCACTGAGCAACCACCATGACCCCGGGGCTGCGGGACCGCCGTCGGCAGGCCGGGGCACGCTGGCTGCCCATGCTTCACGCCGGCGGATCACCGAGCGAACATCGGCCGCTCAATGAACGCCGCCGCCCGACACTTCCGGCGCGGGCGTGAGAATCGCCCCGGCATCCACCGCGTCGAACCGGTAGCTGCGGCTGCAGAACTCGCAGCGCACCTCGACCGAGCCGCGCTCGGCGAGGATCGATTCGACTTCCTCGCGGCCGAGTGAACGCAGCATCGTGGCGACGCGCTCGCGCGAGCAACTGCAGCGGAAGAACACCGGCGCGGACTCGAACATCCGAACGTCGTCCTCGGCAAACAGCCGCCGCAGCAGTTCGCGATCGGTAAGTTCGGCCAGCTCGGCCCCGGTTACGGTGCCGGCCACGAGTTGCACACGGTTCCACGCGTCTTCGATTTCTTCTTCGGACACGCCGCCGGTGCCGGACTCGGTCGCCGATGAAGGGCGCGAGGTGACCGGCAGGCGCTGCAGCAGCAACCCGCTCGCCTGCTCGGCGTCGGCTCGCAGCCAGAGCCGCGTCGGCAGTTGCTCGGAACTCTCGAAGTACTCGCGCAGGCAGTCGCTCATGCGTTCGCCGGTGAGCGGCACCACGCCCTGGTAGCGGCTCGAGACGTCGTCACCCTCGACGGTCACGGTCAATGTGCCGTCGCCCGACAGTTCACGCAGGTCCAGCGTGGCCGGCGTGCCGCTGAACCGCGCGACCGCGCGCACGGCAAGCCCGTCGCTGCATTCGACCAGCATCAGTCGCATCGGCCCTGCTCCGCGCAACTGCAGCGAGAGCCGGCCCTGGAACTTCAGCGTCGCGGCGAGCAGCGTCGCCGCGGCAACCGCCTCGCCCAGGCTGTCACGCACCTCTGCCGGATAGTCGTGGTGCTCCATCATCGCGCGCCACGCGGGACCGAGGTGCACCAGTTGCCCTCGGAACGGATAACGCTCGAAGACGAAGCGGCGCAGCGAGTCCGACTGCCGCATCGTCAGGCGACGCGCACGGGTATGCCGAGCGTGCGGATCTTTTCCGACCACTCGGCCGGGGCAGTCGCGTGCACCGATGTGCCGTTCGAATCCACCGCCACGGTGACCGGCATGTCCTTGACGTCGAATTCGTAGATCGCCTCCATGCCGAGCTCGCCGAAGGCCACGACGCGTGCCGAGCGGATCGCCTTGGAGACCAGGTAAGCCGCGCCGCCGACCGCCATCAGGTAGGCCGCCTTGTGCTTGCGGATCGCCTCGATCGCCACCGGGCCGCGCTCGGACTTGCCGATCATCGCGATGAGGCCCGTCTTTTCGAGCATCATGCCGGTGAACTTGTCCATGCGCGTCGCGGTCGTCGGGCCTGCCGGACCCACCACTTCGTCACGCACCGGGTCGACCGGGCCGACGTAGTAGATCACGCGATTGGTGAAATCCACGCCCTCCGGCAATCCCTGCCCGCTGGCGAACAGGTCGGCGATGCGCTTGTGCGCTGCGTCGCGGCCGGTGAGCATTTTTCCGTTCAGCAGCAGCGTCTCGCCGGGCTTCCAGCTCGCGACTTCGTCACGGGTCAACGCGTTCAGGTCCACGCGACGCGAGCTGGCGCCCGCGGTCCAGGTCACCTTCGGCCAGGATTCCAGCGACGGCGGCTCGAGCACGGCCGGGCCCGAGCCGTCGAGCACGAAGTGCGCGTGCCGGGTCGCCGCGCAGTTCGGGATCATCGCGACCGGCTTGGACGCTGCGTGGGTCGGATAGGTGAGGATCTTGACGTCGAGCACCGTCGTCAGCCCGCCGAGGCCCTGCGCGCCGATGCCGAGCGCGTTGACCTTCTCGTAAAGCGAGATCCTGAGTTCCTCGAGCTTGTTCGACGGGCCGCGCTCGATGAGCTCGTGCATGTCGAGCGGCGCCATCAGCGATTCCTTCGCAAGCAGCATGGCTTTCTCGGCCGTACCGCCGATACCGATCCCCAGCATGCCCGGCGGGCACCAGCCCGCACCCATGGTCGGCACGGTCTTCAACACCCAGTCCTCGATCGAGTCGCTGGGATTGAGCATGACGAACTTCGACTTGTTCTCCGAGCCGCCGCCCTTTGCGGCGACCGTGACCTCGAGCTTGTCGCCGGGCACGAGTTCGACGTGGAACACCGCAGGAGTGTTGTCGCGCGTGTTCCTGCGGGTGAATGCCGGATCGTCCACCACCGATGCGCGCAGCCGATTGTCCGGGAACTCGTAGGCCCGGTGCACGCCCTCGTTCACCATCTCGGCCAGGCTGTGCTTCGTGTCCCAGCGCAGGTCCATGCCGACCTTCAGGAACATGTTCACGATGCCGGTGTCCTGGCAGATCGGGCGATGTCCCTCGGCGCACATCCGCGAGTTGGTCAGGATCTGGGCAATCGCGTCGCGCGCGGCGGGCGACTGTTCGCGCTCGTAGGCGCGGCCGAGATGCGCAATGTAGTCGGCCGGGTGATAGTAGGAAATGAACTGCAGCGCGTCGGCGACGCTCTGCACGAAGTCGTCCTCGCGGATCACGGTCATGTCGCGGCTCCTCAGCCGCTGAGCTTGCGCTTCAGCAGCTCGTTCAACTGAGCGGGGTTGGCCTTGCCCTGGGTGGCCTTCATCACCTGGCCGACGAAAAACCCGAACAGCTTGTCCTTGCCTGAGCGGTAGTCGGCGAGCTGCTTCGGGTTGCCTGCCATGACTTCGTCTATGGCCTTCTCGATCGACGAAGTGTCGGTGATCTGCCGGAGGCCGCGTGCGTCAATGATCTCGTCCGCCCCGCTGCCCTCGGTCCACATCGCCTCGAAGACTTCCTTGGCGATCTTGCCGGAAATCGTGTTGTCGCCGATGCGTGCGACAAGCTGCGCGAGCGCCGGCGCCGCGACGCGGCTCTGGGTAATGTCGAGCCCGTCGCGAGTGAGGGCCCCGGAGAGCTCGCCCATGACCCAGTTCGCGGCGAGCTTGTGCTGGCCGCCGAGATCCTGGACCACCGCTTCATAGTAGGCCGCGAGCTCGCGGCTCGAGGTCAGCACACCGGCGTCGTACGCCGAGAGCCCGTGCTCCGCGACCAGGCGCGCCGCCTTCTCGTCCGGCAACTCCGGCAGCGTGGCGCGCACCGACTCGATCAGCGCCTCGTCGATCACCAGCGGCAGCAGGTCGGGATCCGGGAAGTAGCGGTAATCGTTGGCCTCTTCCTTGGACCGCATCGAGCGCGTCTCGCCGCGGTCGGGGTCGTAGAGCCGGGTCTCCTGCACCACCTTGCCGCCGCCCTCGATCAGGTCCACCTGGCGCTCGACTTCATAGTTGATGGCGCGCTCGACGAAGCGGAACGAATTGAGGTTCTTGATCTCGGCGCGGGTGCCGAACTCTTTCTGGCCCTTGGGGCGCACGGACACGTTGGCATCGCAGCGGAACGAGCCTTCCTGCATGTTGCCGTCGCAGATCTCGAGGTAACGCACCAGCGTGTGGATCTTCTTCATGTACGCCACGGCTTCCTTCGCCGAGCGCATGTCGGGTTCCGACACGATCTCGAGCAGCGGCGTGCCGGCGCGATTGAGGTCGATCCCGGAGAGTCCGTGGAAATCCTCGTGCAGCGACTTGCCCGCGTCCTCCTCGAGGTGGGCGCGGGTGATGCCAACGGTCTTGCCGCTGCCGTCCTCGAGCAGGATATCGAGCGACCCCGACTGCACGACCGGCAGCTCGTACTGGCTGATCTGGTAGCCCTTCGGCAGGTCGGGGTAGAAGTAGTTCTTGCGCGCGAACACCGAGCGACGCGCGACCGTCGCCGCGACAGCAAGCCCGAAGCGCACCGCCATGCGCACCGCCTCGTGGTTCAACACCGGCAGCACGCCCGGGTAGCCGAGGTCGACCAGGTTGGCCTGCGTGTTCGCGCCGGCGCCGAAGGCCGTGGACGAGCCCGAGAAGATCTTGCTGCGCGTCGCGAGCTGCGCGTGGATCTCCAGCCCGATGACGGTTTCCCATTCCATCACTCGTACTCCGCGGGCACACGCCTGTGCCAGACCGTCAACTGCTGGTACTGGTGCGAGACCGACAACAGCAGCGATTCCGAGAAATGCGGGCCGATCAGCTGGATTCCGACCGGCAGCTGTCTTCCACCCTCCTCGACGAAACCGCAAGGCACCGATATCGCCGGCAGTCCCGCAAGATTCGCGCCGATCGTGTAGATGTCGTTCAGGTACATCGTGATCGGGTCGCTGGTCTTCGCGCCCAGCTCGAATGCGGGCGACGGTGTCGTCGGGCCGATGACGACATCCACGTCCTGGAACGCCCGGGCGAAATCCGCCGCGATCACCTGCCGCACCTGTTGCGCCTTCAGGTAGTAGGCGTCGTAGTAACCGGCGGAGAGCACGTAGGTGCCGGTCATGATCCGGCGCTTGACCTCGTCACCGAAGCCCTCGCCTCGCGATCGCTTGTAGAGGTCGAGCAGGTCGCGCGGCGCATCGCAGCGGTGGCCGAAGCGCACGCCGTCGAAACGCGACAGGTTGGAGGAGCATTCCGCCGGCGCCACCACATAGTAGGTCGGCACGGACAAGGGCAGCGCGGGCAGGCTCACCTCACGCACCGTCGCGCCCTCGGCCTGCAGCGCGGCGATTGCATCCTGGACCAGCTTGCCGACGCCCGGCTCCAGGCCCTTGTCGAAAAACTCCCGGATGACGCCGACGCGCAGGCCCGCGAGTGGTCGCGAAAGCTCGGCCACGTAGTCCGGCACCGGCACGTCGACGCTGGTCGAGTCCCGCGGATCGAAACCCGCCATCGAGCCGAGCAGCAGGGCCGCGTCCTCGGCAGAGCGCGTGAGCACGCCCGCCTGGTCCAGGCTGGAGGCGAACGCGATCATGCCGTAGCGCGATACGCGCCCGTAGGTCGGCTTGAAGCCGGTCAGGTTGGTCAGCGCCGCCGGCTGTCGGATCGAGCCGCCGGTGTCCGTGCCGCTGGCCGCCGGCGCAAGGCAGGCGGCGACCGCGGCGGCGGAGCCACCCGACGAGCCGCCGGGCACCCGGGACGGATCCCAGGGATTGCGAACCGGGCCGACGAAGCTGGTCTCGTTCGACGAGCCCATTGCGAACTCGTCCATGTTGGTCTT
>JALHTE010000381.1 GCA_022865595.1 Steroidobacteraceae bacterium | reverse complement strand
CGGAAGGCCTGCCGCGAGGAGTGCGCTGAACGGTGGAGAGAGTCCTGTGAGCTTGCTGCGAACGAGGACTGCTTTGACGTGTTCGCGCGCTGCTGGGGCAAGGCCGTTCTCCGGGGATGTCCCAGCCGCCGTTGAAAGTATGACGGTGACCGCCAGTTGTGAGCATGCTACTACGCGCTCTGCCGTATGGGGTCCGTTACGGACGACAGCAACGACGCATTGAAGACAGCGATCTCGCGGTAGCCTCGGATCCTGCGGAAGCGCTTCTCAGCCTCCATCAGGGCGGTGGCCGCCCAACGCAATGCCATCGAGCCGCCCCGCCAGCGTCTCACCCTCTTCGCCACGCGTTTGAGTGCTCCCTGGAGGTTCTCGATCGGGTTCGTCGAGCAGAGCGTACGATACAGCGCGCCCTTCGCGCCGAGGGTCAGTAGCGTGAGCGTCTCGTCGAGGCCCTCTCGCAGCGCGCCGACGGCGCCGGGATGCTGGGACTCGAAACGTCTTTCGATCGCTGCGAGCTGCTTGCGGGCTTCGTGCTCGGAGTTCGCCGACCACGCCTTGCGCAGCGCGGCGCCGATCACGGCGCGCTTGCTCCCAGGCAGGTGGTCGAGGATGTTGCGCATCTTGTGGACCTGACAGCGCTGGATCAGAGCCCACCCGGCGAACGTCTCACGGATTGCCTTCCGGATGCCCTTGCCGCCGTCGATCACGAACAGCCGCGCTCGTTCCACCACGAGGCCGCGTTCGATCAGGTCGCGCAGCAGTGCCTGGCACACGCCGTGGCTCTCGGTGCTTCCCTCGGCGACACCCAGGACATGCTTGTGACCCTCGCTATCGATGCCCAGCGCCACAACGAGCACGTGATCCCCAAGCGCTGTGCCGTCGAGCATCAACACCGGCAGGTCCAGCCCATCGAGGGGCTGTGAGAGGAACGCTTCCACCTGCTGCGTGGTCCGGATCACAAACCTCCGCGACACGCTGGATCGGCTCACGGCCAGAGAGTCCGCGCCCGGCGGCAGCGGCTCCAGGCTACGAGCGTACTTGCGGGTACTGATGCCCAGGAGCATCTGCTCGACAGCACGCTCCTCGAGCGGGTCCTCTCGCGTGACGTCCCGCCACGTCGGCAGCATGACCTCGCCGCCGGTCGCCGCCCGCACCCGCAGCTTCTTCACCCGCACCTTGCGGCCACCCAAGACTACCGGTGCTTCCTCGGACCCGTGCCGGTACGCCTCACGCGCCGCGCTCTGTCGGTGACGAGGGCCACACAGCGCTTCCCGGTCCTCCTCCAGCATCGCGGTCAAGACCTGAAAGCCAGCCCCTACCACGATCTCCCTCAGTGCTGTCCGTGCCTGGACCAGCACTTCGCCCAAACGCACCCGACGAGTCGCACTCGGGTGTGCGACCACAACTTCCTTCGTCCGTCGCTTCGTGGCACTCTTCGCCATGATGGTGGCTCTCCTTGTTTGATCAAGCCCAGCAATCTCGCCGGGTTGGAGGCCACCGTCAACTTTCAACGTTCAGCGGGACATCGCCCCGATTGGGCTCGAAAGGCAGGCGCTGCGCGTGCAGCGTCACCGCGACCCAGCCGTCGAGGTAGATGCCCCGGTTACCGAGCTGCTCGAAGTACTG
>JALHTE010000380.1 GCA_022865595.1 Steroidobacteraceae bacterium | reverse complement strand
GTATATCTGATCGGCAATCAATCGCGGGCGCAGCAGGCCCGCAGGCGAGATCCACAACAGCCGGCCGAGGAACCGCGTCATCGCGCCCGCGCGCGCGAGGAACTCGCCGGCACCGGACCGCATCTCGCCGGGCCGCGTCCTCGCGCGGCCTGCCCGGCTGCGAGCAGCTGCCCGTAGTAATCGGGTGCAGGATAGTGAAACGGCACCGGCCCGTCGGCGAGCCCTTCCAGGAACTGCCTGACGATCGGCGACGGGTGGTCGTGCAGTTCCTTTGGCGAACCGCTGGCGACCACCTTACCTTCCGACAGGATGTAGCTCTGGTCGGCGATCTGGGCGATCTCCCGCACGTCGTGCGAAACGACGACGCTGGAGATTCCCAGCGCGTCGTTCAGCGAACGGATCAGCCGCATCACGACTCCCATAGAGATCGGGTCAAGGCCGGCGAAGGGTTCGTCGTAGATCAGGATATCGGGGTCCATGACGATGGCGCGCGCCAGCGCGACCCGACGCGCCATGCCACCCGAGAGTTGCTGCGGCATGAGCCGGGCGGCTCCGCGCAGCCCGACGGCGTGCAGCTTCGTCAGCACCAGCGAGCGAACCAGCCGCTCCGGCAGGCGAGCGTGCTCGCGCAGCGGGAAAGCCACGTTCTCGAACACGTCGAAGTCGGTGAGCAGTGCGCCGTGCTGAAACAGCATGCCCATCCGTCGCCGGAGAGCATAAAGCTCCTTGCGTCCCAGGCCCGCGACGTCGCGCCCGTCCACCTCGACGGTCCCGGAATCGGCCCGGATCTGTCCGGTGATCAGCCTGAGCAGCGTCGTCTTGCCTGTGCCGCTGGGACCCATGATGGCCGTGACCTCGCCCCTGCGCAGCGCCACGTCCAGGCCGCGGAAGATGAGCTTCTGGTCGATTGCGAAGTGCACGCCACGCAACTGCGCGACGTTATCCTCTCCCGCAACCACACCGCGGCTTCCCGCAAGTTCCAGCTGACTGCCCATGATCCTCCGACTAGAGCGCCCGGCGGACGCCGATGACGCCTGTTTCGACCGCCGGAATTGTATCAGGTTCATTCGTGCGGTCCGGTCACCGGACGTCGCGTTTTGCCACGCGTCGCCATTAGTACTAAAATCGTACCAATTATGGAACCCAGCCATGCTTCGCATCAGTAAGCTTACCGATTACGGCACGGTCGTCCTGGCCTGCCTCGCGTCACCACCCGGCCGCCGACACACGGCAACTGCGGTGGCAACGCGCACGCGCCTCGGCCTGCCGACCGTGAGCAAACTGCTGAAGAGCTTCCACCACGCCGGGCTCGTGACCTCGGTGCGCGGCGCGCACGGCGGCTATGAACTCGCCCGCCCTGCCCACGAGATCAGCGCCGCGTCGATCATCGACGCGATCGAGGGGCCGGTCGCGATAACCGAGTGCAGCAGCGACCACAGCGCCTGCGACCTCGAGAATGTCTGCAGCACTGGTGGATCGTGGCAGCGCATCAACGAGGCGATTCGTCGCTCGCTGGACGGTATCTCACTGGCGCAGCTGTCCGGGCAGGAAGCCGTTGCGCAGTGGCGCCCTGAACTGGGCGGCGCCTTCGGTCGCGTGCCATCGACCCGCGCCGGCGAGCGGAACTGAGGACCAGGCCGTGACCAACACAACGCAAGACCTCGACGTAATTGTCGGACAGAAGTACCGGCATGGTTTCGTCACCGACATCGACTCCGACACCGTGCCGCCGGGCCTCGACGAGGACGTGATCACGTTCATTTCGCGCAAGAAGCGCGAACCGCAGTTCATGCTCGACTGGCGACTGCGCAGCTACCGCCACTGGCTCACGATGCGGGAGCCCGACTGGGCGAAACTGAGGATTGCGCGCGTCGACTACCAGGCGATCTCCTACTACTCGGCGCCGCGCTCGAAGACCGACGGTCCGAAGAGCCTCGAAGAGGTCGACCCGAAGCTGCTCGCCACCTACGAAAAGCTCGGCGTCCCGCTGCACGAGCGCGCGCGACTGGCCGGCGTCGCGGTGGACGCCGTCTTCGACAGCGTGTCAGTGGCCACGACCTTCAAGGACAAGCTCGCGAAGGCCGGAGTCATTTTCTGCCCCTTCTCCGACGCAGTGCAGAAGCACCCGGAACTGATCGAGCAGTACCTGGGCAGCGTCGTGCCGTACACCGACAACTTCTTCGCTACGCTGAACTCGGCTGTGTTCACCGATGGCTCGTTCGTCTATGTACCGAAGGGCGTGCGCTGCCCGATGGAGCTTTCGACCTACTTCCGCATCAACGCCGCGAACACCGGCCAGTTCGAGCGCACGCTGATCATCGCCGACGAGGGCAGCCACGTGAGCTACCTCGAGGGCTGCACGGCGCCGATGCGCGATGAAAACCAGCTGCACGCGGCGGTGGTCGAGCTGGTTGCGCTCGGCGATGCCGAGATCAAGTATTCGACGGTCCAGAACTGGTATCCCGGCGACGAGAACGGCGTCGGTGGCATCTACAACTTCGTCACCAAGCGCGGCGAGTGCCGGGGCGCGAATTCACGCATCAGCTGGACCCAGGTCGAGACCGGCTCGGCGATCACGTGGAAATACCCGAGCTGCGTACTGATCGGTGATAACTCGGTGGGCGAGTTCTACTCGGTCGCGCTTGCCAACCACTGCCAGCAGGCGGACACCGGCACCAAGATGATCCACATCGGGCGCAACACGCGCAGCACCATCGTATCGAAGGGAATCTCGGCGGGCCGCGGCCAGAACACCTACCGCGGCCTGGTGAAAATACTCCCGTCCGCCGAAGGCGCACGCAACCACACGCAGTGCGACTCGCTGCTGATGGGCGATCGCTGCGGCGCGCACACCTTTCCTTACATGGAGATCCGCAACCCGCGGGCCATCGTCGAGCACGAGGCCACGACCTCGAAGATCGCCGACGACCAGCTCTTCTACTGCCGCAGCCGCGGGCTTTCGGAAGAGGACGCGGTGAACATGATCGTCAACGGCTTCTGCAAGGCCGTCTTCAAGGAACTGCCGATGGAATTCGCGGTTGAGGCACAGAACCTGATGTCCGTTAGCCTGGAAGGCGCGGTCGGCTGACCGAACGAGGAGAGAGAGCTTGCTCAAGATCCGTGACCTGCACGCCCGAATCGGCGACCGGCCGATCCTGAAAGGAATCGACCTCGAGGTTCGTCCGGGCGAAGTGCACGCCATCATGGGGCCGAACGGCTCGGGCAAGAGCACACTCGCGAGCGTGCTTGCCGGCCGCGACGGCGTCGAGGTCACGCGCGGCTCGGTCGAGTACCTGGGCCACGACCTGCTCGCGCTTGCGCCTGAGGAACGCGCACGGGCGGGCGTGTTCCTGGCCTTCCAGTACCCGGTGGAAATCCCGGGCGTGAACAACGCCTATCTCTTGAAGGCGGGCCTGAACGCCGTGCGCAGGCAGCGCGGCGAGGCCGAGCTCGACGCCTTCGAGTTCCTGGCGCTGGTGCGCGACAAGATGAAGTTGATGCAGATGGACGAGAGCATGCTGAACCGTGGCGTCAACGAAGGTTTCTCGGGTGGCGAGAAGAAGCGCAACGAGATCCTGCAGATGGCCGTGCTCGAGCCGAAGCTCGCGCTGCTGGACGAGACCGACTCAGGGCTCGACATCGACGCGTTGCGCGTCGTGGCGAGCGGCGTCAACAGCCTGCGCGGGCCGGATCGCGCAATCGTCATGATCACCCACTACCAGAGGCTTCTCGACTACATCGAGCCGGACGTGGTCCACGTGCTTTCCGGCGGTCGGATCCTGAAGAGCGGCAATCGGACGCTCGCGCTCGAGCTCGAACGTCGCGGCTACGACTGGGTACGCGAGGAGGCAGGCGCCGCATGAACGCTGTCGCGCTTCCCGCCGCACTCGCCCCGTACCGGGCGGCTTTCGAGTCCGCCGGCGCCACGCTGCCTGACACCGCGGCACTGCGCAGCGCCGCACTCGATCACTTCATCGCGGCCGGATTCCCGTCGACCCGCGACGAGGCCTGGAAATACACCAGCCTGAGGCGCCTGGAGTCACGCCGGTTCTCGGACGAGCCGGCGGCTGCCGCCGATGCCACCTTGCGCTCACCAGCGTCCGGCACTCGGGTCCTGGTCGTGAATGGACGCATGCTCGAGGCGCCCGCCGCGGGATCCCCGGAACTCTGCGGAATCCGTGTCCGCACCCTCGCCCAGGCGCTCGCGGATGGCGAGCCGCTGGGCACGCTGCTGCGGATTCCGACAGGCGGCGGCACCGAGCGCTTCGCAGCGCTGAACGCCGCGCTCTCCCCGGACGCGATCGTCGTCGACGTCGCCGACGGCGCACAGCCGAGCGCCGCGCTGCACGTATCGCTGCAGGCGACCGGCGACTCCAGCATGAGTTTTCCGCGCCTGCTGGTCCGCGTCGGGCGCGGCGCCAGTGCACAGGTCGTCGTGCACCACAGCGGCGACGACGACGCCGAGCGATTCGTCAACTCCTACGTCGAGATCGAGGCGGGTCCCGACTCGTCCCTGCGCGTGTATCGGCAACAGGCACAGGGAGCGCGCACGTTTCACATCGAGCGTATAGAGGCGACAGTCGGCCAGCGGGCCTCGCTGACCGTGCACGATGCCGAGCTCGGCGGTTCTATCTCCAGGCTGGACCTTCACGCCCGGCTTGCCGCGCCGGGCGCCGCGGCCGAGCTGAACGGGCTGTTCCTGGCCGACGGCGCGCGGCACCTGGACGCGCACGTGCGAGTGGACCACCTCGCCCCGCACACCCGCAGCCTGGTCGACTATCGTGGCGTGGCCGCGTCGCGCGGACGCGCCGTATTCAACGGCAAGGCCGTGGTGCACGAGGACGCGCAGAAGTCGGACGCCCGCCAGGTGAGCCGGAATCTGCTGCTTTCGCCTGGCGCGGAAATCGATACCAAGCCGGAGCTCGAGATCTACGCCGACGACGTGAAATGCAGCCATGGCGCCACGACCGGGCAGCTCGACCCGGCGGCGCTCTTCTACCTGCGCTCGCGCGGCCTCGATGAGTCCCAGGCCAGGAGTGCCCTGACCAGGGCTTTCGCCGCGGCGATCCTCTCACGCATGGACCTCCCCGCCTTTGCCGAGGCCGTGCACGCCGTCCTCGTCGACCGCCTGGCCCGGCTGCTGGACTCACCGGCATGAGCGTCGCCGCGCCTGCTCCATCCGCCCGCGCCGCGCTCGACGTCGAGGCAATCCGGCGCGATTTCCCGGTGCTCGCACGCCGCGTGCACGGCAAGCCGCTCTGTTACCTAGATAACGCAGCCTCGAGCCAGCGACCGCGACAGGTGATCGACACGATATCCGGCTATTACCAGTCGTCGCATGCCAACGTGCATCGTGGCGTGCACGCCCTCAGCCAGGAGGCCACCGACCTCTTCGAGGGCGCGCGCGAAAAGCTGCGCCGCTTCGTGAATGCCCGCTCGACCCGTGAAGTCATATTCGTGCGCGGAACCACCGAGGCGATCAACCTGGTGGCGCAGAGCTACGCGCGGCCGAGGCTGGCGCCCGGCGACGAAATACTGATTTCCTGGCTCGAGCATCACGCCAACATCGTCCCCTGGCAGATGGTCTGCGAGCAGACCGGCGCCCGCCTGCGCGTGATCCCGATGACGCAGTCCGGCGAGCTCGACTTCGATGCGTTCCTGTCCTTGATCGGCGAACGCACCCGCCTGCTGGCGCTTGCGCATGTCTCGAACGCGCTCGGCACCGTCGTGCCAGTGCAGCGTTTCATCGCCGAGGCGCGACGGCACGGCGTTCCGGTGCTACTCGACGGGGCACAGGCCGTGCCGCACATGCCGGTCGACGTGCAGCAGCTCGACTGCGATTTCTACTGCTTTTCCGGACACAAGATGTGCGGGCCGACCGGCATCGGCGTGCTCTATGGCCGCGAGTCGCTGCTCGCTGCAATGCCGCCCTGGCAGGGCGGCGGCGACATGATCCTGGCGGTGAGCTTCGAGCGCACCATCTACAACGACCTGCCGTGGAAGTTCGAGGCCGGAACGCCCCACATCGCGGGCGCAATCGGGCTCGGCGCCGCGGTCGACTACCTCGAGGAAATCGGCCTCGGGCGGATCGCTGCCGCGGAACACGATCTGCTCGAATACGCGACGACCAGGCTCGAGGGCGTCGACGGCCTCGAGATCGTCGGGACAGCGCCCGACAAGGCCGCCGTGATCTCCTTCAAGCTGCGGGACATACACCCGCACGACCTGGGCACGATCCTCGACATGGAAGGCGTCGCAATCCGCACCGGGCACCACTGCGCGATGCCGGTCATGGATTTTTACGGTGTTCCAGCCACGGCTCGCGCCTCGTTCGCGTTCTACAACACCCGTGCAGAGGTCGACCGCCTGGTCGCGGCGCTCGGCGTGGCGCAGGAGATCCTGGGCTGATGGACCTCGCCGACCTCTACCGCGACGTCATCGTCGACCACAATCGCAAGCCGCGCAATTTCCGCCCGATGCCGGACGCGGACCGCCAGGCCGAGGGGTTCAACCCCCTTTGTGGCGATCGATTGACTATCTACGTGAAACTCAAGGACGACGTGATCAGCGACGTGTCGTTCCAGGGCAGTGGCTGCGCGATCTCGGTTGCATCGGCATCGCTGCTGACCGAGAGCGTGAAGGGCCGCTCGGTCGCCGACGCCGAGCGCCTGTTCGAGACCATGCACGCGATGCTGACACGGGACGACGCTGACGTGGACGTGGCGAGCCTCGGCAAGCTCGGCGCACTGTCCGGCGTGCGCGCATTCCCGGCACGGGTGAAATGCGCGAGCCTGTGCTGGCACACGCTCGACGCGGCGCTGCATCGGCAGACCGAACCGGTACGAACCGAGTAACCAGGGAGCGATCCGTGTATCGACAGGACAACGAGCCGGTCACCTTTACCCGCGACGTGGACGCGATCATCGTGCCGGCGGGCCTGGCGGTGAAACTGCGCAAGGGCCAGGACGGATTCATCACCCAGGCGCTCGGCGGCAGCTTCACTGTCTATGTCGAGGGCAACCTGTTCCGCGTTGCGGGCAAGGACGCCGACGCCCTCGGCAAGGAAGCCGTGGACGTGCCGCAGTTGCCGCCGAATGCGAGTGACGAGGACGTGCGCGACCTCGCATGGCAGCAGATGAAGACCTGCTACGACCCGGAGATCCCCATCAACGTGGTGGACCTCGGGCTGGTGTATTCCTGCGACGTCAGCTCCGAAGCGGACGGCCGGGTCGTCTCGGTGACGATGACGCTCACGGCGCCTGGTTGCGGCATGGGCGACGTGCTGGTCCAGGACGTACGGGAAAAAGTCGAGATCATCCCGACCGTCAAGCGCGTGGACGTCGAGCTGGTGTTCGACCCGCCATGGCAGCAGTCGATGATGTCCGAAGCTGCGCGCCTGCAGACGGGCATGATGTGAGCTGGATACGCGTCGGTCCCGTCGCATCCATCCCGCCGGGTGATCATGCCTCGGTCGAGGTGGACGGCGAGTTCGTCGCCGTGTTCAACATCGGCGGCGAGTTCCTGGCGGTCGAGGACGTCTGCACGCACGACGGCGGCGGACTCTCCGGCGGGCCGGTCGAGGGCGACCAGGTGGTCTGTCCGCGGCACGGGGCGCGCTTTTGCCTGCGCACCGGCCGGGCACTCACCCCGCCCGCCTACGAACCCGTGCGCTGCTACCAGACCCGCGTCGTCGAGGACCACGTAGAGGTTCGGGAACCATGAAACGCCTGACGCTGGTTCGACATGCCAAGTCCGACACGCCGCTGCCGGGCCAGAAGGACTGGGACCGGCCGCTCAACCGCCGCGGCCAGCGCGATGCGCCGGAGATGGCGCGACGGCTGCGGGCGCGGAAACTGAAACCCGACCTGGTGCTTTCGAGCCCCGCGGTACGGGCGCTGACCACGGCGAGCATCATGGCGCGCGAACTCAAGGTCCCGGCGGAGGTCATGGGGCAGGACGAGCGGCTGTATCTCGCTTCCCCGGCCGACCTGCTCGCGGTCATCCGCGACCTGGGCGGACATGCCCCCCACCTGATGATCTTCGGACACAATCCCGGTATCACGGATTGCGCCAATCGGCTGTCGGCGGGCGAGCACATGGACAACATGCCGACCTGCGCGGTGTTTACCGCAACGTTCACTATCGACGAGTGGAGCGAGCTCGAATGGGGCAGCGGCCAGGACGTCGAATTCGACTACCCCAGGAACCTGGCCTAGGTGCGACCAGCCCGGGTTCGGCCTGGCCGGGCGCGACTAGACGCGTCCGGGAACGGAGATCGACGCGCCCGTGACGGCACGGGCAGCGTCGGAGGCGAGAAACGCCACGACTTCCGCGATCGCCTCGGGCTTTACCCACCGCG
>JALHTE010000379.1 GCA_022865595.1 Steroidobacteraceae bacterium | reverse complement strand
GCGTGCCGATGATCGTTGCGCTGAACATGAGCGACCTGGCACTCGATCGTGGCTTCCACCTCGACCGCGGGCTGCTCGAACGCGAACTCGGCGTACCCGTGGTCGAGACGATCGCGGTCGCTGCCGGCGGACACGAACGGCTGGTCGCGGCGCTGGACGCCGCGGCGCTGCCCGGCGCGCTCCCGGCACGCGATTGGCACGACCCCAGTTTCGAGCACATCCAGCAGACCCAGCGCGAGGTGCGCCGCATCCTCGCGGCCGTCGGATACACGGAACCCGTGCGTGCACGCGCATTGCGACGGCTCGATGCACTGGTGATGCACCCGATCGCAGGGCCGGTGATCCTGGCCGTGCTGCTGTTCTTCGTGTTCCAGGCAGTGTTCAGCTGGGCCGCGCTGCCGATGGAGCTGATCGACTCGGGTGTCTCGTGGCTGGGCGGGCAACTGAGTGGAAACATGGCCGACGGAGCGCTCAGGAGCCTGCTCGTGGACGGCATCATCGCCGGCGCCGGCAGCGTGCTGGTATTCCTGCCGCAGATCCTGATCCTGTTCCTGTTCATCCTGGTGCTCGAGGACACGGGCTACCTGCCGCGCGCCGCCTACCTGCTCGACCGATTGATGGGCAGCGTCGGCCTCTCCGGGCGCGCCTTCATCCCGCTGCTGTCGAGCTTCGCCTGTGCCGTGCCGGGCATCATGGCGACGCGCACCATCCCCAACCTCCGCGATCGTATTGCCACGATCATGGTTGCGCCGCTGATGACCTGCTCGGCTCGACTGCCCGTGTACGCGCTGGTGATCGCCGCGTTCATCCCGAACCAGCCGGTCGGGCCGTTCAACCTGCAGGGGCTGGTGCTGTTCATCCTCTACGTGGCCGGCATCGTCGCGGCGATGGCCGTCGCCTGGGGGCTGAAGCGCACGGCGCTGCGATCCTCGTATCACCCGCTGCTGCTCGAACTCCCCGAGTACCACTGGCCGAACCTGCACAGCGTCGCGCTGGGCCTGTGGGAGCGCGCCAAGGTGTTCGTGAGCCGCGTCGGCACGATCATCCTCGCGTTGATGATCGTGCTGTGGTTCCTGAGCAGCTACCCGGCCCCGCCGGCCGACGCAAGCGGCCCGGCCATCCAGTACAGCTTCGCAGGCTCGATCGGTCGTGCGCTCGAGCACGTGTTCGCGCCGATCGGCTTCAACTGGCAGATCTCGCTCGCGCTTGTGCCGGGCCTCGCGGCGCGCGAGGTCGCGGTGGGCGCGCTGGGCACCGTGTATTCGCTGTCGGCGGCAGGCGACGACGTCTCGGCCACCCTGGCACCGATGCTGGCGGGCACCTGGAGCCTGGCGACCGCACTCTCGCTGCTTGCCTGGTTCGTGTTCGCGCCGCAGTGCCTGTCGACGATCGTCGTCGTGCGGCGCGAGACCAACTCCTGGCGCTATCCGCTGATCATGACGGGGTACCTGTTCGCGCTGGCGTATGCGGCAGCGTTCGTGACCTATCACGCAGCGCTTGCGCTGGGCGCAGGCTGAGGACAACACGATGCTCGAGCAGATCCTCGTGTGGGTGATCGTAGCCGCGGCCGCGGTGTATGCGGTGGTGCAGATTGCGCGCAGTTTCCGCAAGGGCGGCGATCACTGCGGCGACTGCGGGATCAACGAGCTCAACAAGGGCGCCCAGCACAAGGACGAAGTCGACGGCGACTGAACTCAGAAAAGACGAGGGGCGCGCAGGACTCCGCCCGACGCGCCCCTGTCCATGAGTGCTACCTCAGGTTCCAGTCTCGTCCAACGGGGGCGTCCCTGCTTCGCCCGGCGCCGGCGGCTCTTCGCCCGCCATCTGGTAGAGGATCGCGGGATCCGGTTCTTCATCTGCCAGCAGCGAGTGGCAGGTATCACACTTCTTGGTGATCTTCTCACCGTCTTCGGTCGCGTGCTTCTTGTCGTGGCAACGGAAGCAGCCGGGTGACTGCTTGTGCCCGATGTGATTCGGATAGGTGTCCCAGGTGACCTTCATCGCCGGGAACACGTTCCAGCTGTAGACGTCGCCCAGCGTCTTGCCGGTCTGCGCGATCGCGTCGGCCTTCGATTTGGCGAGGTCGGGATAATTCTGTGCGTAAAAGGCCGCGATGTCGGCCGCAATGCCTGCCCTCGCGGCTTCGTGCGAAGGGTATTCGACCTGCACGGCGCGCAGGCCCTCGCGCTTTATGAAGGGCAAGGTCTTGTCGATCGTACCCTGGTCCATCGAATTGTCTATCTCGTTCGCGGGCTCCCGGTACACGTGCGTCGGCCGGTTGTGGCAGTCGACGCAATCCATCTGCCTCCACTCGGCGTCGGCTGGCGCCTCCTCGTTCTTGAACAGCTTGACCTTGCCATCCACCCCGGTCATTTCGATGTCGTAGATCTTTTCGCGACTCGGGTCCGAGAGGAAGCGGACCTTGACGCCTGGCGCCACGTGCCAGTGGATGCCAGACGCACCACGGCCGTGCTGACCGCCGACCTTCATCATCAGCACCGTGTGCAGTTCGGTGTTCTGCTCGTCTTCCGCGTAGTGAACGCGAACCTTGAGCTTGTCGCCGGTGAATTTCGTGGGCAGGTGGCACTGCTCGCAGGTCTCGCGTGCCGGACGCAGGTTGTGCACCGGCGTCGGGATCGGCGTCGGGTACAGGTTGAACGCCACGGCGATCAGCTGCCAGCTGCCGGAAATCTTCGACTTCACGAACCAGTCGGCCCCGGCGCCGATATGGCATTCCGCGCAGGCGACGCGCGAGTGCGGCGATCGCTGGTGCGCCGTGTATTCCGGCTGCATCACCGTGTGGCATGCCAGGCCGCAGAACTCGACCGATTCCATGTACTCCACGCCCTTGTAGGTGCCAACCGCGAGCACAACCAGCCCTATCAGCGACATCACCCCGAAGGCCGCCAGCGCCTTGCGGGTCCGCGGCTTGTTCATGTCGATTACGGGCAGGTTCGGCACCGGCTCGCCATGTTCCACCGCCACGCGTTCTTTCTTCGTCTGCCGCCAGATGCCGATGGGAACCAGCGTGAGCCCGGCCACCACCACGGCCGGCAGCAGCAGGTAGGTAATGATGCCGAGGTAGGGCCCGCCCCTGAATCCCATGTTCTGGATCAGGAACAGTGTCACGAAGAGCACGAAGCCCACGAGCGCGATCACAGTGCCGATCATGCTCAGCGCGCTGCGGGTGATTACCGAGAAATAGTTCCTGATCATGCGTGGCCCCCGGGCCTGGCTTTGCGACTCAAGCTTGTCGCGGGCGAAGCATAACGCTTTGCCCGATCGTGACCAATCTCGCCGCGGTTGGCCCGCGGCGAGTACCTATGCGGATGTATCTTCCTGCCGGACCAGGCTTTACTTGAGCGTCGAGTAATACGCTGCAAGATTTGCGATGTCGGTGGCGGAGAGCTTCTTCGCCTCCTTCGTCATTTTAGGGCTCTTGGAGCGCGTGCCGTCCTGGTATTCCTGGATCGCCTTGGTGAACTTGTCCACCGACATGCCGGCGATGCCCGGGGATTCGTCGTCGCCCTTGCCATCGTCGCCATGACAGTCCACGCAGGAATCTCCCGCCAGCTTCTTGCCGGCGACGGCGTCGGCCGCGTATGTCGGCGCTGCAAACATCGCGCAGGCGCACAACATCAGGGACAGGGATAGTCTGTTCATCGCTACTCTCCAGGGATTTGGTGCCAGCCGGCCGACCTGCTGCGCAATTCAACCTTATTGTCGTCCAACCTGCCCGTTACCGCCAGCGCACCCGCTAGTGAGCGGCAAGGCCGTGCTCTTCCATCCATCGCGGGGGCAGCAGGTAATGGAGCCCGACCAGGATGATGAACGGCAGCGCTAGCAGCACGAGTGCCGTCGTGAGGCTCTCTATGCCCGTCATCTCCATCTCGTAGGTCATCAGCCCGCGCAGGCTCTTCGAGAACTCCTGGCCGCCGATCACTACGTTCCAGCGCATGGCGAAGATCCCGACCTGCAACAAGAGCGCGGACGCGAAGTACATCAGCGCGCGCATGCCCGCGCTGATGCGCTTGCTGCGGACCACCGACAGGATCAGCAGCGGCAGCACCATGCCCAGCCCCACCTGCACGATCACCAGGCTGTTGAACAGCCTCACTGACACGAGCTCGCCCAGGATCCTGATCGATTCCTCGCTCTGGTACACGCGATGGATGTATTCCAGGCCCTCGAACGCGAAGTCGACGATCACCGCCACCAGCAGGAACAGCCCGACCGTGTCCAGGCAGCGCATGTTCATCTTTTCCCTGCGCAGCAGGTTCAGCACGATGTAGACCAGCATCACCATGGCAATGCCGGAGACGATCGCAGAGAGCAGGAACACGATCGGCATCAGCACGCTGCCCCACCAGGGATTCGCCTTGACCGAGCCGAAGATGAAGCCGACATACCCGTGCAGCAGGAACGCCGAGGGGATGCCGATGACCGTCACGATCTTGCTCGTCTTGTGATCCCAGGCCACGGCCTCCGGGCTGATGTCGTTGGAAAAGAGTGAGAGCGCCCGGTACAGGGCCTTCTTTACGCCAGTCACCTCCCGCGCCATCAGGACCAGCTGCTGGCGGTATTCCAGCCAGACCTCGATCAGCAGGATGCCCATCAGGTACCACAGGTAGACAAAGCCGAACATCGCCATCGCGGAGGTCGGCTGCGGAGTCATGAAGATCTCGTAGGCACGTTCCGGGTGCCCGAGGTGCAGTTGCAGCGGCAAGCCCGCGATCAGCATGAAGGCCAGCGCCGTGAGCAGTGCGAGCCGGTAGACCGGCTGCACCTCGACGACATTGAATACCTTCACCAGCGAGGCGAGGATGAACGCTCCTGCGACGATTCCGGTGATGTACGGATAAACGACGATCAGGATCGCCCACTGGGTCTCGACCTCGTTCGGGTAGATGAAGCCGATTACCTGGCTCAACTGGTGGGCAAGCTGGTCCAGAAGCGCCTGGGGCACCGTGCCGCTCATCGGACTTCTCCGTCAAGGTTGGCGTAGAGCGCCTTGGGTTCGGTATTCAGGTCGGGCTTCAGCACGCTGATGACGTTTTCCCGCTGGAAGCTCACCAGCCGTTCGGCCCGGCCCTTCAGGTCACCAAAGATCCGCGCCTCGGTCGGGCAGACCTCGACGCACGCCGGCGCCAGGCCCTTGGTGATGCGGTGGTAGCAGAACGTGCACTTGTCCGCCGTCTTGGTGACCGGATTCAGGTAGCGGGCGCCGTATGGGCAGGCCTGGATGCAGTATCGGCAACCGATACAGCGCTTTTCATCGACCAGCACCACGCCGTCCTTGGTCTGGAACGTCGCGCCGACCGGGCAGACCTGCACGCACGGCGGATGCGCGCACTGGTTGCAGAGCTTCGGCACGAAGAACGTGCGCACGACCTCCGGGTCCACCGGCTGGTCCTGCTCGGCGAGCAGCTGTTCCGGCGTCTTGGTGCTGATGGATTCCACCTTCACCTCGCCATCGGCATGGATCGAATAGCGCTCGATCCATGTGCGGAAGAAGAACGGCTCCTCGGGAACTCCGTTTTCCGTCTTGCAAGCCTCGACGCAGCGATTGCAGCCGATGCACTTGTCGACGTCGATGCCCATGCCGTACCAGTGGTCCGTCGGGTCGTAGCCCGTCGGGGTCGTCGCGGCCACCGTGGCGGGATCATTACCTGCTGCCTGGGCAGCGAGCGCACCGCACACACCGGCGGCCGGGAAGAAGAGGATCGCGTCCCTGAGGAACTCACGCTTGTTCAATTGAGGCCCTCCGGCAGGTGAGCGTAGTGGCACTGCCAGCACACGTAGGTGCGGCCGTGCGAACCGAAGTCGACACGCGAACTGGCCGCAGCCGGATCAGTAGATGCGGTGTCGTGGCAGCGCGCGCAGGCGTCGCGCCGTTGCGGCACGGTCGGATACGCAGTCCGCGGATCTTCCAGGTGCTGCTCAGGAACCGCGTGGCACTCCGTGCAGGCGAGTTCCGCATGCGTCGATGTCGCCTTGATCCTGGCGATACGGCCGTGGCAGCCACCGCAGTCCTGCGGAGTCGTGTCCGGCTTCGGATCGTGCGCGTCGTGGCAACTCACGCAGCGCTTGCCCGCCTTGTGCTTCTGGCCATCGACCTGTGGGAATCCATCGGGCCGCGACGCGACGAATCCATGGCACCCCAGGCAGAACTCCCGGTCGCGGTGCTTCGGAGGGATGGCCGCCTCGTCGTCCTTGTTCGCGACGTGGGCGGCCGCTGGCCCGTGGCAGTTCTCGCAGCCGATCTTGCGGTGGAATCCGCCGAGCTTGGTATCCCACTCATCCTGGTGGCAGTCGCGGCAGCTCATCATGCCCGCGTAGTGCATCGGCTTGGCCATTTCGCGGACCACCTTGGCCGCCTGGTGTGGCTCGGCCGAGATCCAGCTTTCAGGCAGCAGGAAGAACCGCGTGACGACGACGACCAGGAATAGTCCGACGATGACGCCGAGCCGCTTGACCTGCTCCGGGAGCTTCATTTCCCGCTCCAGCAGGCTCGAGGGCGTGCAGGCGAACCGGGAATACGCGATTCGGCAGCCATGATTCCCCCTGTGCCGTCCCGCCCACACGGTGTGCGGGTCGGGCCGATGTTAGGTCGCAGCCGGATCGAATCATCTAGGTAATTTCAACTACGGCGCCGCGGTCGACCGCCTCCGCAAAGCAGCAGGCCGGTCCACCGGACCGGCCCGCCGCCTCACCTCACCCACTCGGCAGTTCAGCCGAAGAACTGCCCCCACAGCGCCACGAAGATGCCCACCGCGCACGCGATGCCGACGGCCACGGCGATGAAGCCGAACACGTAGGCGGCGGTCAGGTTGGACTTCTCCGGCGCCGGAACCAGGAACTTCTCCAGCTGCTTCGTCTCCACCAGCCGCTGGTATTCGAGCGGCCGTTCTTCCTTGAATTTCTCGAGCGGCATGACGCCCGTGAAGATCACCGGATCCATCGGGAACGATTCCGGACGCAGGTGCGTGTGGAAGAAGTGGAAGATGAAGATGAAGCCCGTCGCGAGCAGCGCTTCATCGCTGTGGATGATGTAGGCGGCATTCAGCGCCCATCCCGGCACGAACCTCGCGAAGAAGCCCGGGAACCAGAGCATAAGGCCGGAGAACCCGATCATCGCCACGCCCCAGAAGACCGCCAGGTAGTCGAATTTCTCCCAGTACGCCCAGCGGTCGATCTGCGGCCGCTTGCCGACATACAGGAAGTACTTGATGTTGCCCCAGAAGTCCTGGACGTCCTTCAGGTTCGGGACCATCGACCTCCATCCCCAGAAGAAGCCCTTCTCGCCCTTCACGATTGCCCCCCAGAACACCATCAGCAGGTGCGCCGCGAAGTAGCCGAAGGTCACGATGGCGGCAAAGCGGTGAATCAGGCCGGCTGCGTGCGCCCCGCCGAGCACGTTCATCATGTCGCGGGCCCACGGCGCAACGGCGAACTTGAGTGGCAGGCCGGTGATCGCGAGCAGCAGGAAGCTGGTCACGATGCTGATGTGCAACCAGATCTGCGCGTTGCTGAAGCGCTTGACGTACGGCCCTTCGCCACCATGGCCCGCCTTGTACTCGCCGCGCATCTTGCCGACCAGCGCGCGCTGCAGCCACAGGAAGTCGTGGATGAAGAAGAACGCGAACACGCCGAGCAGCAGCCCGGTCATGAAGAGATAAATCCAGCGAATCTCCCAGCGCGTCGCCGGATCGTGCGGCAGTACGTGCGGGTCGAAGGTCATGAATCCGGCATTGTTGACTTCGTTCTCGTGGCACTTGCCGCAGGTGGCGGCCAGATTCGCCGGGTTCACGGTCGAACGCGGATCGCTGGCCGGCAGGTTCTGGTGCGGCGTGTGGCAATCCGAGCACATCGCCACCGACGTCCAGCCCAGTTCCGTGGCCTTGCCGTGGAAGCTGTCACGGAAGCTGATGATGCTTTCCTTGTGGCAATTTCCGCACTCGCCCGGGAAGTGCTGGCGCATCGCAGCCGAGGTCGGGTCCGCGATCGAGTGTTCGTCCATGTGGCAGGTCGTGCAGACCGGGCCGTCCTTGCCCTCCTTCCAGAGCTCACCGTGGGTGCTCTCGTCTTCCCAGTGCTTGAGCACCGTCGTGTGGCAGGCGCCGCAGGTCTCCGGGGACTTCATGTGCCCGGTCTTCGCGGCCGGGTCGCCGGTCTTCTGGATGTTGTGCGAGCCGTGGCAGCTGCTGCAGGACGGCGCCGCATCAGTCAGGCCGGACTTGAGCAGGCCTTCGCCATGCACGCTCTATTCGAATCCCGGCAGGACCTCGTCGTGGCACTTGCCGCAGGTCTTCAGCTGGTTGACCGCTGACAGTCTCGATTCAGGGCTCTTGACGAGGTCGACGTCGTGCCCGGGTCCATGGCACTTCTTGCAGGTGTGCTTGTCATGGACGCTCTTGGACAGCTGCTTCGTCGCCATCCGATGGCAACCGGCGCAGATCTGGTCGCCGGTCAGCTTCTGGTCGTCGGGCAGCGCATCGTGCGGCGTCGAAGTGATGTTCGTATGGCAATCGACACAGCCCAGTTCGGGGTGCGCGGCCGACTTGAACGTTACGTCCTCGTGGCACTTGGTGCAGGCCGCGTCATCG
>JALHTE010000378.1 GCA_022865595.1 Steroidobacteraceae bacterium | reverse complement strand
GCGGCCCCCGGCGGCGACATCAAGCGAATGATGCTCGACCGGTCGAATTACTACGCCACCACCGGCGGACACGGTGCGTGCCGCGGTTGCGGCGAGGTCACCGCGATCCGACTGGTCATGTCCGCAAACCATGCGATCCAGGGCAAGCGCCGCAAGGAGCACATCCGCGAGCTGGAGGCGCTCCTCGAGCAGCTCGGTGCGAAGCGCGCGTCGATCCAGGACGACGCAGCGCGGCGCGGTCGCATCGATGAAGTAATGGCGAGGCTGGAGAAGAGGCTCTACCTGCTCGAGAGTGGTCCAACCGGCAACGGACCGGCCTCGGCCGTCATCGCGAATGCGACGGGTTGCAGCAGCGTCTACGCATCCACGTTCCCGTTCAATCCCTACAACGACCCGTGGGTCAACAGCCTGTTCCAGGACACCCCCGCCGTCGCCAAGGGACTGTTCGAAGGCATTACGGCGGGCGCGGCTGATGACATCAAGGCACTGCGCATCGCACAGCTCGAGCTCGACGACACGTACCTGCCGGAGGTCCACGACCTCTATTTCCGCATGTTCGGCTGGGACAAGTTCACGGCACAGGAACTCGCGATGCTGCCGACCGCGTTCAGCGTCGGTGGCGACGGCGCCACGTACGACATCGGCTTTGGTGCGTTGTCGCGCCTGCTGACGACCAGCACGCCGATCAAGGTCATGGTGCTCAACACAGGCGTCTATTCGAACACGGGCGGCCAGACCTCGACGGCGAGCCTGACCGGCCAGGACTCCGACCTGACGCGATTCGGCTCGGCACATTCCGGCAAGCAGGAGGACCGCAAGGAACTTGGCCTGATCGCTGCGTTCCATCCGCATGTGTTCGTCGCGCAGACCTCGACGGCGATGCAGGGGCACTTCCTCGGCAACGTGATGGAGTACCTGAACTACAACTCGTCGCCAGCCGTGCTGGACGTCTATACGCCCTGCCAGGCCGAGCACGGCATCGCCGACGCCGCTGCGAACCGGCGTTCGCGCCTGGCGGTCGAAAGCCGCATGAACCCGGTGTTCGTGCACGATCCGCGCCGCGGCGACAACCTGCACAGCCGCTTCTCGCTGGATGGCAATCCCAACGTCGACTGCGTCGGGGCTTCGACCACGATCACGTACGTGGAGGAGGGGGCGACCAGGCTGCTCGAGGTGCCGCTCACTCCAGCGGATTTTGCCCGCGAGGAGACGCGCTTCAAGAAGCAGTTCCGCAAGCTGCCGGCCGCTTCCGAAGCCAATGCGCTGCCGATACACGACTTCGTCGACCTGCCGGCTGCGGCCCGTACCGGCAAGGTACCCTTCGTATGGTCCACGGACGCCGGGCAGCGGCTTGAGAAGCTCGAGGTGTCGGGCACCATCGTCCACCTGGTAGAGGAGCGCCGTCGCAACTGGCGGACGCTCCAGTACCTCGCAGGCCGTCACGTCGACAAGCTCGATGCCGAGCATCACGTGGAGCTTGAGGCGATGCAGCAGCGCTACCAGGCGTCGGTCGCTGAGCAGGAGTCGTCGCTGGACACGATCGCCCGCGCGATGAGTGAGCTGGCCGCCGCCTCGGCTGCTCCGCCGGCGAGCCTTGCCGCGGCGCTGGGGCCTTTCGGCGGGACGCCGGCATCGTCGGCAGCCGCTTCGGAGTCGTCATCGACCGACGATGCGGCCGCGCCGGGCCTGATGACGATCCGCGAGGAGGACGTCCCGGAGTGCGTCAACTGCAAGACGTGCTACCAGCAGGTGCCGGAGCTCTTCGAGAAGATCACGATCATCGACGGCGGCGTGGCCAAGGAAGTCGGGCACATGATCCCTGGTGTGCTGTCCCGAACCCGGGTCACGGCCGAGCTCGTGAGCCGCGTTGCCCGCGTCGCGGCGAACTGCGACTCGGAGATCATCAAGTGACTGTGCAGTCGGCGCCGGGCGACGACAGCACGATCCTGCAGACGCAGCTGTCGCTGCTGAAGAGGCACCTGCTCAACGATCCGCGCTCGCTGCGAAGCGTGTTCGTGGCGGACGGTGTGCAGGCGATCGCCTGGGAGTTCCAGCAGGAGGTCCTGAGCGCCTCATTCACCCGCGCGCTGTGGGAGCTGCTGCTGCGCGACGACGAAATGAGCACGATCCTGTTGCGCTTCATCTGGTTCATGCCGCTCAAGTTCAAGCGCAGGTTCATCAAGGCGATCGATA
This sequence comes from Steroidobacteraceae bacterium, assembly GCA_022865595.1. Lineage (GTDB taxonomy): Bacteria > Pseudomonadota > Gammaproteobacteria > Steroidobacterales > Steroidobacteraceae > RPQJ01. The sequence continues at coordinate 1,135 of JALHTE010000378.1, read as the reverse complement.
CGCACCTCGCGGAACGCTACCCGATGTTCAGGGGCCTCTCCGAAGGCTGGCCTGGCGAGACGTGCATTCCGCCCTACATCCGGCCGCCCGAGCAGCGTTCGCAGGACTTCGAGCTCGTGAACCAGGGTTACCTCGGTTACATGAACCTCGGCTACTCGGCACGTGAGGTCGAACTCTTCGTCTGGCTCGAGGTGCTGCGGGACAAGCAGTGCCAGGATCGGCCGTGCGAAATCGGTGTCCTGCTCAAGAACAAGCAGGAGCCCACCGGCGGCTGCCCGGTCAAGATTCACATCCCGGAGATGCTGGACCTGCTCGGCCAGGGCAAGTTCCGCCAGGCACTCGAGCTCATCGAGGGTTGTAACCCGCTGCCCAACGTCACGGGAAGGGTCTGCCCGCAGGAACTGCAGTGCCAGGGCGTGTGTACGCATACCCGCCGGCCGATCGAGATCGGGCAGCTCGAGTGGTACCTGCCGCAGCGCGACAAGCTGGTGAACCCTGATATCGCGCGCCGATTCGCCGGTGTGGTGAGTCCGTGGGCGAGGGCGGACAAACCGCCGATTGCCATCGTCGGCTCCGGTCCGTCCGGGCTGATCAATGCCTATCTGCTCGCTGTCGAGGGTTTCCCGGTAACGGTCTTCGAAGCCTTCCACGAGCTCGGCGGAGTGCTGCGCTACGGAATTCCTGAATTCCGGCTGCCGAACGACCTGATCGACGACGTGGTGCACAAGATCAGGCTGCTCGGCGGGCGCTTCGTGCGCAATTTCGTCGTCGGGAAGACGGCCACGCTCGATGACCTGAAGGCGGCAGGATTCTGGAAGATCTTCGTCGGTACCGGCGCGGGCCTGCCGACATTCATGAACGTGCCCGGCGAGCACCTGCTCGGCGTGATGTCCGCCAACGAGTTCCTGACGCGCGTCAACCTCATGCGGGCGATCGACGCGAAGTACGAGACGCCGTTGCCGGACACGCGCGACAAGGAAGTTTTCATCATCGGAGGTGGCAACACGGCGATGGATGCAGCGCGTACCGCGCGACGACTCGGTGCCAACGTCACCATCGTCTACAGGCGCACGCTGAAGGAGATGCCGGCCCGCGTCGAGGAGCTGCATCACGCGCTGGAGGAGGGCATTCGAGT
>JALHTE010000377.1 GCA_022865595.1 Steroidobacteraceae bacterium | reverse complement strand
TCGCGGGGGACGGTTGCCATCATCCCGTATGTTGGATCGAGGCGCGGAGGGCTATGCTGCAATGCAGCAGGCGCTGTTATTCAGCCCATCACGTGAGAAACCCAATGAGAGACGAAATGCAGGAATTCATGAACGAACAGACCCAGGCCATGACACACCTGGCCCAGAACCTCAGCAAGGACCCCGTCCGGTTCATGCGTAAAGCCCTCGTTGATTCGGCGGAGGGCCTCAAGGCCATGAAGAACCCGGTGCGCAAAATGGCGCACTCGGGCGTGAAGCTCACGGTCGTCTCGCAGAACGCGTTGCAGAGCCTCATCGAATTTCAGTCGGAGGTCATCACCGCCGCGCTGACAGGTGCGGCCACGCGTTTCGAGCACGCCGCGCGCGCCGAAGACATCCTGGACTTCGTACGCGACCAGACCGACATGTTGCCTGCGACCCGCGACCGCCTCGTTGATGAAGCGACCCGTGGGGCCGCGATCTTCAAGGATGCGGGTCGTGAGTTTCGCAAGCTGACGATGGAGACCTACGGGAAGTTCTCCGAGACCGCCGAAGACGAGTTGCCGAAGGCGAAGACCGCGCGCGCTCGCAAGGCGAAGCGTGTGGTTCGGAAGGCCGGCGCGCGTGCCCGCAAGGCTGCCGCCTGATCGTCGACCCGTCGTCGTCCACACTGCTGCTGAAAGGGCCCTGCTCGCGAGGGCCCTTTTTGTTTTTGCGGGGTCGTTCCCGACTCCCTGGTCGGGGCGTTCCGATGGGTCCGTCCGGCACCTTGGGTGGTCAAGAAAATGGTGACAAAGGTGCTGTTAGGCTTTATCGATCAGGCAAATTAATAAACAATAGGTGATGAGTGGGAGTGGCTCCGTTGGAGCACCGTCCGGCGCGGATACATCAGGAATTGCGGATGACAATCAGGACCAGTCTTTCGGATCCGCTGCGGATTTCAGAGCTGGCCGTCGGGTCGGGCGGATCAGGACGGGAGTAGCCTGGGAACGCTCAAGAGCGGCAGTCCGCGGCAGAAAGCCCAGAGATATTTGCCTGGCCTCCTTGAGCCGCAGTCGGCGGTACTACATGCGGCAGAGTCAGGACACTGACCAGGCGTTCGAGACGCGCTGGGTGTACGCGGGTGCGCGGAGTGCGCAGACGGGAGTCATGGTCGACTAGTTCAAGAGCCGCAGTCGGCGGTGCAAACGTGATCAAGGTCATGACACTGGGTGCTGGTGCATTGCCGGGGCGGGCTCGGGCGCGCGGGGTCGGTGGCGGCGCGGCTGCTCGTGGAGTTCGGGGCGGATCCGGGGGAGGCCATCCGGCAGGTGCGTGCGGTTCGGCCCCGGGCCATCGAGACCCGTGCGCAGGAGCGGTGGGTGGAGGCGCAGCGGCCGGTCGATGCCGCGCGTGATGCGCGTGCATCCCGGGAGCTCGCGTGTCTGCTTGGTGGGGCGATCGGGGATGCGCTCGGATATCGGGTGGAGTTCAAGTCGCTGGCTGAGATCCGACGCGAGCACGGGGAGGAGGGGATTCGGCTCGCTGCTGCGGGGGGCGTGCTCGAGGTGTCGGACGACACGCAGATGACGCTCTTCACGCTCGAGGGCATGCAGCGCGCGGCGAGGGACGGCGTGACGCTGCCAGGGCCATTGAATGATGCGATCCGGGCCGCGTACCGGGACTGGCTGCGGACGCAGTCCGGGCGGTCGGGGTCTTCCGCCGCGCGGTGGGAGG
>JALHTE010000376.1 GCA_022865595.1 Steroidobacteraceae bacterium | reverse complement strand
CCGCCGGATGGCTCGATGCGGCAGTACCTCGATTCGCTGCGCAGGCTTCGTGAGCTACCGGTTCGTGGTCTTGCGCCGGGTCACGGCGCGGTGATCCGCGGCGCAGTGGCCGAGATCGACCGCGTAATCGCGCACCGGCTGCTGCGCGAGCAGAAAGTAATCGATGCCATGCGCGACCTCAAGACGACCACGCTCGACGTGCTGTTGCCGGTTGTCTATGCGGACGTGCCGGTGTTGATGCACCCGGTTGCGCGGTATTCGCTGCTGGCCCATGTCCTGAAGCTGCAGGAAGAGGGGCGGGTGCTGCGCGACGGCGATTCCTGGCAGTGGGCAGGGTAGCGCAGTCCCAATGTAGTACCCTGTGGGCTGCACCGGCGCAACGCGCGCCAGGTGCATTACTCAAAAAACTAATGAGGGGAGATGTTCAATGTTCAGTCGAATGATGAAGACGGCCGTATCGGTACTGGCGCTTTGCGCAGTTGCAGGTTCCGTATACGCCGCGGAGTGGACTGCCGAGCAGCAGGAGATCTGGAAATTCGAGCAGCAGCAGTGGCAGATGTCGGAGTCGAAGGACCTGAGCTGGATCGACACGATGGTCCACCAGAACATGAGGTACTGGGGGACGGGCTCGCCAATGCCGCGCGACAAGGCATCGCTCAAGCACTGGAGCAGGTATGACTCGGAGAGCAGTACGACCCTCCAGTACGAGCTTTTCCCGATCTCTGCGACGATCACAGGCAACATCGCCGTCGTCCAGTACCACTACATGGTCGCCAGTGAAAACTACAAGAAGGAACGCGAGACGGTCACTGGTCACTATACGGACGTGCTGATCAAGGAAAACGGTCGCTGGATGTTCATCGCCTGGAGTGGTGGCGAGGACAAGAAGGACTGAACGACGGGCTGGAATCGGCAGGCACTGGCGCTCTACTGGAATCTCTTTGCATCCAGTAGTCGCTTGAGATCCTCGGGGGGCACCGGGGGGGCGCCGAGTGCTGCTGAAATGGGTGTCACCGTAACGTAGCCCGCGGCGAGCAGGTTCACGTCGGAATTCGGGTAGTCGTCTGTCGTCGACTGCAGTCGTATTCGTGATGCATAGGCGCCGGTGTCCGTCGATTCGAACTCCAGGTGCAGGTCGGTCGTGCGTCCCTGGCGGGCAACGGCGACACCGCGTATCGCGCTCATCGGTCGAGCAGGGTAGTTCACGTTCAGTACCGTTGTCGGCCGCGTGAGCATCGCACCCTCACAGAACCAGCCGCGAGCACTCCCGATCAGTTGCGCCAGGTGGCTGGCAATACGCTCGAGCCGGTCGGCCGGCAGCGCCGCCTGTGCGTCCTTCGTTGCGGCACGTTCGGCATTGACCGCAAAGCCCGGGATCGGCGGATCGAGCAACATCGTGCCGGCAAGAGCCGCACCAACCGTGCCGGACATCGCCAGCAACGAGCCAGTGTTCTGCCCATCGTTGATTCCCGACACGACCAGGTCCGGCCTTCGGTCCGGTGGATAGAGTGCAGTTGCTCCCAGCACCACCGCAGTTGCCGGCGTCGCGTGGATCCCAGCGATGTTCGCATCGCCTGGGTCGCGCACGATGCTCACGGTGTTCCAGGTAAAGCTCACGCTGCTGCCGCTTGCATTGCTCGCGGGTGCGGCGAGCCGCACATGGTGACCGGCGCTTCGGAGTGCGTCGTAAAGCGCGCGTATGCCCGGGGCCTGGTAGCCGTCGTCGTTCGTGAGCAGGATCTCGAGCGGCCCGTTGCCGCAGATGGCTGGCGTAGCGGGCATGCCTTGCTGCGCCGCCGCCGCGTCTCTCGCCGCGCCAGACGCGGACGACGCGGCCGCAGAAACCAGCGGAATGCACAGCGCAACAGCAAGTCCGGTTCGGCAAGTGCTCCTGCCGCGGCCTGTTAGCTCCTCGTCGCGCGAATTGGGCAAATGAGTCCCGGTCATCGGCAGCATGGCGCAGGCTACGCCTGAACCTCGATGAAGCCCTGCGTGACGCGCGTCGGGTAGCTGCGCAGCGGCTCGCAGGCCGGGCCGCCCATTACCTTGCCACTGCGCACGTCGAAGCTTGCGCCGTGCAGCAGGCAGGTCAGGCGGTGTCCGCGCAGGCGGCCCTCGTCAAGCCGTGAGATGGCGTGCGTGCAAAGGCCCGATACCGCGTGCACGCCGTCCCCGGTGTTGCACAGCAGGACTTCATGCCCGCCTATGACGGTGGAGTGTGTGCGGCCAGGCTTGAGGTCGGCCAGCGGGATGATCCTGTGGAACGCGGAATCGGCCACCGGCGTATGGCTAGAGTGTCAGTTCCGCCTGGAACACGATCACGGCGTCGCCGGTCACACGCACGCCGGTCGCACGCTTGCCGGCCGCTGCGGTTACTTCAACGTCCACGGTCCCGGGCCGATCGACGAACCGGCCCTGGTGGCCGGTGAATCGTGCGGTGCCGTCTGCCACGGGCAGCAATCCCTGTTGCAGCAGGTAGACGCCGAGCATTCCGTGCGCGTTGCCACTCACCGGGTCTTCCTGGATGCCGATGACCGGACAGAACATGCGCGACTCGGTGGTCAGCGGCTCGCTGCCCGGCGCAATCGCGAACACAAAGAAGCCGTCCGCGCCGACATGCGGGGTCAGGTGGACGAGCGCGTCCATGTCCGGCTTCAGCGAGGCCAGGACCTCGGGCGACTTCAGGCCGATCAGCAGGCGCGAATTCGCCTTGCTCATCACCTGCATCGGGCAGTTGGGATGGAGGCTCGATGAGCTGATCCCGAGCGCGTCGAGTACTGGGGCGCGTCGGTCTTCTGGGACGATCGGCCCGAAGGTCGCGGGTCCCTGGTGTATCGAAACACGCAGCGCCTGGCCCCGGCCGGTTACCTCGACCTCGTAGATGCTGCTGCCCGATTTCTGGCGCACCACCCCCTTGGGTACGCCGTCTGCGATGGCGCGGGCGTAGTGCGCTGCCACCGTGGCGTGACCCACGAAGGTATCCTCACGTCGCGGCGAGAAGAAGCGCAGTTCGACGTCATGGTCGGGCGCCTCGGATGCCAGCACGAATGTCACTTCCTGGCCGCCGATCTCGCGGGCGACGCGCCGCAGTTCTTCGTCGGTCAGGATCTCCGCGTCGAGCACCACGACTGCCGGGTTGCCGCAGAAATGCTCGCGGGTGAAGGCGTCGACATGGTACAGGCGGCACTTGCGCTTGGGCATCGTGTTGCGGGTTCTGGTCCAGGGGAGTCGCATTAGTGCCCACGCCGTGGCCGTCGTCAACACCGACCGTCGCGGGCGAATGAGTCCGCCGCTATACTCGCGCCTACCTTGGG
>JALHTE010000375.1 GCA_022865595.1 Steroidobacteraceae bacterium | reverse complement strand
CCGCTCGATGCCCTCGTGGCTTTCCTCGGCGCCCGACTTCGGCAGCAGGATCAGCACGTCGATGTCGGAGCAGGGATGCAGCTCGCCCCGGCCGAAGCCGACGACGGCCACGAGATCCACGTCCTTCGCCCGGGGCCCGGTGTGCATAGCCCATGCCGCACGCAACACGACGTCCACCATGCGGGCGCGGTCTCGAACCAGTGCCTCGACGGGTTCGTCGTCCTGGAAGCGATGCTCCAGGTTTGCCGCCCCTTCCTCGAGCGCCTGCCTGAACGCCGCCGTGCGGTCGTCGCCAGAATTCAGCGCGTCGGGCAGCGTCTCGAGGAATGGCCACTCCGGCAGCGCAATTCGCCCGGCGGCCGCCTCGAAGTCCTCGATCTGCTCGGAAGGCGTGTTCAAGCCGGTGGCCGCTCGTCGGCGCCCAGCGTCAACACCTCGAAGCCGGATTCCGTGACCAGGATCGTGTGTTCCCACTGCGCCGACAGCGTGTGGTCCCGCGTGACGACGGTCCAGCCGTCGGGCAGCAGGCGCACTTCGCGACGACCGGCGTTCACCATCGGCTCAATCGTGAAGGTCATGCCCGGCACGAAGCTCATGCCCGTGCCTGCCGTGCCGTAGTGCACGACCTGCGGGTCCTCGTGGAAGCCCCGGCCGATGCCGTGGCCGCAGTACTCGCGCACGACGGAGTAGTGGTTAGCCTCGACGAAGGCCTGGATGGCCGAGCCGATATCCCCGAGCTGTGAACCAGCCCGCTCCGTCCGGATGCCGCGCCACATCGCCTCGTAGGTCACCTCCACCAGTCGCTGCACGTGCGGCGGGACGCGTCCTACGCAGAACATGCGGCTCGAGTCGCCATGGAAGCCGTCCTTGATGACCGTGACGTCCACGTTGACGATGTCGCCCTGCTTGAGTCGCCGGTCCCCCGGGATGCCGTGGCAGACGACGTGGTTCACCGAGGTGCAGATGGACTTCGGGAAGCCGCGGTAGTCGAGCGGCGCGGGCACGGCCTTCTGCACGTTCACGATGTAGTCGTGGCAGATGCGGTCGAGCTCGTCGGTCGAGACGCCGGGGACCACGTGGGGCCCGATCATGTCGAGCACCTCCGCCGTCAGGCGCCCGGCGAGCCGCATCGCATCCTGCTCGGCAGCGGTCTTGACGGAAACGCGGCCGGCGCTTTCGTGCCGCCCGCTGGTGTTCGCCTTCTCGGGGTGTTGCATGTCGGTAAAGTACATCCAACGCCCGAGGGCTGGGCCTCGGGCGCGCAAGTGTTTGAACAAACGGAAACTTATGGTATAAAGCGCGGCCTTTTTTCACAACCAAAACCGCACACGTACCGGCACATGTGGCTGGGTGCCTGCCAGGCCGAGAGGCCTCGCGGGTTGCCGCATGGGGTACGTGGAGGCTTAACCCCACAAGGAGTTTTCGATATGAGCAGCATGTCCATGCGGCAGATGCTTGAGGCGGGCGTCCACTTCGGACACCAGACCCGCTTCTGGAACCCGAAGATGGAGCCCTTCATCTTCGGCGAGCGCAACCGGATCCACATCATCAATCTCGAGAAGACGCTGCCCCTCTACATCGAGGCGGCGGACTTCGTGAAGCACGTGGTTGCCGAGGGCGGGCGCGTGCTGTTCGTCGGCACCAAGCGCTCTGCGCGCGACGCGATTGCGCGCGAGGCTGCACGCTGCGGCATGCCCTGGGTGAGCCATCGCTGGCTCGGCGGAATGCTCACCAACTTCAAGACCATCCGCCAGTCGATCAAGCGGCTCGCCGAGATCGACGAGCTCGCCGTGAGCGGCATGCTCGACCAGCGCAGCAAGCGCGAGGCGCAGATGGTGCGTCGCGAGCGCGAGAAGCTGGAGCGCAGCCTGGGCGGCATCAAGGAAATGGAAGGCCTGCCGGACGTGATGTTCGTCGTCGACGTCGGCCACGAGAACATCGCAATCCACGAGGCTCGCAAGCTCGGCATCCCGGTGGTCGCGGTGGTGGACACCAACTGCTCGCCGGAAGGCATCAGCTACGTGATCCCAGGCAACGACGACGCCATGCGCGCCATCGAGCTCTACGCGGGCGGCATCGCCGACGCAGTTCTCGAGGGCCGTTCCACGCTGCCGGAAGTGACGGTGGGCGAGGATGAATTCGTCGAGCTCGACGAGGAAGGCAAGCCGCGCGCCAAGACAGGCCAGAAGCGCCGCGCCGCGCCGGCCCGCAAGAAGACGCCGGTTCGCCGCAAGCCGGCTGCGGCCGACAGTGAGCCCGCGCACGATGCGGTCGCGGAACTCGCCGAGGCGGATCCCGAGGAGAGCCCCGAGGCGTTCATGGCCCGTCGCGAAGCGGCGCGCAAGAAAGGCCCGGCCGCTGTGCCGGCCACGCCCAATGCCCCGGCCGAAGGTGCCGCGGCAGAGGCCCCGGCCGAGGCGGTCGCGGCAGAGGCTCCGGCCGAGGTAGCCGCAGCCCCGGCGGCCGGTGGGGAATGACCATGGCAGTCACGGCAGAGTCGGTGAAGGCGCTGCGCGAGCGCACGGGCGCCGGCATGATGGAGTGCAAGAAGGCGCTGGTCGATGCGAACGGCGACATCGAGGTTGCCGCTGAGGCCATGCGCAAGTCCGGCCTCGCCAAGGCGGACAAGAAGGCCGGGCGCATCGCCGCCGAGGGCGTGGTCGCCATCGATCGCTCCGCGGACGGCAAGGCGGTCGCCCTGGTCGAGGTCAACTCCGAGACCGATTTCGTCGCGCGCGAGAAGGACTTCCAGGCCTTTGCGGCCGCGGTCGCCCACGCCGCACTGGAGGCGAAGCCGGCCGATCTCGATGGACTGCTGGCGGTCCGGCTGCCTTCCGGGCAGACGGTCGAGGAAACCCGCCGCGCGCTGATCGCGCGCATCGGCGAGAACATCAGCGTGCGCCGCTTCGAAGTGGTGACCTCTGATGCGCCGCTTGCCACCTACGTTCACGGCAGCCGTATCGGCACCGTGGTCGTGCTCGAGGGTGGCGACGAGGCGCTCGGCCACGACCTGGCCATGCACGTCGCGGCGATCAACCCGCGCTACCTGTCGGCCGAGGACGTGCCGGCCGAGCAGGTCGAGAAGGAGCGGGAAATCATCGTCGCGCAGGCGGCCGCCGATCCCAAGCTGCAGGGCAAGCCGAAGGAGGTGCTGGTCAAGGCCTCCGAGGGCAAGCTGCGCAAGTTCCTGGGCGAGATCACGCTGCTGGGCCAGCCGTTCGTGAAGGACGACAAGCAGGTCGTGGGCGACGTGCTGAAGCGCGCCAATGCGAAGATCCTGCGGTACGTGCGCTACGAAGTCGGCGCCGGCATCGAGAAGAAGCAGGAGGATTTCGCAGCCGAGGTGATGGCACAGGTCCGGGGAGCTTGAACCCCGACCGGCCCCGGCAAATCAACAGGAACCCCGCGCGAGCGGGGTTCCTTATAATGGCCCCCCGTCGGAGGTGACAGACACCATGCCTGAACCAATTGACGGACAACCGGTGCACCGCCGCATCCTGGTGAAGCTGTCCGGCGAGGCCCTGATGGGCAGCGCCGACTACGGCATCGATGCCGTGTTCCTCAAGCGGCTGGCCTCGGAAATCGTCGCCGTGCGCGAGCGTGGCGTGCAGGTCGCGGTGGTGATCGGCGGCGGGAACCTGTTCCGTGGCGCCGGCCTGGCGCGGGCCGGCATGGACCGCGTGACCGGCGACCACATGGGCATGCTGGCCACCGTGATGAACTCGCTTGCCCTGCAGGACTCGCTCGAGTCGTTCGGGGTGTTCGCAAGGGTGATGTCGGCGATCCGCATCAACGAGGTCTGCGAGGACTACATCCGGCGCCGCGCCATCCGCCACCTCGAGAAGGGGCGGGTGACGATCTTCGCGGCCGGCACCGGCAATCCGTTCTTCACGACCGACACGGCCGCCAGCCTGCGCGCCATCGAGATCGGCGCCGACCTGCTGATCAAGGCGACCAAGGTGGACGGGGT
>JALHTE010000374.1 GCA_022865595.1 Steroidobacteraceae bacterium | reverse complement strand
CTGGCCGCGAGCGACTGGGACGGGCTCGCGAGCCGCATCAAGGACGAGCACCGTGGCAAGACCATCGTGGTCGTCGGATATTCGAGCACCATCCCGGGCGTACTGAGCCGATTGAGTGCCACCAACGTCGCAATGGCAAGCGATGACTACGACTCTATTTACCTGGTGGTGATGCCGAGCCCGGGGTCGGTGAGGCTGTTCCAGCTGCATTACGGGTCACAGCCGTCCGCCGACCCAGAGCCGGGGAGAAAGACAGTAAAACCTTAAGTGTGTCTCATAACAACATGTTTTATAGACATAATGTTACAGAGATGCACCGGCCTCGATCGCCTTCCGGACAAACGCCTCGTGTGCGCCGATCCGCAGGTCGGCGAGCACCGAGTCCTTGATCTTCCCGTCCGCACCGATCAGGTAAGTGCCCCGGCGGACGCCGAACCCCAGCGGGCCGTCGAGGTCGTAGGCCTTCACGGCCTTCTTGTCCGGGTCGGCGAGCAGCGGGAAATTCAGGTCGTGTTGCTCCGCAAAGCGCTTGTGTGACGCCACGTCCTGCGGGCTTACACCCACGACGCGCAGCTTCGCCTTCAGCAGGTCCTGGTGCAGGTCGCGGAAACTGCAGGCTTCCTTGGTGCAGCCCGGCGTGAAGTCGGCGGGATAGAAATAGAGGATCAGCGGCCCGTCCGCGAGCAGTGCTTTCAGCGTGTGCTTGCGCCCGTGCTGGTCGGCGAGTTCGAATTCCGGTGCCTTACGGCCGTTCTCGAGCATTGTCATTCTCCCCTGGCGCTGCGAACGGCGCCCGACATGTCCACTTCCATTACCACGTATCCCGCGTCCTGCATTCCGCAACGACGATAGGTCTCCTGGGCACGCTCGTTGTCGCGCTCGACGTAGAGCCGCAGGCCGCAAACCCTGGGATCGGCTTTCGCCAGTCCCTCGATGTGCCGGTACAGCGCGCGGAACACGCCCATGCGCCGAGCCTCGGGCGCGACGTACACGCTCTGGAACCACCAGAAATCCCCGGCACGCCAGTCACTCCACTCGCAGGTGTACATTGCCTGGCCGACAGGCTGTCCGTCGACTTCGGCGACGAAATACTGGCCGTGGCCTGGCGATTCGAACACCGCTCGCACGCCGCGCTCGACCGTGGCCGGATCGAGGTGCTTGTGCTCGGCCTCGAGCGCCATTGACACATTGCCGTTCACGAGGAACGGGATGTCGCGGAGTTCGGCCCGCCGGACGCGTGCTTTCATTGGGTGATCATACAGGCGCCGGGGTATCGCTTGCGGGGCCGAGGCCCGGTGCTACAATGCGCGCCCTTTCGTGGGGCGGTAGCTCAGCTGGGAGAGCGTCGCGTTCGCAATGCGAAGGTCGAGGGTTCGATCCCCTTCCGCTCCACCACCATTTGACGGCCGGGTCCATGACCCGGCCGTTCTTCTTTGCACGGTGTAGTCGCTGGCGGCGCTGCGCCGGTAAACTCACCGCGGCGCGCCCCGGTAGCTCAGTGGATAGAGCGACCGCCTCCTAAGCGGTAGGTCGCAGGTTCGATTCCTGCCCGGGGCGCCAACT
>JALHTE010000373.1 GCA_022865595.1 Steroidobacteraceae bacterium | reverse complement strand
GATCATCGCCCAGCCACCCGGTTCGGTCGCGGAGTGTGGCGCGAGCCTCGACTACATGATGGACGTGCTGCCGATGCACGAGGTGCTCGGCAAGGTGCTGTCGGGCTCCGGGGAGTGCGCGAAGATCGACTGGATGTTCCTCGGCCTGAACATGCCGACCTGGGTGCTGATGTGCCTGGTGGGCGTGGGACTGTGGGGCGTGCTGGTCAACTGGTTCGTGCCCGCGGCGCAGAAGTGATCGCCGCTCGTGGCCCGCTGAGGGCAGGTGACTGTCAGCCGGCCTTCCCGAGCACCCGCTCCATCACCCGTTCGTAGATCAGCGACAGGGCGTCGACGTCCGCGACGCGCACGCATTCATTCACCTTGTGGATCGTGGCGTTGGCGACGCCGATCTCCACCACCTGGGTGCCCGTCGGCGCAATGAAACGTCCGTCGGAGGTGCCGCCGGTGGTGGAGAAAACGGGATCAATCCCCGTGACGCCGCGGACCGCCGCAGAGACGGCTTCGGTCAGCAGTCCCGGTTGCGTGAAGAACGGCAGGCCCGAGACGAACCACTCGAGCGTGTAGTTCACGCGGTGGCGATCGAGGATTTCGTGCACGGCAAGCTGCAGCGATTCGACGGTCTGCTCGGTCGAGAACCGCAGGTTGAAGCGAACCTTCATCTCGCCGGGGATGACGTTCGGCGCGCCGGTGCCGGCCGAGAGATTCGAGACCTGGAACGATGTCGGCTGGAAATACTCGTTGCCCTCGTCCCAGCGCCTGGCCACAAGCTCCGCTAGCGCAGGGGCAAAGCCGTGCACCGGGTTGTCGGCGAGGTGGGGATAGGCGATGTGACCCTGCACTCCGTGAACGGTCAGTCTTCCCGACAGCGAGCCACGGCGGCCGATCTTGATCGTGTCGCCGAGGCGCTCGTGGCTCGTCGGTTCGCCGACCACGCAGTAGTCGATCTTTTCACCACGGGCCTCGAGAATTTCCACCACGCGCTTTGTGCCGTCAATCGCCGCGCCTTCCTCGTCACTGGTCAGCAGGAAGGCCAGGCTGCCGGCATTCCGCGGGTGGCCGGCCAGGAATCGCTCGGTCGCGGTCACCATCGCCGCGAGACTGCTTTTCATGTCGGCGGCACCGCGCCCGTAGAGGACGCCGTCCCGCACCACGGGCTCGAAGGGGTCGGTGTGCCACTCCTCGCGTGGTCCGGTGGGCACGACATCGGTGTGGCCGGCGAAGCAGAGTACCGGGTTGCCGGTGCCGAGCCTCGCCCAGAGGTTTTCCACCGGCCCGAACTTCAGCCGCTCGATGTGAAACCCGAGCGGCCCGAGGCGGGCTGCGATGACATCGAGGCAGCCGTGGTCTTCGGGGCTGATGGAGGGGCGGCACAGGAGGTCGGCCGTGATTTCAAGCGTGGTTGACATTGATCTGTAACGTCGGTGGGGCAGCGTGTACGCGGTTTTCGCGCACCATGCGCGGCACGCGGTGTATATCGGAGCGGTCGCGATGGCACAAGCAGGAATCGAGCTGGCCAGGCTGTAATACTCCTGTCACAAGCTCCCCGCACACTGCGTGCATTGGTTGGTATGGTCATTACAGCACCCCAACGTTGCAGAGGGTTAACTCCATGAAGTTGTGGCAGAAATTTGCGGTACCGGCCCTGTTTGCCGGTGTAATTGCGGTCGGTGTCCCCGAGCTGGCCATGGCCCAGACGGCCTCGATCAAGATCGACGGCTCCAGCACCGTGTTCCCGATCTCCGAGGCGCTGGCCGAGGAATTCCAGATCTCCAAGCGCGGCAAGGTCCACGTGACGGTCGGAATCGCGGGTTCCGGCGGCGGCTTCAAGAAGTTCTGCCGCGGCGAGACGGACATTGCGAACGCGTCCCGGCCGATCCTGGCCGAGGAAATGGAAGCCTGCCGCAAGGCCGGCATCACCTACATGGAACTGCCGATCGCATTCGACGCGCTCACTGTCGTGGTCAACCCGGCCAACACCTGGGTCAAGTCGATGACGGTTGCCGAGCTGAAGAAGATCTGGGAGCCGGGTGCCCAGGGCCGGGTCAACAACTGGAGCCAGGTGCGTTCCGGATTCCCGTCCGAGAAGCTGTCGCTGTTCGGGCCGGGCACCGACTCCGGTACCTTCGACTACTTCACCGAAGCGGTCAACGGCAAGTCGAAGGCGAGCCGCGCCGACTACACGGCCAGCGAGGACGACAACACGCTGGTGCAGGGTGTCGAGAACAGCAAGGGCGGGCTCGGGTATTTCGGCTTCGCGTACTACGTTGCCCACAAGGACAAGCTGCGTGCCGTGCTGATCGACGGCGGCAAGGGTCCGGTGGAGCCGAGCGCCGAGAACGTCGTCAACGGCACCTACCAGCCTCTTTCGCGCCCGCTGTTCATGTACGTGAAGGTCTCCGCCGCGGCGCGTCCCGAGGTGCAGGAGTTCATCAAGTTCTCCATGACCAAGGGCTCGGAGTACGTGGCGGAAGTCGGCTACGTGCCGCTGCCGGCGTCAGCGTACAAGACCGTCCTGCAGCACTTCGATGAGCGCAAGACCGGTACGGTGTTCGGCGGGGTGCCCAAGGTTGGCCTCACGATCGACCAGTTGCTGACGATGGAACGCAAACAGTAATCGCCTGCCTGGCGGTGCGATTAGAAGCAGCGGGGAGGCGCCGGATACGGCCCTCCCCGCAATTTCAATAGTCGAGGTCGCGCGCATCGCCTGATGCCGTTAGACTTTCGCCCGCCGGGGCATGAACAAGAGCGGGAAGGGTGGTTCTATCATGGGCCGTTCGCAAGCGCTGAATTCACGGGGCGCGTTCACCTTGCTTACCTACCGCAAGACTCGCGACCGGATCGTCGAGTTCGTGCTGATGCTCGCGGGCATGGTGGCGGTGTTCACGACCGTCGCTATCGTGTTCATCCTGCTGAAGGAATCGGCCGCGTTCTTCGAACACGTGACGATCCGTGAGTTCCTGACCGGCCGCCAGTGGACCCCGCTGTTCGCAGACGCGCACTACGGCATCATGCCGCTGGTGGCGGGGACGCTGACGGTGACCGGTGTCGCGCTCGCTGTCGCGATCCCGCTCGGCACCATCATCGCCATCTACCTGTCCGAATTCGCGCCGCCCAGGCTCCGCGAGACCGTGAAACCCATCCTCGAGCTGCTGGGCGCGGTGCCCACCGTCGTTTACGGCTATTTCGCGCTGCTGATCGTGACGCCGCTGCTGCAGAAACTGATGCCCGAGCTGTCGGGTTTCAACATGCTGAGTCCGGGACTGGTGATCGGCGTGATGATCGTGCCGTACGTGGCCTCGCTCAGCGAGGACGCGATGAGGGCCGTGCCGCGCTACATGCGCGAGGGTTCCTACGCGATGGGTGCCACGAAGTACCAGACCGCGCTCGGAGTGGTGGTGCCGGGTGCATTTTCGGGCATCGCGGCGGCCTACATCCTTGGAATTTCCCGCGCGATTGGCGAGACCATGGTGGTGGCGATCGCCGCGGGCATGCAGCCCAACCTCTCGTTCAACCCGACCGAGCCCTCGCAGACCATTACCGCCTACATCGTGCAGGTGAGCCTCGGTGACCTGCCGCACGGCGGCATCGGCTACCAGAGCATCTTCGCCGCGGGGCTGGTGCTGATGCTGATGACGCTGGTGTTCAACGTGCTGGGCTTTTTCCTCACCCGCAGGTTCCGCGAGGCGTACTGATGGCCACCACTGCACACCTGACGCTCGACGAGATGCGCCGCGGGCTTGGCTGGCGCAAGCAGGTCGACAAGCTGTTCGTGATCGTCGGGCTGCTGATCATGATCGGCTGCCTCGGCATCCTTGCGTACCTGTTCCTGGACCTGGTGCACGACGGCGCACAGCGGTTCGGCTGGAAGTTCTTCGCGAACTTCCCGTCACGCAAGGCCGAGAATGCCGGCATCCTCTCGCCTGCGGTGGGCACCGCGCTGATCATGGTCGTGACGGCGCTGGTCTCGCTGCCGGTCGGCGTCGCTGCCGCGATATACCTCGAGGAGTATGCGCCGAAGAACTGGTTCACCGGCATCATCGAGATCAACGTCACCAACCTGGCCGGCGTGCCCTCGATTGTCTACGGCCTGCTCGCGCTGGGACTGTTCGTCTACCAGTTCGGGCTCGGCCAGAGCATCCTGACGGCCGGACTGACGCTTGCGCTGCTCATCCTGCCGATCGTGATCGTCGCGACGCGGGAGTCCCTGCGCGCGGTACCCAAGGCCATCCGCGAGGCTGCCTACGGGCTCGGCGCAACGCGCTGGGAAGTCACCAAGGACCATGTGCTGCCGTATTCAACGGGCGGCATCCTCACCGGTCTCATCCTCGGCCTGTCGCGGGCGATCGGCGAGACTGCGCCGATCATCACCATCGGCGCACTGGCGTTCATCGCGTTCCTGCCGCCGTCGCCGTTTACCGAGACGTTCCCGTTCCTCAGTTTCGAGTGGCTGAAGAGCGAGTTCACGGCGATGCCGATCCAGATGTTCAACTGGGTCTCGCGGCCCGACCAGGCATTCCAGTCCAACGCGGCGGCGGCGGGCGCCGTGCTGCTCGGCATGACGCTGCTGATGAACACGGTTGCGATCGTGATCCGCTATCGCTTCCGCAAGAGAATCAACTGGTGAGCGACATGGAAACGACCGCAGTCACGCACGCCGTATCACGCCCCAACGAGGCAGCATCAATGCAAGGCGACACAGATGCCCGGCAGTCCGGGACTCCTTCGGTTTCCATCAAGATGGAAGACCGCAAGCCGCTCCGCGCAAACCCGCCGAAGGCATCGGCCGAGAATCTCGATTTCTGGTACGGCACCAACCAGGCGCTCAAGAACATCAACATCTCGATACCGGAGAACCAGGTCACCGCGCTGATCGGGCCGTCGGGTTGCGGCAAGAGCACCTTTCTGCGCTGTTTCAACCGCATGCACGACCTTCAGCCGGACACGAAATACTCGGGCGCGATCACGCTGCGTCCGGACAACGTGAACCTGGTCGGTCCGGAGACGGACCCGATCGAGGTTCGCATGCGCATCGGCATGGTTTTCCAGAAGCCGAACCCGTTCCCGAAGACCGTTTTCGAGAACGTGGCCTACGGCCTGCGCCTGCGCGGTGTTCGTAACCGTTCCGACCTCGGCGAGCGTGTCGAGAAGGCGCTGCGCGGCGCGGCGATCTGGGACGAGGTCAAGGACAGGCTCGACGACTCGGCGCTGGCGCTCTCGGGTGGCCAGATGCAGCGGCTGTGCATCGCGCGGGCACTGGCGACCGAGCCGGAAATCCTGCTGTTCGACGAACCCACGTCTGCGCTCGATCCGATTGCCACGGCCAAGATCGAGGAATTGATCACCGAGCTGCGCCAGCGGGTCACGGTGCTGATCGTCACCCACAACATGCAGCAGGCCGCGCGCGTCTCCGACTTCACCGCCTTCATGTACCTTGGTGAACTGGTCGAGGTCGGCGTGACGTCGAAGATCTTCACCAACCCGGCCAAGAAGGCCACCGAGGACTACATCACCGGCCGTTACGGCTGACGAACGATCATGCAGGTCGATGAACAGGTCGAGACGGCGTCGGACGCCAGGCCGCTGCCGGTGCTCGAAACTCCGGGTGGCGTGCCCGCCGGTGGTGGTGACCCGGTCGAGGGCCACACGTCGAAGACCGTGGAGCAGGCGCTTATCGGGCTGCGCATGCAGGCGGTGGAGATGGGTGGCCTGGTCATAGACCAGGTGGGTGCCGCAGTGAAATCGCTGCTCGAGCGTGATTCTCGCCTGGCGGAACTGGTGCTGTCGCGCGAGCCGCTGGTGAACGATTACGACGACAGGCTCGAGCGCGACAGCCTGACCTACATCGCCCTGCAGCAGCCTGTCGCGAACGACCTGCGCATGGCGCGCGCCGTTGCGCGCGTCGGCCTCGAGCTCGAGCGGGTCGGCGACGAATCGAAGAAGATTGCCCGTTTCGCGCTGAACCTCGGCACGGCATCGGCGGGAGACCCGGTCGTCGCGGTTGCGCGTCACCTGCGGCACATGGCGGATCTCTCGATGGCCATGCTGCGCAGCGCCGTGCGCGCGCTCGACGAGAGTGATCCCGGGCTGGCGAGGGACGTGCTGGCGCGAGACAGGGAACTCGACGGTGAGTACGCTACGGCGCTGCGGCAGTTGATGTCCTACGTGATGCAGGACCACCAGTTCCTGAAGCCGACCATCGACACGATGTTCGCCCTGAAGGGACTCGAGCGAGTCGGCGACCACGCGAAGAACGTCGCGGAGCAGGTGCTCTACATGCTGGATGGCGGCAAACCGGCCAAACCCGCTAAGCCCACCAGGCCTGCGGTCGGCTAGGGATTGTCCGCCAGGCGCAGCAGTTCGTTGATTCCGACCTTGGCCCTGGTCTGCGCGTCGACCCGCTTAACGATCACTGCGCAGTAGAGCGAATATTTCCCGCTGGACGCCGGCAGTGAGCCGGGCACGACCACGGCACCTGCCGGGACCCGGCCGTAACTGACCGAGTCGCGTTCCCGGTCGTAGATCCGGGTGCTCTGGCCGACATACACGCCCATCGAGAGCACCGCGCCTTCCTCGACGATGACGCCCTCGACAACTTCCGATCGGGCGCCGATGAAGCAGTTGTCTTCGATGATGGTCGGGTTGGCCTGCAGCGGCTCGAGCACGCCGCCGATGCCCACGCCGCCCGAGAGATGGACGTTGCGACCGATCTGCGCGCAGGAGCCGACCGTTGCCCAGGTGTCCACCATCGTGCCTTCGCCGACGTGGGCGCCGATGTTGACGTAGCTCGGCATCAGCACGACGTTGCGGGAAATGTGCGCGCCGCGGCGGACGACGGCCGGCGGCACGACACGCACGCCCTCAGCCCGGAAACGCTCGGCGTCGTGCAGCGAATATTTGAGCGGTACCTTGTCGTAGAACCGGGTGTAGCCGGCTTCGATCGGAACGTTGTCGAACAGGCGGAACGACAGCAACACGGCCTTCTTCAGCCACTCGTTGACCTGCCAGTGGCCAGCGACTTTTTCGGCCACGCGAGCCGCGCCGGAATCGAGCAGGTCGATCGCCTGGCGCACGGCCTCGACGATGTCGGGCGGGGCGTTGGCGGGGGTCAGCGTCGACCGTTCTTCGAAGGCGGCGTCGATCTGGGCGGCGACGTGAGCATGGGCGGCCTGGAGTGTCATGGGCATTCCGTCATGAAGGGGTAAGGAAGCCGTCACACCGCAACAATTCGGTAACGACGGGGATGGATTCTATATGCTAATCGCTTGTTACCGCCCGATTCACCGGCCGGCACGGGCGCCGGGGGACTCTCGTCGAGATGGATGCGAAACTGCGAGCACGGATGCTGAAGGAGGCCTGGTTCGACCGGGACCTCAGCTGGCTCGAATTCAACCGCCGGGTCCTGGCGGAAGCCGTCGACGAGCGCGTGCCGCTGCTCGAGCGGCTCAAGTTCCTGGCGATCTTCACCTCGAATCTCGACGAGTTCTTCATGAAGCGCGTCGGTGCCATGCGCACCCGCGCCTACGCCAGCGGCAATAGCGCCGTCGTCGAGGAATTCAACGCTCACATCCATCGCTTGCGCGATGCGCTGTATCCGTTGCTCCTGCGCCGTGCTGCATGCTTCGACGAGCTGCGCCAACGGCTGGTGAGGCATGGGGTGAGGCTCGCGACCTGGGACGAACTCTCGGCGGCCCAGCAGCGCGAGGCGACCGAGTATTTCGAGCGCCACGTATCACCGGCCCTCACGCCGCTGAGCCTCGACCCGTCACACCCGTTCCCGTTCATGTCGAACCTGTCGACCTCCTGGGGCTTCGTGCTCAAGGAAGCCGACACGGGCGATCGCATCCTGGTGCGGGTCAAGGTGCCGTCGCAATTGCCGCAATGGCTGCCGTTGCGCACCGACGTCGAAACCGGGCAGCGCTGCTTCATCTCGCTGCAGGAATTGGTGCGGGTCAACGCCGCCAGCCTGTTCCCCGGCGTCGAGATCGAAGGCACGACGCTGTTCCGCGTCTCGCGCAATGCCGACATCGCCATCGAGGAGGACAGTGACAACAGCATCAAGGAGATGGTCGAGGAGCAGGTGCGGCAGCGGCGTTTCCAGCCGGTCGTGCGGCTCGAATTTCGCG
Organism: Steroidobacteraceae bacterium; assembly: GCA_022865595.1. Lineage (GTDB taxonomy): Bacteria > Pseudomonadota > Gammaproteobacteria > Steroidobacterales > Steroidobacteraceae > RPQJ01. The sequence continues at coordinate 1,161 of JALHTE010000373.1, read as the reverse complement.
AGGGGTCGAGCAGTGAGATCCGCAACAGCCTTGCTGCGGGATTTGACCTGCGCGAGAGCGACGTCTATGAGTTGCCGGACATGCTCGACTATTCGGGCCTGTTCGAGATCGCCTCGCTGCCGATCAGCGAACTGCGCGATCTGCCCTGGGCCCCGCAGCCGCCGCTCGGCATCGATGCCGACGCCGACATCTTCTCGGCGATCCGGGCAGGCGACGTGCTGGTGCATCACCCGTACGAGAGCTTCGATGCCTCGGTCGAGCGTTTCATCCGCGACGCGGCCGACGACCCGGGCACGACCACGATCAAGATGACGGTGTATCGGCTCGGCGACGACACGCCGTTTGTCCGCTCGTTGATCAAGGCAGCGGAGAGCGGCAAGCAGGTGGCCTGCCTGGTCGAACTCAAGGCGCGCTTCGACGAGGAGCGCAACCTGCACTGGGCCGAGGAACTGCAGAAGGCCGGCGACCACGTGATCTACGGAATGCGCGGGCTCAAGACCCACACCAAGCTCGCGCTGGTCGTACGCAAGGAAGGGGACGGGCTGCGCAGCTATGTCCACATCGGCACGGGCAACTACCACGTCAAGACCGCGCGGATGTACACGGACTTCGGCCTGTTCACGTGCGATCCGGTGCTGACGCGCGACGTCGTCACCTTGTTTCACCACCTGACCGGGTATTCGCGCTCGCCGCGTTTCGAGAAGCTGCTGGTCGCGCCGCTCAATATGCGGACGCGCTTCGTCGACCTGATTGCGCGCGAGGCCGCCAACGCTCGTGCTGGCCGCCCGGCGCGGATCGTCGTCAAGGTAAACCAGCTCGAGGACGGCCCGATCTGCGAGGCGCTCTGTGATGCGTCGAATGCGGGCGTCCCGATCGACCTGATCGTGCGCGGTTTCTGCTGCCTGCGTCCCGGCATTGCCGGTCTCACCGAGAACCTCCGCGTGCGCTCGATCATTGGCCGATTCCTCGAGCACGGCCGGGTGTTCCATTTCGCGAACGGCAGCGAAGACCCGCTCGCCGGCGACTTCCTGCTCGGCTCCGCAGACTGGATGGATCGCAACCTGTCCCGTCGTGTCGAAGCCGTCGCACCGGTGGAAACCAGGCATCTGAAGGAACGGCTCTGGGAAGTGCTGCAGCTGCAGCTGGCGGACCTGCGCAACG
>JALHTE010000372.1 GCA_022865595.1 Steroidobacteraceae bacterium | reverse complement strand
CATGACTGAATCGGCGCGCCAGGCACTGTCTGGCCTGAGGGATTTCACGATGCTTCAGTGGTACGCGGTGCCACTGCTGGTGCTGTTGTTCTACATCTACATGGTGGAGATTCGTGGCGCGCGACAGAGTGGTAACTGGGACGCCGTGATCGCCGGCGTGACGCTGTTCGGCGCGGACTTCGTGAATGAGTCGATCAACGGCTGGATATTCGCGATTTCCGGCTACAGCGCGCTGTGGCTGGCGCCGGGCCCAACGGCCTTGCGTACGCTGGTCGGCTGGAATGTCGAAATCATGTTCATGTTCGCCGTCGTCGGCATCGTCTATTACAAGTCAGTCGATGCGGACCCGGCCGCGAAGGTGTGCGGGCTTCCGAACCGCTGGTTCTGGGCGTTGTTCTATTCGGCTGTCTCGGTGCTGGTCGAACTTGGACTCAACAAGGGTGGACTGCTGGTCTGGGACTACCGCTGGTGGAACCGCGGGATCGTCGAAGTGCTGCCGATCTTCGTATTCGGCTACCTGTGGTTCTACCTGGCTGCGAAGTACGCCATCGAGCGTCCGACGCTCAAGGCCAAGGTGATGGTGCCGGTGGCATTGTTCACGCTTGCGGCGGCGCTGAACTTCGTCGGACTCGGACTCATGGGATGGACGTACTGAGTCGGAACCGGACCAATCTCAGCGTGTTTTCGTCCAGTCGAATCGTGAATTAGAAAGCGACTGTAATTCAATCCTGCCGCGCCGCCTGGCAGCAGCCGCGTTGCTCCTGGATCGGTGGACTCTTCACCGAGCCGTAGGAGCAGAACACGCAGCAGTCGCCTGGTTTTGGGCGCAGCTGCCAACATCCACAATTTCAATCTGACGATGCAGCGTTCATTGTGAAAGGAAGACGGAGCCCGGAGCGACGGGTTTTCTGCGTTCGCCTGTTGGACCGGGCCGCGGCAAGGAGGAATCTTCATGCGGTGGCGTAACCTTTCGCTGGGTGTTTCGTCTTTGACGATGTTGGTGCTCGCCGCCTGTGGTGGGGGTGGTGGGGGCGGCGGAGGCGGGGGCGATACCGACTGGCTCTTTCCGCTCTGGGTGCCCACTGACTTAGCCATCGTAGACGTGGACGGCGATGGTCGCGACGATGTCCTGACCCTCGCACAGTTTGCCGCCAGCCAGAGCCAGCGTGAGGGCCGTTTGATCGTGCATCTGCAGACCTCACCGGGCTCGTTCACCGTGGCACAGACCGCGATCGTCGGCGAATACCCCTGGAAGTTTGCCGTTGCCGATATTGACGGCGATGGGGCGGTGGATGTTGCCGTCGTCGATGCGGCTGGTTCGCGCGGCGTATGGGTACTGCTACAGGACAGAGGTAATCGCGGGCGCCTGCTCGCCGCACGCGAGGTGGCCAGCGGGGTCGGTGCCGATGACGTCTCACTGGGTGACCTGAACGGTGACGGGGCGCCGGATCTTGCGGTCGCCGACCGCGCAGGCAATTCCGGACGCCTGACGCTTCTGTATCAGGACGTGGCTCAGCGAGGGTCGTTCCTGCCTGCCGTTGCAATGCCGGTCCCAGGCATCGCCACCACCGGTGTCGCTGTGGGGGATGTCGACGGCGACGGCCGCACCGATCTTGTGATGACCGTCGCGCTGGTGCCCGACAACTACACACCGAACAGCGTGATCGGCATCAGTCTGCAGCAGCCGGACGGGACCCCTGGACCGGTGGCAACGATGGCACCACAACACGGATTGAACGTCGCTCGTATGACGGTTACCGACTACGACGGTGACGGGCGAAATGACGTGTTTGCCTACTTCACGCCGTCCAGTACCTACTACCAGGCAAAGTTGATGGTGCTCCTGCAGGGGCCGGTACCCGGCCAATTGTCCGAGCCGGTCGATACGCCCATGCAGGACCTCAAGGGTATAGACGATGCCGTGATCGCAGACCTCGATGGCGACCGCCGTCCCGACGCAGCAGTGGTCGGGTTCTTCCCGGTGGGCTCGCCTTCAGTTGTCCACGCGAGGCTCAACCGCTTCACTCAATCTGGCGCCGGCGCTTTCGCGCTGGTTTCGAGCAGTGATCTGGCGGTCAATGCAAGCCGCGTGACCGCGGGCGACGTCGACGGTGATGGTCGCAATGAGATCGTCGTCCTGGGGCCCGAGGACCGTTTCGTCGTGCTCGACTGAGGGGTGTGAGTTGCACTGCCGGCTCGGGGCTGGGAAAGTGCGGACGCATTGAGGCGGCTCGCGTGCCGCGAGGGTCGATCCAGAATGGCGAAAACAGCGGCGGAAACACTGGCGGTTGCGCTCGAGGCGCACGCGGACTATCGGGTGCTGCGACGACTTGATGTCGCCCGAAAGTGGCCGGCGCTCACTGGCGCGGACGTGTCGCAGGCGGTGGTGCTCGATACGGAGACCACCGGGCTCGATCCGGCGACCGACAAGGTAATCGAGCTGGCGCTGGTTAAGTTCGAGTACTCCCGCGCGACAGGTGAGGTCGGGCGGGTGCTCGGCGTGTACGACGGGCTGGACGATCCGGGGATACCGATTCCGCCGGACTCGACGGCGCTGCACGGCATCACGGACGAGATGGTGCGCGGTCAGCAGCTGGATGAGTCAGCGATCGAGCGGCTTCTCGACGGTGTGGGTATCGTGATCGCGCACAACGCGGGGTTCGATCGCCCGTTCGTGGAGCGGCGGTTGCCGGGCATCGCGTCGCTGGCCTGGGGCTGTTCGCTGCGGGAGGTTCCATGGGAGTCGGTCGGGATCGGAAGTGCGAAGCTCGAGTACCTGGCGTACCGGTATGGATTCTTCTTCGACGCGCATCGCGCGGAGATCGATTGTCAGGCACTCCTGGAGGTGTTGCGGCGACCGTTCGGGGAGACCAGGGAGACGGCGCTCAAGGTGTTGCTGGCATTGGCGCGCGAGCCGTCGTTGCGGATCTGGGCGACCGGCTCGCCGTTCGAGACCAAGGACGTGTTGAAGGCACGCGGGTATCGGTGGGAAGCGGATCGAAAGGTCTGGTACCGGGATCTCGGGGCTGCGGATCAGGAGGCAGAGCTCGCGTGGCTGAAAGAGGCGGTTTACAGCGGGAAGAATGCCGGTGTCGAGGTCGAGACGTTTGATGCGCGGACGCGGTATTCGGGGAGAGGGGGAAAGAAAGAGAACGTCAGCGTGTAGCGGAACGAGATCCACTCACGCTGCAGCAATGAGAGAGGTGGCCATGAAGGCGGACAGGCGCTCCGGCGCGAACGGAATTTCAGTCACGCGGCGCTCAAGTCCACGAAGGAATGCGTCATCAACATCCCGACTGTGAAGATAGCGGAGGCAGTGGTGAAGTGTGGCAACTCCTCGGGCAAGCGCGAAGTGCGCGGTGAAAACAGCAGAGTGGTGACGCCCACGAAGGACGAATTGCAGCAGCTGCCGAGCGTCGGTGCGAGCATTGCGGCCGATCTGCAGCCGATCTGCGGCGGTTGGGCGTGCGCTGTCTCCTCGCAGGAAAATCCGCACTGCGGGCAGATCAGCACCGAGGTCAGGACCAGGTCGCCCGTCGCGGCTAGCGGCGCTGTTCTACGTCCGAGGTCTGGAGAGATTCGACCGGGCGGTGGAGTTCACTTGCCGTCAGGGTGATTGCCTGCACGGCAGCGGGGTGGCGAGCGAGCAGGCGCCGGATGAGAAAGAGATCGCGTTCGCCGAGCACACGGTTCGCACTCGAGTGACGCAAGGCGTCCCGGATTTCGGCCTGGCGCCTTAGAAGGCGCAGCGTTTCTGGGATGAGTTGCAAGGTGGTCTCCTCCTGTCTCCTGGTCGGTGTATCGGTGTCGCGGGAGCGGACCGTGCTATCGGCCCTTCTTCCGCGTCTTCCCGACTGTGGACCCTTTCCGTGCTGGTGTGTGAGTTGTATTTGGCGTTCGCTGGCGTCGAGGCGGCTCCGGATCTGGCTTTCGCGGATCGCGAGCATTTCGGTGCGGACTTCGAGTTCCTGGCGCAGCGTCATGATGCGGCAGGCATGTAGTGGAAAATGCAGGATTCTCCTCAGTATCAAGTTCTCCCCCCTGATTCGGCCCTCCTAGTGAGGGCCACTCTTTTTTCGGGGGAGAAGTGCCTGGTCGCGGTGAGGCCACGCGCCGCTCGCCGGGGCAGCCTCGAGCGTCGCCGGGCGCTCCGCTGCCATGAGCTCCGTCTCATAGCGCCAGACCTGGACGTCTGCCGCCCAGAAATCCGCAGCTAGTCCAGCCTTTTCCTTCAGCCGGCGCAGAAAGTCGCGCGGCCCGCCGACGTGCTCCCAGACCTTTGGCAGGAAGGTGGCCCTCATCCCGCTCCACTCGAGCACCAGCCCATCGCGCCCGGGAACCAGCTCAAGCAGCAACTGCTGCTCGCTGGCGACTACCATCCGCTCGCACGGCATCAGTAACGAAACCTCCATGCTCGACGACCACCACTCGCGCTCGGTCAGTGGCGGGAATCGGGGGTCGCGGAACGCGCTGGCCCGGGCGTTGCTCCAGACGTCCAGCAACAGCGGTCGTGCGGGCGTGAGTGTGCCGCAGCAGCCACGGAGTTCACCCTCGATCGTCAACGTGACGAAGCTCGCACGGGGCTCGCCAAGTGCGCCGCGCAAATCGCTAGCCGCAGGCGGCGTAGCCTCGACGAGTCCGAACTGCGCCGCGATGGAAGTCGCGGCGGTCCGCAGCACCGCTTGCCGCGCACCAGGGTCAAGCTTCATGGAGCGCATAGCTTCCATAACCCACCACCCGCGATCGATCACCGGCCGTGTCGCCTGAGTTGCGCAGGTCGAGCAAGTCCACGGTCAGGCCGCGCCGGCGCGCGACCTGCATCAGCGCGTTGATTCCGCACGCGCCGCAGGCATGTTCATCGGGCAGGTCGCTGCGTCGTTCGACGATCGCGCGCGTTGTTTCGGAATCGAGTTGCCGCGCTTCATCCCACGTGTGGTAGTGACTCAAATCGGAGCTGACCAGCACCAGCGTGTCGGGTCCGCCCCACATCGCATCGATCACTCGCGCCACCAGCTCCGGGGAAGCGAAGCCGACGGTGATCGGCAGGATGTCGAAATCCACGAGCGCGACCTGCAGGAACGGCAGCTGCACTTCCAGGGAATGTTCCGCGGCGTGCGCGGCATCGGAGATGCCGACCAGCCCGAGTTCGAGCAGGCGCCGGCGGCCGGCTGCGTCGACCGGGACCTCGCCCAGCGGCGTGGCGAATAAGTCGGCAGACGGGACGGCGAGACCGCGCAGCGGCACGCGATGGCTCGGGCCGATCATCACTACGTGATGAACGCTCGCGGACCAGTCGCGTAATTGCCGATAGGCGCAGCCGGCGACGGGACCGGAATACTGGTATCCCGCGTGTGGCACGATCAGCGCCTTCGGTGGACCCGCTACCGTAGCGCGCGGCGAACACGCTTCGATGTAGCCGTCCACGTCGTGTCGCAACTCATTCGCATTCCCGGGATAGAAGAGCCCTGCCACCGCAGGCGGCCGTGTCCTTGATTTATCCCTGTCCAGGCTCAACATCTTGGTTCCGTAAGAGTTCTAATACTCCCATATGTGGTGACGCATTGAGGGGAAACCAATATCCCGCCCGAGGACGACGGGTGCCGATCGTATGAATACCGAATTCTCCACGACCCCCACGCGCTACTGGACGCGCCTTGATGACGGGCGCGTGCAATGCGACGTCTGCCCGCGCCGTTGCCGGCTGCACGAGGGTCAGCGTGGGCTGTGCTTCGTGCGGGGCCGCGAGCGCGGCGGCATCGAGCTGTACACCTATGGACGGTCCAGCGGATTCTGCGTGGACCCGATCGAGAAGAAGCCGCTCAACCACTTCCTGCCGGGCTCGTCGGTTCTGTCGTTCGGCACTGCGGGCTGTAACCTGGCCTGCAAGTTCTGCCAGAACTGGGACATGAGCAAATCGCGCGAGATGGACACTCTCGCGGATTCGGCCTCGCCGGGCGAGCTGGCGGCAACGGCGAGCCGGCTTGGCTGCGCCAGCGTGGCGTTCACCTACAACGACCCGACCGTATTCATGGAGTACGCGGTCGATGTTGCGGAAGCCTGCCACGAAGCCGGCGTGCGCACCGTGGCGGTCACCGCGGGTTACATCTGTCCGGAGCCGCGGGCCGAGTTTTTTGCGTCGATCGATGCCGCCAACATAGATCTGAAAGCGTTCACCGAGCGTTTCTATCGCAAGATCTGCGGCGCCGAGCTGGCTCCAGTGCTCGACACGCTCCTCTATCTGAAGAACGAGACCCGCGTCTGGT
>JALHTE010000371.1 GCA_022865595.1 Steroidobacteraceae bacterium | reverse complement strand
CCTGCGGCGGATGGATGTCAGCGTGCGTCCCGCGGATGCACGCGACGATGTCGTGCTGGCATCGGTGACCGGCTTCTACGGCAGCGCGGTGGGCCCGGCCGGGGGCGGCACGATCGCATGGAACGGCGCCGGAAACGCTGCGCCAGGCCAGGACGAGGGCGGCGGCGACAGCGGTGAGAACGACGGCAAGAAGAATCCGCCGGTGACACCGCCCGCGGAAGGCGTGCCGCCGATAATAAATCCCAAGAATGACGAAGACCTGGAGTGAGCGTGCCAAGCAGATATGCCGGGTTTACGCTGCTCGAGTTGCTGGTCGCCGTCGCGATCTTTTCGGTTGTTGGCGTACTCGCGCTGAGCGGCTACACGCAGCTGCAGAAGCAGAGCGAGTATGCCGAGCAGCGACTCGATCGTACGCGGCAGGTGCAGCGCGCCGTGCAGACGCTCGTCCAGGACCTCGAACAGGTCGAGCCCCGCGCCATCCGTGAGCCGATCGGCGATACGCGGTTGCCTTCGCTGATGCTCGGCGTCACGACCGAATACCGCCTGGAGATGAGCCGGGCGGGCTGGAGCAACACGGCCGGGTTGCCGCGCCCGACAGTGCAGCGCGTCGGTTACAGGATGGAGAACCTGGAACTCTGGCGCGACCACTGGCCGGTGCTGGACCGCACGCTCGCTCTCGAACCCGTCCGCGAGAGGATGCTGACCGGCGTCACGTCGATCACCTTCCGGGTCCTGGACGCCAGTCGCAGCTGGGTCGACCAGTGGCCTGAGGCGCAGACGACCGACCCCGCGGAGGCACGCCGGCGCCCGGCCGCCGTTGAAGTCATCATCGAGCTCGAGGACTGGGGCACTATCCGCCGTCTCGTCGAGGTGCCCGGATGAGCGTTCCCAGGCGGCACGCGACGCGCGGGACGCAGCGCGGCGTTGCGCTTATCACGGCGGTGCTGATCGTGGCGCTCGCCACGATACTGGCCGTGAACGTCATCTATCGCGGCATGCTCGACCAGCGGCGTGCCAGCACGCTGTTCGCGCTCGACCAGGCCTTCGAGGTCGCGCTGGGCGCGGAAGCCTGGGCGGCCGACGTCCTGCAGCGCGACGAACAGGAGTCGCAGGGTGACAACCTCACGGAGAACTGGGCGAGGCCACTTCCGCCATTGCCGATCGAGGGAGGTACGGTTGCGGGACGGCTGGAGGACCTGCAGGGCCGCTTCAACCTGAACAACCTGGTTTTCGGCGACGGGACGACCAATCCGGACGCCGTTCTGCAGCTGGCGCGAATCCTCACCTGGCTGGACCTGGAGCCGACCTGGGCCTCGATGATGGCCGACTGGATCGACGAGGACACGCAGCCCGGATTCCCGGACGGCGCAGAGGACAGCGTCTACACCGGTCAGAACCCTCCCTATCTCGCAGCCAACATGCCCATCACGCGTGCGAGCGAGCTGCTGTCGCTGCCCGGCTTTGGCCCTGAGCGCTATGCGAAGCTCAAGCCCTATGTAACCGCGCTTCCGGTCGGTACCAAGCTGAACGTGTGCACGGCTCCCGGCATCGTCATCGATGCGCTGATCGAGAACGTGCGCGAGTTCGGCCTGAGCCCCGAAGACCTTGCCAAGCGCCGCGAGAACGGTTGTTTTCCCACTGTTGCCGACCTGCGGGGATCGTTCGGCGAGGAGGAATTTCAGAAGGTCAAGGACTCCATCGCGGAATCGAGTAATTTCTTCGGCGCGACGGTATGGGTCACTATTGGCACCACCGATTTCACGCTGTACAGTCTCCTCGTGCGTGGACAGGGAGGACTTGTGCGTCCCCAGTTGCGCAGTTTCGGAACCGAATGATCCTCCCGAGGCCCGATGTCTGAGACGCTGGTGATTCGCCTGCGCGCCGCTGAAGGGGCGCAGGCTTCGTGGCTGATCGTCGATGCGAACGGCGCGCGATCTGGTCCGGTCCAGACAGGCCCGCTCGCCGACGCGCTGGGGCTCGCGCAGCTGCGTGCGGTCGTGCTGCTGCTGCCCGGCAGCGAGGTCACGCTGGCCGAGCCTGAGTTGCCCCTGCGTGGTGGCGCCCGTCTGGCGCAGGCGGTGCCGTTTGCCCTCGAGGAACAGCTGGCCTCGGATGTAGAGGGGCTGCATTTCGCGATTGGCGACAAGGCGACCGGCGCCGCGGCCACGCCGGTTGCCGTCGTTTCGCGGCACCTGATGGACCGTTGGCTCGAAGCCTGCGAGGCTGCCGGCATCCACCCTGACGCGGCGTATGCCGACACTGCGGTGGTGCCCTCGACACCCGGCGGCACCACCATCCTGTTCGACGGCGAGACTCTCCACGTCCGCCGTGAAGGATCCATTCCTTTCACGCTCGACGCCGATCCACTGGCGGACGCCATGGCTCTCGCGGTCGACGGCGCCGGAAACCCGGCCGGTCACATCGCGTTCTACGCTGCTCCGGCCGATTACGAACAGCATCGCGAAACCATCGAGGCGCTGCGCGAGCACGCTTCGACGCTGCAGGTGAAGCTGCTCCCGGACGGATCGCTGCCGCTGCTGGCGAGCCAGTGCATACACGCAACGGCGGTGAACCTGCTGCAGGGGCCGTACGCGGCGCGTTCGTCGCTGGCGGTGGGATTCCGCCGTTGGCGGTTGCCGGCGGCGCTGGCGGCCGCCACCGTGCTGGCGTTCGTGGTCGTCCAGGGACTGTCCATGTGGCAGCTCTCGGGGACAGAGAAGAAGCTCGATGCGCAGATCGCCCAGGTGTTCGCGCAGGCGCTGCCCGGGCAGAAGGTGGTTAACCCGCGCGCGCAGATGGAAGGCCTGCTTGGCGGTGGCGGCGGAAACAGTGCACTGCTGCCGACGCTGTCGGTCTTGTCGCGCGCGATTGCCGGCACCCCGCAGGCTCGCGTCGAGTCGATCAGCTGCCGCGGCGACGCCGTCGACCTGCGGCTCATGGCACCGTCGGTCGAGTCGCTGGACGGACTGAAGCAGGCGATGAGCGTGGGCGGCCTCAGCGCAGAGCTGCAGTCAGCAACGCCGCGCGGCGAGATGGTCGAAGGCAGGCTGGTCGTGAAGTTGGGCCGGTCATGAACATCCGCCCCTGGCTCGCCAACCTCGCGCCCCGCGAACGAAAACTGGTCTACGGCGCAGCAGCGCTGGTCGGTATCGCCGTGCTTTACCTGGCCGTCGTGCTGCCCCTGCAGCACATGCACGCGAGACAGTTGGCGCGCGTGGAGCGAAAGGCCGCCGATCTCGCCTGGATGCAGCAGGCGGCACCCAGGGTTTCGGCGATGGCAGCAAGCGGTGACGCCGGTACAAAGGAATCCCTCGTGGTGCTGGTGGACCGCACCGGACGCCAGTCCGGCCTGGGCAGTTCCATCCGTGACCAGAGCCCGAGCGGCAACAACGGTTTGCGGCTGCGTCTCGAAGGTGCGCCATTCGACGTAATGATCACCTGGCTGGCTGGCCTGCAGATGCGGTTCGGTATCAGCGTTTCCGATGCGACCATCGATGCCGGCTCCGCGCCGGGACTGGTCAACGCAAGTATCACACTTACGCATGGCGCCAGCGCCGCGCCGTGACGCCAGGCCGAGCAGCGAGCCGGGCGTCGCGAGGCGGCATCTTCGGCTCGCGCTCGTAGGCCTCCTCGCCCTCGTCGGCTTTGCCCTGGCCACGTTGCCGGCAAGCCTGGCCGGGCGGCTCTTCCAGCGCGCTGGCCTGACCGTCACTGGTTTTTCCGGAACGATCTGGTCGGGCGTCGCGGGCGGTGTCGAATGGCAGGGCGCACCCCTGGGCGAGATTCGCTGGCGCTTTCTTCCATTGGCGCTGCTGCGCGCCCGGGCCGCAGCGGAAATCTCCATGAGTCGCCTCGACGGATCGGTCAGCGCCGAGGCTGCCTCCGCCCTCGACGGAACCCTGGATCTCTCCGACGTACACCTCGATCTTCCAATCGAGTTTTTCGCTGAGATTCCGACCGGGATGGCGCGCGGCTGGCACGGCAGGGTGAGCGGCGCGTTCACGCAACTCCGACTGGTCTCCGGCTGGCCGGCCGCAGCGGCGGGTACGCTGCATCTGTCGAACGTCGTCATGCCTCAACTTGGCACTGACCGCATCGGAAGCTTTGAAGTCGTCATCCCCGACCCACGAGCAGCGTCACAGGGATCGTCCGACTTGAGGGCGCGCGTGACCGACACGAGCGGTACCGTTTCGGTCGATGCAGCATTGACGCTTTCTGACGGACGCAGCTTCCTGCTCGAGGGCACCGTGGCAGTTCGCGACGGGGCACCGCCGGGGCTGGTGCGATCACTCGAATACCTCGGCCCTGCCGATGCGACGGGCCGGCGCCAGTTCGGGGTGAGCGGTACGTTCTAGGTCCAGTCCCGCCACGCCGACAGCAGCGGGAAGTACAGTCCCAGCCGGATCGGCTCGGG
>JALHTE010000370.1 GCA_022865595.1 Steroidobacteraceae bacterium | reverse complement strand
CGCGCGGCTCGCAATGCTCGCCCTGCTCGGCGCGGCGCTCGCCGGCTGCAGCACCACGAAATCCAAGGACGACTACTCGAGCCTGCCGCCATCGGGCCAGCACCAGGCGGGAAAGGCCTACCCTTCCAGGCCCGGCGGCACGATCCCGGGCGGACTCGGCGCCGAAGAACTCCCGTCGGACCAGTACACCGACCTGTTCGACCGCATACGTGCCGGGTACGCCATTCCGGACATCGACCACTACGGCGTCGATCGCGAGGTCGAGAGCTACCGTTCCAGGCCCGATTTCCTCGACCGCACGTTCAAGCGCGGCTCGCGCTATCTCTACTTCATCGTCACTGAACTCGAGCGGCGCGGAATGCCGCTCGAACTCGCGCTGCTGCCGGTCGTGGAGAGCGCGTTCAACCCAGTGGCCTATTCGCGCAGCCGTGCGGCCGGCCTGTGGCAGTTCATCCCGAGCACCGGCAAGCACTACGGCCTCGTGCAGAACTGGTGGATCGACGAGCGTCGAGACGTGCAGCGCTCGACGATGGCAGCACTCGATTACCTGCAGTACCTGAACCGCTACTTCGATGGCGACTGGTACCTGGCAATCGCTGCCTACAACGGCGGCGAAGGCACGGTGAAGACCGCGATCCGGCGCAACACCACGGCCGGACGGCCGACCGACTTCTTCAGCCTCCAGCTGCGGGCCGAGACCCGCGACTACGTGCCGAAGCTGCTGGCGATCCGTCGCATCGTCGGCAACCCAGCCGCCTTCGGCCTGCAATTCGAGCCGATCGCGAACCAGCCTTACTTCGGTGTCGTAGACCCGGGCCGCCAGATCGACCTCGGCGAGGCGGCCACGCTCGCCGGTATCTCGCGGGACGACATGTTCGCGCTGAATCCGGCATTCAATCGCATGACAACGCCTCCGGATGGCCCTTACAGGCTGCTGCTGCCGGTGCAGTCAGTCGAGCCGTTCCGCGTGGCAATGCTCACGGACGCCGGCGCGGCGCAGCTCGCCGCCGCTGCTGTCGCACCGCCGCAGACGACGACCCACCAGGTCAAGCGTGGCGACACAATCAGCGCCATTGCACGCCGCTACGACATCTCGGCCGGCCAGCTGCTGGAAGCGAACGGCCTCTCGGACGCGACCATCCACCCGGGAGACACCTTGCAGGTCCCGGGCGTCGGGCCCGCGAGCGCAACGTTCGCCGCTGCCGCGCCGCGCGAGGAGATTGCTGCGCAGTTGCCCGAGCGCCAGAAGGCCGCTCCGCAGCGCTCCTCGGGTGTGCACCTGGTCAAGTCGGGCGACACGCTGTGGGGAATCGCGCGTCGCTACGGAGTCACCGTTCCTGCGCTCGCCGCGGAAAATGGCATGGACTCGAAAAGCCCGCTCACGGCGGGCGCCCGCCTGAAGATTCCCGGCGGATCGCGCGCCTCGTCAACGGGTTCCGCCGAGGCCACCCGCATGACCTACCAGGTGCGTCGCGGCGACACGCTCTCGGAAATCGCGGGCAAGTTCAACGTGTCGGTGCGCCAGCTCACGACCTGGAATGGACTGCGCCAGTCCTCGACGATTCGCGCCGGCCAGCGTCTGGTCGTCTACAGTGACCCGAAACGGGTCGACGGAGGTTGACCCGGTGGCATTCCTTTCCGGCAAGCGCGCCCTGATCGTCGGCCTCGCGACCGAGCGTTCCATCGCCTACGGCATCGCGGCGGCCATGCGGCGCGAAGGTGCCGAACTCGCTTTCACCTACCAGAACGACCGCCTCAAGGATCGCGTGGTGGCGATGGCCACCGAGTTCGGCTCCAGCCTGGTGCTGCCGATGGACGTTGCCAGCGACGCTGAAATCGACGCTGCATTCGCGAAGCTGCGCGAATCCTGGGACTCGCTCGACGTGCTGGTGCATTCGGTGGCGTTTGCGCCGCGGGAACAGCTCGCCGGCGGCTACCTCGACAGCGTCACCCGTGAAGGCTTCCAGGTCGCGCACGACATCTCGAGCTACAGCCTGGCTGCGCTGGCCAAAGTCGCGCGGCCGATGATGCTGGGGCGCCCGGGCGCGATCGTGACGATGAGCTACCTGGGCGCGGTGCGCTCGATCCCGAACTACAACGTCATGGGCGTCGCGAAGGCCAGCCTCGAATCCAACATGCGCTTCCTGGCGGCGGACCTCGGGCCGCAGGGCATCCGGGTCAACGCGATCTCCGCGGGGCCGATCAAGACGCTCGCGGCGGCAGGCGTGGGCGGCTTCCGCAAGATGCTGGGCCTCGTTGCCGCGGCCACGCCGCTCAGGCGCAACGTGACCATCGACGACGTCGGCAATGCAGCGGCGTTCCTGTGCTCGGACCTCGCCGCGGGGATCACCGGCGAAGTGCTGTACGTGGATGCCGGGTACAGCCACGTCGGCATGTCGTTTCCGGAAGACTGAGGCTTACTCGGCGAACACCTGGTCGCTGACCTTGATCTTCGCCGTGCGATCGAGTTCTTTCACGTACGCGGTGTAATCGGCCCTGGCCGCCATGCCGGCCGCCTTGTCCATGACCTGGGAAAGCTGCACGGCGGCGTCCGAGCCCATGGGCGCCGTGCCGGCGCGCACCGCGTTCACCACGAATACGGCAACATCGCCGCCAGCAAGCACCGCGGTCCCGCCGATAGCCTTGCCCGGGGCCGGGCGACCTGCAGCAAATACCGCCTTCAGCAGCGGGGCCGGCACGCCCTCGGCGGTCCTGCCCACGGTAGTGGCCCCGACCGGCGTGGCGCCTGCCGAACCCGCAACCTCGGCGAAAGCCGCTCCGCTGTTGATCCTGTCCGCTTCGGCCATTGCCGCGGCCTCGGCCGCCTTGCGTGCGCCCTGCTCCCGCAGCGCGGCCTCGATCTCGGTGCGCACTTCTTCGAGCGGACGCGGCGCCGCCGGCTTGTGGTCGGTGACCCTGAACACGGCCACCTCGTCGTCGGTGACGTTGATGGCCGGGCTGTTCTGGCGCTCCTGCAGCACCTCGTCGCTGAACACGGCATCAATGACCTTGCGATTGCCGTCGAACGACCCTCCGCCCTGGCGGGTGAAGACCGCGACAGTCTCGAGCGTCAGCCCGTGCTGCTGCGCGACGCTTTCGAGTTCGGTCAGCGAGGCGAATGCGTCGTCGGCAAGCGACTGCGATTTCTCGTAGAACTGCGACTGCGCCTGCTCGGCGCGGTACTCGGCCTCGAGCTCGGCGCGCACCTCGTCGAAGCTGCGCTGCCGCGCCGGCTGGACTTCCTCGAGCTGGATCACGTGGTAGCCGAACTGTGTCTTCACCGGGTCGCTGATCTCGCCCACCTGCATGGCGAACAGCGCGTCCGCAAACGGCTGCACGAAGCTCTGCCGGGTCGCCCAGCCGAGTTCGCCGCCCTGGGCCTTCGAGCCCGGGTCGTCGGAATACTCGCTGGCGAGCTTGCCGAAGTCCTCGCCGGCCTTCGCCTTCGCCAGCACCTCGTCGGCCTTGCTCCTTGCCGCCGCGTCATCCGCGCCTGCCTCGATGAGCATGTGCCGGGCCCGGCGTCGCTCCGGGTCCTGGTAGCGCTCCTGCGCGACCTGGTCGTAGTACTCGTGCAGCGCCTCATCGGTGACCTCGACCGTCGCCGCGACATCAGCCGCCTTGATCGAGACGTACTGCAGGGACACGGTCTCCGGCGTCACGAAGCTCGCCTTGTTCGCGTCGTAATAGGCCTGCACCTCACCCGATGACACGGCGACCTGCTCCGCGAACGACGCCGCCGCAATCGTGAAGTAGTCGATGTCGCGCGTCTCGCCCTCGAGCGCCAGGCGCCGACCGAGCTCGCCCGGCGTTGCAAACGACGAGATGGCAATGCCGTTGCGCAGCTGCGCGATCTGGACGTCGCGCCGGAAATCCTGTTCGAACTGCGTCTCGCTGCGGCCCTGTGCAGCCAGCAGCGCGGCGTAGCGATCGCGCGAGAATTTCCCATCCACCTGCAGCGCCGGTATCGCCTCGATCTCGCGGGCGATGACCAGGTCGCTGACGCGATAGCCCATCTTTGTCGCGTGCTGGATCAGCACCTCGCGATCGATGAACTCGTTCAGCAGTTTCGTCTGCTCCGCGTTGACGAGCGCCGCGGGCAGTTCGTCGCGGGTAGCCTGCTGCAGCTCGGTCTGGCGTTGCTGCCAGGCACGGCGTACCTGCTCGACCGGGATGCTTTCGCCGTTCACCTTGGCGGCAGCCGCCATCGGTCCCGACTCGAAACGGATTCCCCAGAAGACGAACACCACGGCGATGGCGCCGAGGAATACCCAGGCGAACCAGCCCGAAATCTTGTCGCGAATCTGCTGCAGCATGGTGATTTGACCAGCGGTTAGCGGTTATGAGAAAGCCCGCTGGTGCGGGCTCTCATCGTCAGCGAAAGTTGGCGGAGTGGACGGGACTCGAACCCGCGACCCCCGGCGTGACAGGCCGGTATTCTAACCAACTGAACTACCACTCCGCGTTTTTCTGGTGGGTGCTGAGGGGATCGAACCCCCGACCTACGCCGTGTAAAGGCGTCGCTCTCCCAGCTGAGCTAAGCACCCGCGCTCCCTGGGGAGCTGGCTAGTTTAGGGCATCCTTCAGGCCCTTTCCAGCCTTGAACGTCGGCGCCCGGCTGGCCGGGATCGCGATCGCCTCGCCGGTGCGCGGATTGCGGCCGGTCCGGGCGGCGCGGGACTTCGCAACGAAGCTCCCGAAACCCGAGAGGGTCACGGTATCCCCAACGCGCATTGCCTCGGTGATGGCCGCGAGCACGGCTTCAATCGCCTGCGCTGCATCGGATCGTGCGAGCCCGGTGCGCTCGCTCACAGCTTCAACCAGTTCGTTCCTGTTCATCGTTCGCTTCTCCTGTTTGCCATGTACGGGTCGTCAGTGCGCATGGACCGGCTTGCCCGGGCGCCGCCCCTGCCGCTTGGCCGGCTTCCCGACGTCCGCTGCAGCGGGTGCGGTCACGGGTTGCGGCATGGTCCTGAGCGCCAGCTGCAGAACCTCGTCGATCCACTTTACCGGCTTGATCTCGAGGTTGCCCGTTATGTTGTCGGGAATCTCGGCAAGGTCCTTTACGTTCTCGTCGGGAATCAGCACGGTCCGGATGCCGCCGCGGTGCGCCGCAAGCAGCTTCTCCTTGAGGCCGCCGATCGGCAGCACCTCGCCGCGCAGCGTGATCTCGCCGGTCATCGCCACGTCGCTGCGCACCGGGCTGCGGGTCAGCGCCGACACCAGCGCGGTGCACATGCCGACGCCGGCGCTCGGTCCGTCCTTCGGCGTTGCGCCCTCCGGCACGTGGATGTGCACGTCTGCCTTCTGGTAGAACTCGGGCTCGAGCCCGAGCACCGCCGCACGGCTGCGCACCACGGTCATCGCGGCCTGGATGGACTCCTGCATCACCTCGCCGAGCTGGCCCGTGTGCGTGAGCTTGCCCTTGCCGGGCATGACCGCCGCCTCGATCGTCAGCAGCTCGCCGCCCACCTCGGTCCACGCGAGGCCCGTCACCTGCCCGACCTGGTCGGCATCCTCGGCGCGACCGTAGCGGAAGCGCTTCACGCCCAGGTACTTCGACAGGTTCTTCGGCGTCACCGCCACCTGCTTGCGGTTCTTCTCGAGCAGCAGTTCCTTGACCGCCTTGCGGCAGATCTTTGACAGCTCGCGCTCGAGGTTGCGCACGCCTGCCTCCCGGGAATAGTGACGGATGATCTCCAGGATCGCCGCGTCGTTCACCTTGATCTCGTCGTCCTTCAGTCCGTTGGCCTTCACCTGCTTCGGCAGCAGGTAGCGACGGGCGATGTTGGCCTTCTCGTCCTCGGTGTAGCCGGGCAGCCGGATCACTTCCATGCGGTCGAGCAGCGGCGCCGGGATGTTGAGGCTGTTAGCCGTGCAGACGAACATAACCTCGGAGAGGTCGAAATCGACCTCGAGGTAATGGTCATTGAAGGTCGAGTTCTGTTCCGGATCGAGCACCTCGAGCAGCGCGGACGAAGGGTCGCCGCGGAAGTCCATCGACATCTTGTCCACTTCGTCGAGCAGGAACAGCGGGTTCCTGACACCCGTTCGCGCCATGTTCTGGATGATCTTGCCGGGCATCGAGCCGATGTAGGTACGACGATGGCCGCGGATTTCCGCCTCGTCGCGCACGCCACCGAGTGACATGCGCACGAACTTGCGGTTGGTCGCACGAGCGATCGACTGGCCGAGCGAAGTCTTGCCGACGCCGGGCGGCCCCACCAGGCACAGGATCGGGCCTTTCAGCTTCTGCACGCGCTGCTGCACGGCGAGGTATTCGACGATGCGTTCCTTGACCTTCTCCAGCCCGAAGTGGTCCTCGTTCAGCACCGCCTCCGCACCGGCGAGGTCCTGCTTGACCTTGGTGCGCCGGCGCCAGGGTGCCTTCACCACCCAGTCGATGTAATTGCGGACCACCGTCGCCTCCGCCGACATCGGCGACATCAGCTTCAGCTTCGCAAGCTCGGACTTGATCTTCTCGCGCGCCTCCTTGGGCATGCCCGCCCGCGCGATCCGCTTCTCGAGCTCGGCGATCTCGTTGGGCGCATCGTCCATCTCGCCCAGTTCCTTCTGGATCGCCTTCATCTGCTCGTTCAGGTAGTACTCGCGCTGGCTCTTCTCCATCTGCTGCTTCACGCGGCCGCGGATGCGCTTCTCGATCTGCAGCACGTCCATCTCGCCCTCGATCAGCGCGAGGATGTGCTCGAGACGGTTGCGGACCTCCTGGACCTCCAGGATCCGCTGCTTCGCGTCGAGCTTCAGCGACATGTGCGCCGCCACCGTGTCAGCCAGGCGACCCGGCTGCTCGATGCCGGCCAGCGAGGTGAGGATCTCGGGAGGGACCTTGCGGTTCAGCTTCACGTACTGCTCGAACTGCGAGACCACCGAGCGCACCAGCACGTCCATCTCGCGCTCGTCGTAGGGCTCGCCGTCGCCGAGCAGGCTCACCTTCGCGATGAAGTAATCGCCCGCCTCGAGCGACTCGACCTTCGCACGATCGCCACCCTCGACCAGCACCTTGACGGTGCCGTCGGGCAGCTTCAGCAGCTGCAGGATGGTCGCGACCGTGCCGACGTCGTAGAGGTCCTTTGCCTCGGGGTCGTCCACGTCCGCCTGCTTCTGCGCTAGCAGCAGGATCTGCTTGGAGACCTTCATCGCCTGCTCGAGGGCGAGGATGGACTTCTCGCGGCCCACGAACAGCGGGATGACCATGTGCGGATAGACCACCACGTCGCGCAGCGGCAGTACCGGAAGCGAATCAGGGGTGGTCGCGGCCGGGGTCTCGGTGGGTGCTTTCGTCACTTGTCAGGGTCTCCGGGGCGGGATACGGACAGGTGCACCGCCGGGCCACACTGGTCCGGGGCGCTGCCGCTCAGATAGCGACATCTTTGGGGACGCGGCACCCAGATTCAATAGGGAATGTGGGGAAACAGGCGCCTGGCACCTGTTTTCGGGCCAACTGGAGAAAATAGGTGCCAGGCACCTATTTTCTCGGGACCAGGGGAATGTCCCCTTTTCCCTGATCAGTTGTCCGAGCCCGTGCGGCGCTCTTCGACGGCGGCGATGCGCGGCTCCTCGGCGCCGTATACGAGATACGGCTTCGATTCGCCCTTGATGACGTCGTCGTCGATGACGACCTTCTGCACGTTACGCATGCCCGGCAGGTCGTACATGATGTCGAGCAGCACGTTCTCGAGGATGGTGCGCAGCCCGCGCGCACCCGTCTTGCGCTGCATCGCCTTGCGCGCCACCGCCCGCAGCGACTCGTCGCGGAACTCGATCTCGACGCCTTCCATGTCGAAGAGCCGGCGGTACTGCTTGGTGAGCGCGTTGCGCGGCTCGGTGAGGATCTGCATCAGCGCAGCCTCGTCGAGTTCGTCGAGCGTCGCGACCACGGGCAGGCGGCCCACGAACTCGGGGATCAGGCCGTACTTGATCAGGTCCTCGGGCTCGACGTCGTGGAACAGGTCGCTGCCGTGCGGCCGCTCGCCCTGCTCACGGACCTCGGCGACGAAGCCGATGCCGCTCTTCTGCGTGCGGTTCAGGATGATCTTCTCGAGGCCCGAGAATGCGCCGCCGCAGATGAACAGGATGTTGCCGGTGTCCACCTGCAGGAATTCCTGCTGTGGATGCTTGCGCCCGCCCTGCGGCGGAACCGACGCGATCGTGCCCTCGATCAGCTTCAGCAGCGCCTGCTGCACGCCCTCGCCGGACACGTCACGGGTGATCGACGGGTTGTCGGACTTGCGCGAGATCTTGTCGATCTCGTCGATGTAGACGATGCCGGTCTGCGCCTTCTCGACATCGTAGTCGCACTTCTGCAGCAGCTTCTGGATGATGTTCTCGACGTCTTCGCCGACGTAGCCCGCCTCGGTCAGCGTGGTGGCGTCCGCGATCGTGAACGGCACGTTCAGCAGCCGCGCCAGCGTCTCGGCCAGCAGCGTCTTGCCGCTGCCCGTCGGGCCGATCAGCATGATGTTGCTCTTGGCGAGTTCGACCTCGTCGCGCTTCGCGCCGGGACCGCGGGTCTGCAGACGCTTGTAGTGGTTGTAGACGGCGACCGAGAGAACCTTCTTGGCGCGCTCCTGGCCGATCACGTACTCGTCGAGCACATGCTTGATCTCGTGCGGCTTCGGCAGCTTCTCGCGGGTCTTCTCGGCCTTTTCCTCGAGTTCCTCGCGGATGATGTCGTTGCAGAGCTCCACGCACTCGTCGCAGACGAACACCGACGGCCCGGCAATCAGCTTGCGGACCTCATGCTGGCTCTTGCCGCAGAAGGAGCAATAGAGAAGTTTGCCGTCGTCGCTCTTGCCGCGTGATTCGTCAGCCATGCCCTGCCCTTGCTTTTCCGCCCTTCCGGGCACTGTCGGGACCGCCGGCGGCGGACCCCCGTGGCTTATACCATGCAGCCGCGCCAGCCGCAAAAAACCCTGACGGGACAGCGACTTAAGTTACCCCCCAAGTCGCCCGGCCCGGCTCAACCCGCGGGCGCCGGGGGTGCCGGGGCCGGCGAGACGCGCTTGCGCAGTACCTCGTCGACCAGGCCATAGGCAATAGCCTGCTCGCCGGTCATGAAGTTGTCGCGGTCGGTGTCGTGCTTGATGCGATCCATGGTCTGGCCGGTGTGGGTCGACAGGATCCGGTTCAGGCGCTCGCGGGCGTCCAGGATCTCGCGGGCGTGGATCTCGATGTCGGTGGCCTGGCCGTGGAAGCCGCCGAGCGGCTGGTGGATCATCACGCGCGAGTGCGGCAGGCAGAAGCGCTTGCCCTTCGCGCCGGCCGCGAGCAGCACCGCGCCCATGCTGGCGGCCTGGCCCACGCAGATCGTGCTGATGTCGGGCTTGATGAACTGCATGGTGTCGTAGACGGCGAGCCCAGCGCTCACCGACCCGCCGGGCGAGTTGATGTAGAGCGCGATGTCCTTCTCGGGGTTCTCGGACTCCAGGAACAGCAGCTGGGCCACGATCAGGTTCGCCATGTGGTCCTCGACCTCGCCGACGGCGAAGATCACCCGCTCCTTCAGCAGACGCGAGTAGATGTCGTAGGCGCGTTCGCCGCGGGCGGTCTGCTCGACCACCATGGGAACGAGATTCATGGCGCTGGGGGGCGTGAGTGGCATGACGAAGGATGACCCGTGACTGGCAATTGACGACTAGTGTAAGGCAAAGGCGCCGGACGTATCGACCGGCGGGCCCTTGCGGCGCGGAAACGTATCACGCGCCGAAGTTCATCACTTCCTTGAACGTCGTCGGCTGGTCGGTGACCTTTGCGTGCTCGAGCAGGTAGTCCACGACCTGGTCCTCGAGCACCATGTTCTCGACCTGGCGCATCGCGTCCGCATTCTGGCGATAGGCCTTGAGGATCGCCGTCGGATCCGGGTAGCTGCCGGCCAGGTCTGCGAGCCGAGTCTCGACACGCTCGCGGTCGATCGCAATGCCGCGGGTCTTGATCAGCTCACCGACCAGGATGCCGAGCGCGACGCGACGACGCGCGGGCTCGACGAACGAATCCGGCGGCGGCAGTTGCGAGGCGTCCTTGGCGCCCATGCGGCGCGCGGTATCGACCTGCATTTCGCGCACCTGGGCGTCGACCAGGCTCTTCGGCACTTCCACTGGATTGGCTGCGAGAAGCTTGTCGAGCAGCTGCTGCCGCAGGCGGGCACGCACATTGCTTTCGAGTTCGCGTCGCATGTTGTCGGCGACCTCGCTGCGCAACTGGGCTATGCCGCCTTCCGTGACGCCGTACTCCAGGCAGAATGCGTCGTCGAGGTCGGGCAGGAGCTTTTCCTCGACCTTCTTCATGTGCACATCGAACGTGGCGGTGCGGCCGGCCAGCGACGCGTTGTGATATCCGTCGGGGTAGCGCACGTCGATCTTGCGCTCGTCGCCCGCCTTCATGCCGACGATGCCCGCCTCGAACTCGGCCAGCATGCGCCCGCCGCCGAGCTGCACGACCACATCGGTGCCGTTGCTGCCTTCGAACTCGGCGCCGTCGAGCAGGCCCACGAAGTCCATCGTGACCCGGTCGCCGTTGATGCTCTCGCGCTCGACATCGTTGAAGTTAGGACGCTGTGCTCGCAGGTTCTCGACCATCGCGTCGATGTCCGCCTCGGCGACGTCGGCTACCGGTCGCGTGACTTCGAGCCCATCGACGTTTGCGAGCGCGACCTCCGGAAACACCTCGAATACGGCCCGGTATTTCAGGTCTTCGCCGGCCGCCATCGCGATCGGCTCGATACGCGGGCCCGTTGCAGGGCTCAACTTCTGCTGCGTGACGGCCTCGGCGAAGCTCGACTGCATCAGGTCGCCAACGACTTCCTGGCGCACCTGGGCACCGAACTGCTGGCGGATTACCTTGAGCGGGACCTTGCCCGGGCGGAAGCCTTTCAGCTTCGCCGTGCGGCTGACCTGCTGCAGGCGCTTGTCGATCGCCTGTTCGACGCGATCGCTCGGTACGCTCACTTCCATGCGGCGCTCTAGCGCCCCGGTCTGTTCGACGGAAACCTGCATGCTCATCGATCCTCGGAAGGGTCTGGGGCGCACTCGCGGCCGCCCGGGAAAGCCGTGTATTTTGCCATGGAATCGGCCCGGCGGGAGTACCGCCGGGGACTGGTGCGAAAGGAGGGACTCGAACCCTCACGGGGATTACCCACTGGAACCTAAATCCAGCGCGTCTACCAGTTCCGCCACTTTCGCAAGCCCCCCGCCCCTGTGGGCAGCGGGGCGGATTCTATAGGGAAATCAATCTGTAAGGAGTTCTTCAACGAACGGTCCGGGCTCTGGCAATGGCTCTCGAAGGCCGATTCGGGCGATCGCGAGGCTACTCGAGCCAGATCCGCGACACGTAAAGAGAGCCGGACGTGGTGGGCGTCCGGCCGTAAAGCATCACGTTGGCGATCCGGGCCATGTCCATGCGGCGCGACGCTGGCGCACCTTCGATCGCCGGAAGCGCAACCCGCACAGTGGTGCGTGTCAACGGGGCAATAGTGACTGGCAGGTTGAGCCTGTCCTCGTGGGACCAGTCATGCGTGGCGTCCAGGATCCGCAACACCAGCGACAACTCTGCTGGGCTGGAATTGGTCAGGTCCACGGCAAACACGCTGAATCCGCGCCAGTCTCCCTGCGGCTCGACGAACTGTACCGCCGGCGGATGGCTCGGGTCGTAGCGGATCTCGAGGGCGCGCTCGCCGGCCTGCGCGGACCACGGCGCTGGAAGGTCGGCAATCGCGGCGCCAAGACCGTCGGTGGTGACGAAATCGAGGCCACGCGGATTCGAGAAGTCGGCTATGGCCGGGAAGACGGCGGCGCGATGCGCGTAGGCGGTCGCCACCTGTATTGGCCACCAGAGCACGAACGCCGCGCCCGCGAGACCGAGCGCAATGACCAGGCGCGGGTTCCCTCTGGCGAACGCCTTTGGCTGGCCCGCCTCCGGTCGAGACACCAATGACCATGCCGAAAGGCCAGCCAGTGCACCGGCCGTATCGGTCATCACGTCAAAGAGCGACGGCGGCCTGCCCTGGAAGCCCTGCAGGAATTCGATTAGGACGCCGAGCGCGACGCTGATTGCCAGGGACTGGACGTACACCGCCCAATCGGGCCATCCGGGTGGTTCGCGCCGCCGCCTGCCCCGCGCAAGCAGGAAACCGAGAAGCACGGCGACACCCGCGAAGATCGGACCGTGCGAAGCATTCAGCAACACACGACCCCACTCCTTGCCGGACGCGATGCTCACGAAGAGCAACAGCGACAGCAGCGCGAGGATGCCGACGACCGGCAACGCGACCATCAACCGTTCTGGATGTTTCTTCGGGCGCACGACCGCGCAAATCTACCGGGAATCGTCCGGCACCGCGAAGGCCATGATCTTCCGGCCGGTAGTTGCGCACCCGGACCTGTCAAATTGCGCGGCTCTCATGCCCCGCTGACGGGCCATGCCGGCCGGCGAGCCGGTGAGCGGTTTCGCCATTGCCAGACGGCCTTCTGCACTTCCATGACCACCAGCAGGCTGAGTGCGGCCCCGCCGAGAACCAGCCACTCCCTTGCGCCGATCGGGCTGACGCTGAGCACCCGCTGCATCAGCGGAATGTGCATCGCCGCGACGTGCGATAGCAGCGCGGCCGCCACGCCGAGCACCAGCAACGGGTTGTGACGCAGCGGCATCCGGAATGCCGAGACCGTCTCGGAGCGAGCGTTGAAAGTATCGACGTTCTGCAGCAGCACCATCAGCACCATCAGCGCGTTGCGGGCATCAGGCACAGGCACCTCCATGGCCAGCATCAGAACGTAGGCGGCAAACCCCAGCAGCCCCATCCACAGGCCGCCGAGGGCGATCCGCTCGATCATCAGCCGGTTGAACACCCGTTCGCGCGGACTGCGCGGCGGCGACTCGAGCTCGTCGCCGCGACCCTGCTCGCAGACCAGCGTCACGTCCTGGAAACCGTTGGTCACCAGGTTCAGCCACAGCAGCTGCACCGGCAGCAGCGGCAACGGCAGGCCGATGATGACTGCGAGGCCGACCGTGAGCACCTCGGCCGCGCCGGCCGCGACCAGCAGGTATATGACGTTGCGGATGTTCTGGTAGGCGATCCTGCCCTCCTCCACGCCCGCGACGATGGTTGTGAAATTGTCGTCACTCAGGACCACGTCAGATGCATCGCGCGCGACGTCGGTGCCGCCTCGACCCATGGCCACGCCGATGTTGGCGTGGCGCAGCGCCGGCGCATCGTTGACGCCGTCGCCGGTCACCGCGACGAAATGGCCGGCCCGCTGCGCGGCTTTCACGATCGAGAGCTTCTGGTCCGGCGTCACGCGCGCGTATACGCGGCCGGTCTCGATTGAGCGCTGGATCAGTTCGTCGTCGCCCGCACGCAGGTCGGCACCATGAACAACTTCGGTCTCCCTGCTTGCAATGCCGATTTCCCGCGCAATCGCCAGCGCCGTGACCGGGTGGTCGCCTGTCACCATGATCACGCGGATGCCTGCGTCGTCGCAGCGTCGCACGGCCGCCGACACGCCCGGCCGCAGCGGATCGATCAGCCCGACCAGGCCCGCGAACTCCAGGTCGCGCGGCTCCTCCGGCGTCTCTCCCGGCGACATCGCGCGCGCAACGATACCTGACGCAAGCGCAAGGACACGATTTCCGCGGCTCGCCATGTCAACGGCCGCCGCGTGCACCGCCTCGTACCGGTCCGGGGCCGGGCGGCACATCTCGAGAACCCGCTCCGGCGCGCCCTTGACCGCCACCCAGGTCTGACCGCCGTCCGTATGCCAGCTGCAGGCGAAGCGATGCTCGGGTTCGAACGGGATGCCGTTCACCACCGGTCGACTCACCAGCAGCGTTTCGCGATCGACGCCGCCCTTTCCGGCAAGTGCGAGCAGCGCGATATCGGTCGGATCGCCGCGCCAGCCCCAGGCACCGTCCCTGCGATACAGGTCGCCCTCGTTACATGCAGCGGCCACCTCGAGCAGATCGCGCAGCGCCGGTGGTTCGACCAGCGCCGGTTCGCGAGTCAGCGGTTCTATCTCGCCGACGGGCTCGTAACCCGCGCCGGTGACCGAGTGCCGGGATCCATCGCTCAGGAACAGCTCGCGCGCAGTGAGCTCGTTGCATGTGAGCGTGCCGGTCTTGTCGCTGGCGACCAGCGTGCAACTGCCCAGTCCCTCGACCGCCGGGAGGCGGCGCACGATGGCGCCGCGCGCGGCCATCCTGCGGGCCGCAATCGCCAATGCAATCGTGATTGCAACCGGCAGCCCTTCGGGGATCGCGGAAACCGCCAGTGCGACGCCAAACATGAACATCATGCCGATGCTCGCGTCGTGCACCAGCACCGCGACGGCGCCGATGAAGACCGCGGCCGACAGCACGGCCACCGCAATCACGCGACTGAACCGCTCCATCCGCTCGACCAGCGGTGGCTTGCCTGCGCCCGCCGCCGCGATCGAGATGGCGAGTCGACCCACAGCCGTACGCGCGCCGGTCGCCACGGCCACGCCATGCGCGCGGCCGTGGGCGATGGTCGTGCCAGCGAATGCCATGTTCCGGCAGTCGGCCGGCCCCGCGTCGGCGCCACCGGTCCAGGCGGCATCCTTCAGCACCGCCAGCGACTCACCGGTGAGCAGCGCTTCCTCGATCTCCATGCTGTGCGCATCGAGCAGGCGCAGGTCTGCCGGCACCCGCCGACCGCTCTCGAGCGCCACGACATCCCCCGGCACGAGCTCCGCGCTGTCGAGCTCGACCGCTTCGCCGTCGCGCAGCACCGTGGCGCGAATCAACAGCAGCTTCTGCAGGCCCTGGCTCTGCTGCTCGGCATGCCACTCCTGCCATCCACCTACGCCTGAGTTGATCAAAAGCACCAGGCCGATGAAACCCGCGTCGCCCAGGTCACCGAGCGCGATCGCCGCCATGGCCGCCGCCAGCAGCACGTAGATCAACGGGCTCTTGAGCTGCCGAAGACCGATTTCCAGGACACCGGGTGGAGGCTTCGTGGGCAGCACGTTGGGGCCGCAGCGCTCGAGGCGCGTTGCGGCTTCAGCCCGACCGAGGCCGGTCGAGGACGCGTCAAGAAGGCGCAGGACCTCGCTGGCTGGCAGCGCATGCCAATGGCGCTCCTCCGGCCATGCAGTCCGAGCCGCCGGTGCGACTTTCGCAGTCATTTTCTGCTGCCGATGGCCCGTTCTTCATTTTCGCGTCATCCGGTACCGGTCTTCATTTCCGCGACCCGCGGCTGGAAGCCAGCCGAAAGCTGTTCGGCTTGACCAGCAGCATGTCGCACGGCGCAACGTGCATCAGTTGCTCGGTCGTGCTGCCGATCAACAGCTGCTGCAACGGGCCCCGCACGTTGGTGCCCATTACCAGGATATCGGCGTCCTCCGTTGCCACGGCGTCGATCAATTCCTCGACCGGGTTTCCAGGCACGATCATGACTTCCTTCGCCGCGATCCCCGCTTCCCGCGCCAGGTGCCGCACCATGGTCTTGACGCGCTGCTGCTCTCGGCGCATCACCGCGGGCCGGACGGCGAGTGCCAGGCTGGTTTCGGGCATGCAGTGGATGAGTCGCACGCTGCCATCGGTGGCGGCCGCGACCGCGGATGCCATGCCGACGATGCCGGCGTCGAGCGCCGAGACTCGCAGCCCGTGTGCGCCTGGATCTACCGCGGCCAGGAGCCGGGGTTTCGAATAAGGTGCCGAACTGCGGGCCAGCAACAGGGGCACCGGGCACAGGCGGGCAACCTCCCAGTCGATGCGCGACAGTCCGCGATGCGTGCGCGACGATCGGAAGCGCGGTTCCGCCACCACGATGTCCGCTCCTTCACGAATCGCAGCACGGGCGACGGCCTCGGGAATGGCTCGCGTCCACTCAGTACGGACCCGGACCTGCGACTCCGGACCGCCGAGTGAGCCTGCCATTTCCTTGAGCGCGCGTGCGGCGCGGGCGACATGGTCGCGGCGTGCTGCAGCGAGATGTGCAGAGTCGAAAAGAACTCCGCCGGACAGCGAGGACTCGTAACACGCGTGGTAGAGCACCACGTCTGCGCCGAACAGCCAGGCGAATTCGACCGCCTTGCGTGCCGCGATCTGCCCGCTCGCCGCCGGATCGGCAACTGCCGCGAGCACGGTCCTAACAGACTTCCTGGTTGCCATCGCGATCTCCTGGGCAGATTCGCTGCAGCCGCCAACCAGGCACCAACGGCCCGGCCTCGAGCCGATCGTCACATCAGCAGGGTTTTGCGACCAGTCGGGAAGCTACCTAAGACGGCGGACAACTCGCGAGACCTCGACTTGCCGACGTTCTGCACCGCTATCGAGCAAGCCGATCGATGAGCCTGCCCCGTCCGGGTGCAGGCGGTGACCAGCGAGATGCAGAAGACCGCATAAGTTTCTGAATAACCGCCATGCCGATGCCCACGCACAGATGGCACGCCTCTTGCTCGAGTTGGCCGTGATGACCAGCGTATACGTGCCCAAGCGCATCTCCATCGAACACCTCGGCTGGCGGCCGCGCCCGGGAATCCTGGGCCAGCACGCCTCGAGCCCGCAGTCCGTTCACGCGCTCCTCGGGTACTTTCTCCGCGACCGGAACTCACCGACACCGTTTCCCGGCCGGGACATGCTCGCCCGCGAGGGACTCTTCGACTAGGGCCTTACCCCGCCGCTGGAGAAGGTCATCGAGAGCCCGGAGTACCTCGGCTTCCTTCTTCAGATGCCAGAGCTCTATCGCCAGAGCGTTTCGATCATCGAGCCGTGGCGTGACGTCGGTGTCAACACGCGCGGCGAGCCCGTTCGAGCTTCGAAGAACGTCGCCTACGTGTTGCAGCAGATCGCAGACGCCGACACGATCCTCTACCCGGTCTGGCGTAGCGGTATCGGGGACACCGAGCGGCTGGCGAATGTGCTGAGCGCCGGTATCGCGACCGTCGTGCGGGGCGGAAACCCGTCCGTGCACGATGCGCAGAGCTTCGAGGGCGGCAAGGCAGGACTCGACGACCTGCTGCGACTGGTGGACCAGCTGCTGCTGCGCCGCTCCACCGCGAGTGGCCCCACGCTCTTCATCTGCCTCGGTCACCAGCTGGCTGCCGCGTCGCACATCCGCCTCATCAAGCGGGCCGTGCGCGAGATACAGTCGCTCACGAAATTGCCCATGGACCCGCTCGGCCGCACGCTGGAGTCCCTGCAGCGCCTGTGCCGAAGGATCGAATCCGTCGGTGAGTCGCTGCGGATCATGAAGCGCGGAGAGATCGTGGCGACCGGATGGGATCACCCGCGGTTCGCGGTTGCCCCGAACGAAAGCCTCGAGGTCGGCACGCGCGGCCTGGTGCCCTACTGCCGGCGCGAAGAACAGCCCCAC
The DNA here is from genome assembly GCA_022865595.1 of Steroidobacteraceae bacterium. GTDB lineage: Bacteria > Pseudomonadota > Gammaproteobacteria > Steroidobacterales > Steroidobacteraceae > RPQJ01. The sequence goes on along the minus strand of JALHTE010000370.1, from coordinate 49,877 downwards.
GTTCCAGAGGAAATGCACGAGGCGCACGCGCTGGTCGCCGACGAGCTCGAGGGCGTGATCGATGTCGTGATGTCCATCGAGCGCGAGCTCACGGTCGAGATGTTCCACAGCGACGAAGCAAACGAGGAAGCGATCCTGTTCGCCAACTGGGCCTACAAGCACCTCCATGACGCGATCATCCCGGTGCGCCACGCGCTGGCGGTGAGCCCTGTCGCGTGGCTGTTGAGTCTCCCGTACGCGGTTGAAATCCTCGCGCAGACCCGCGTCGATCCAGCGACGTGGACGGAAGTCAGTGCAACCTCCATCTACTACAAGGACTGGGAGACGCGACGCATCCGCCGGTCGTTCACCTGCCAGTTCCATCCGGAACTGATGGCCGACATCCGCGACATCGGCGGTCGCTCGGGAATGCGTTACCAGGAGTTGAAGGAAAGTGACGGGATCCGGCTCTTCATCCGGATGCTCTATCACGGCATGCAGGAGTGAGAAGTTGGTGGGCCGTGTAGGACTCGAACCTACGACCTACTGATTAAGAGTCAGCAGCTCTACCAACTGAGCTAACGGCCCAACCTGAAAACCTGGGGTGGACGATGGGGCTCGAACCCACGACCGCCGGGACCACAACCCGGAGCTCTGCCAACTGAGCTACGTCCACCATCGTCCAGCGGAATTTCCCCAAGCGTGGCGCGCCCGGCAGGACTCGAACCTGCGACCCTCGGCTTAGAAGGCCGATGCTCTATCCAGCTGAGCTACGGGCGCATCGTCCGAGGCCGCGGTCCGGATGGTCGGGGCAGAGGGATTCGAACCCCCGACCCTCTGCTCCCAAAGCAGATGCGCTACCAGACTGCGCCATGCCCCGCCCCTGCACCGACTCGTGGTCGCCGCCTGAGCCCGATCCACCGCCGGATCGTGCCTTCACGGGAGCGCGAATCATACGGACGACGACCCCGAGCGTCAATTTCGCGAACACCGAGTCTCGTGGCCCGCTCCAGCGTCATGCCAGAATGCGCGCCCCGGCAGCGAGGAACCAGGCGAATGGCTGGCAAAATCATCGACGGCAAGGCCATCGCAGCGGACATCCGTCGCGAGGTCCGCGCGGAAAGCGACCGGCTCGCAGCGTCCGGCAAGCGCCGGCCCGGTCTCGCAGTGGTGCTGGTGGGCGACGACCCAGCCTCGCACGTCTACGTACGCAATAAGCGCGCAGCCTGCGATGAATGCGGCTTCGTGTCGGTTAGCCACGACCTGCCGCACTCCGCCACGCAGACGGAACTGCTGACCCTGATCCATCGGCTGAACTCCGACCCGTCGATCGACGGCATCCTCGTGCAGGTACCGCTGCCCGACCACATCGACGAGCACGCCGTAATCGAGGCCATCGCGCCGGACAAGGACGTGGACGGATTCCATCCCTACAACGTGGGGCGGCTTGCGCTGCGCAACCCGCTGATGCGGCCCTGCACACCGTACGGCGTCGTCAGGATGCTCGACCGCTGCGGGCTTTCGACCAAGGGCCTGCACGCGGTCGTGGTCGGTGCCTCGAACCTGGTCGGTCGCCCGATGGCACTGGAACTGCTGCTCGACGGCGCGACGGTCACCGTCTGCCACCGCTTCACGCCGAACCTTCGCGATCACGTGGAGCGCGCGGACCTTCTGGTAGTGGCGGTCGGCAAGCCGGGGATCCTGCCAGGCGAGTGGGTGAAGCCCGGGGCGATCGTCGTCGACGTCGGCATCAATCGCCTGCCGAACGGCAAGCTCGTGGGCGACGTCGACTTCGAAGCGGCGCGGGAGCGCGCCGGCTGGATCACACCGGTGCCGGGCGGCGTCGGCCCGATGACCGTCGCGATCCTGATGAAGAACACGCTCGAATCAGCGCTGCAACGCCTTTAGGGGACAGCGAAAATAGGTGCCAGGCACCGAATTTCTGAAATTCGGTGCCTGGCACCTATTTTCCTTGCAACTACTTTCCGCGGCGCCAGAGGGTCTTGCCGCCGGGCTGGTCCTCGAGCAGCACGCCCGCCGCAGCCAACAGGTCGCGTATGCGATCGGACTCCTTGAAGTCCTTGCCCTTGCGCGCGGCAGCGCGCTGCGCAATCAGGTCTTCGATTTCTGAATCCGACGGGCCGCCGCCTTCGATCGTGGCCTCGACACCTTCCACAGTCGCGGCTCGCTCGGCGTCGCTAGCCCCCGCGGCCGCACGGCGTGGCCGCTTGCGCAGGAAGGTTTCCGGATCCTGGCCGAGCAGCCCGATTCGTGCCCCGAGCGCGCGAAGTTCCGCCGCGGCGAGCGAGGCTTCCGCGCTACGACCCGCGGCCTTCGCGGTATTCACCGTGCGTGCCAGCGACTGCAGTTCAGCAATCGCCTCCGGCGTATTGAAGTCGTCGTCCATCGCGGCCACGAAGCGCTCGGTCGCTGCGCCCGCGGGCGCACCAACCGCCGGCTCGACGCCGCGCAGCGCGAGGTAGAGCCGTTCGAGCGCCGAATCGGCCTGTGTCAGGCTGTCGTCCGAATAGTTTATCGGTCCGCGATAATGGCTCGAGATCATCAGGAAACGAACCACCTCTGGATCGCGTACCCACTCGAGCACCTCGCGCACGGTGAAGAAGTTGCCGAGCGACTTCGACATCTTCTCGTCGTCCACGCGCACGAAGCCGTTGTGCATCCACAGGTTCACGAACTTCGAGTCGCAGGCCGCGCAGGTCTGCGCAATCTCGTTCTCGTGGTGTGGAAACTTCAGGTCCATGCCGCCGCCGTGAATGTCGAAGTGGGTCCCCAGCAGGTCCACCGACATCGCCGAGCACTCGATATGCCAGCCGGGGCGCCCCGGCCCCCAGGGCGATTGCCACGAAGGCTCGCCGGGCTTGGCAGCCTTCCACAGCACGAAATCGAGCGGATCGCGCTTGGCCTCATCCACGTCGATGCGCGCGCCGGCCCTCAGGTCCGCGAGCCGCTTGCCGGAGAGCTGCCCGTACGGCGCGAAGCTCGACACCGAGTAGTACACGTCGCCATTGTCGCCAGCGTAGGCATACCCCTTTTCGACCAGCGTCTCGATCATCGCAATGATCTGCGGCAGGTACTCGGTCGCGCGCGGCTCATGGTCCGCGCGCGCCACACCCAGGGCCTCGCAGTCCTCGTGGTAGGCAGCGATGAACCGCTCGGTCAGCGCCGCCATCGGCTCGCCGTTCTGTGCGGCACGCTGGATGATCTTGTCGTCGATGTCGGTGATGTTGCGCACGAAGGTGACGCGGTAACCAGACGCTGCGAGATGCCGTCGCGCGACGTCGAACGCGATCAGCATGCGGGCGTGGCCGAGATGGCAATAGTCGTAGACCGTCATGCCGCAGACGTACATGCGGACTTCGCCCGGCACGATCGGCCTGAACGTTTCCTTGCGGCCGGTCAGCGAATTGTGGATTTGCAGCATCGTCCAGTGTCTCCGGAATCCCGTTTCATCACGCCTGCGAACCGGCCCGCCGCGCGGCGTCGGCGAGCATTGCGGCGACGACATCGCGCCCCATCAGCTCCGCGAGCGGCGCAAGCTCGGGGCCATGGGTCATGCCGGTCAGCGCCGAGCGCAGCGGCATATAGAGCGCTGCGCCCTTGCGGCCGGTGGCGGACCCGACCGTGCGCGTCCAGGCCTTGAAGTCTCCCGCATTGGCCATCCACTCGCCCAGCGCCCTGGCGAAGAATTCGCCGCCGGCCTCGGCGATTGCAGCTTCCGCCGCGGGCTCCGGCTGCAGGGGCGCGCCATTGGCGACCGCAACCAGCGGCTCGGCATCGACCGGGAACAGCAGGTTACCGCGCACGACCGAGACGAATTCCGCCCGGCGCGCCGGATCGGCGATCGCGTCCAGCCTCGGGCCTAGCCATTCGACCAGCTCCGCGACGCCGGCATTCGTTATCGCCTCGCGCTGCCAATGCCTGAGCTGGGCTTCGTCGAAGTGAGCCGCCGAGCGGCTGACGCGGCCCAGGTCGAAATGCGCGGGCATCGCGTCGGCCTCGAGCCAGGCATCGATGCCGCAGGTGTGGCCGAGACGCAGCAGGTAGTTCCTGATCGCGCCCGGCAGGTAGCCCTGTTCTCGCAGGTCGTGCAGGCCGGCCGAACCGTCGCGCTTCGAAAGAGGCGCTCCCGAGGAACCGAGCACCAGCGGCAGGTGCCCGTAACGCGGCACCGGCAAACCGAGTGCCTCGAGCAGCAGGATCTGGCGCGGCGTGTTGGCCAGGTGGTCATCGCCACGCAACACCAGCGTGACACCCATCGCCGCGTCATCCACGGCATTGCCCAGAAAAAATGCAGCGGATCCGTCCGCGCGGCTCACGACGAAATCCCCGATGTCCTCGCTCGCGAAACGCTGTGCGCCGTGGACCAGGTCCTCGAATTCGATCACGCGTCCCGCCGGGATCCGGAAGCGCATGGCATGGGCCCTGCCCGCCGCGACACGCCCCTTGGCCTCTTCTGCCGTGAGCGCGGCACAGGTGCCCGCGTAGCGCGGCGGGCGACCGCTGGCAACCTGCGTGCGGCGCGACAGCGACAATTCCTCTGGCGTGCAGAAGCACGGGTAGGCGAGGCCCACCTCGCGCAACCGCGCGATCGCCTCGGCATGCAGTGCGCCGCGCTCGCTTTGCCGGTACGGACCGTGTGGACCGCCAACGCCGGGACCCTCGTCCCAATCGATGCCAAGCCAGCGGAGATCGTCCAGCAGTCGATCGAGGTGACGCTCCTCGCTGCGCTCGGCATCGGTGTCTTCGACGCGCAGCACCATGCGCCCGCCGCTCGACCGAGCGGCAAGCAGGTTGAAAAGAGCGGTCCTGGCATTTCCGACGTGCAGGCTGCCCGTCGGGCTCGGCGCGAATCGCGTGGTATGGGTCGCAGTCGACATGGCCGCGCATCTTACCGGATCGCGGGCCCACGGCCCCGGCGCTGGCCCGCGCGCGCCCGAACGCCGTAACATCCGCCATCGCCAGACGCCCAGCCACGTGACCACACTCTTCATCTCCGACCTGCACCTGGATCCCGAGTCACCCGGGATCGCGCGGCAGTTCGTGGCATTCCTGGACGGAGAGGCGCGCTCCGCCGACGCGCTCTACGTGCTCGGGGACCTGTTCGAGGTGTGGCTGGGCGACGACGATCCCGATCCGGCGGCACGGGAAATCGTCACGGCGCTCAGGCGACTGACCGATTCCGGCGTGCCCTGCTTCGTGATGCACGGCAATCGGGACTTCCTGATCGGCCGGCGCTTCTGCGACGAGACCGGCGCCCGGCTGATCGACGACGGCACCATCGTCGAAGTCCACGGCGAGCGGGTGCTGCTGATGCACGGCGACCTCCTCTGCACCGACGACACCAGCTACCAGCGCCTGCGGCGCATCGTTCGCAACCCGATCGTAAAGTGGACGCTGGCGCACTTGAGCCTGGCGCGGCGGCGCGCGCTGGCTGCGAGGATGCGCGAAGGCAGCCGCATGCACACCGGAAATACCGCGCCTGAGATCATGGACGTCAATGCGCACGCGGTCGCCGAGACGTTTCGCGAGAGTGGCGTATCGACGATGATCCACGGCCACACCCACCGCCCCGCGGTGCACGAACTGGTGGTGGACGGCGACGAAGTACGCCGCATCGTGCTCGGTGACTGGCACACGCAGGGCAGCGTGCTCGCGTGGTCGCCGGCCGGGTTTCAGTTGCGCTCGTTGCCGCGCTGACTCAAGGCGGCTTGCCGCCTTCCGTGGCGGAGGAAGTTCCATTCCGGGGACGCCGTGAACCCATCCCTGGGGGCTCGCGCGCGGCGTCCATGCCGCGCGACGCCCCGGCATGGAACTTCCTCCGCCCCGACAGGCGGCTCCATCGCCGCTGGGCTACCCGGGCGTCCCCGAATGAAACCGGAACTGCGGATCCGGCGAGGTCGCGAGTTCCGCCTCCACCTCGGACAGCTGCTCAAGCCGCGACGCCGCGTCGGTCCCGCGCTTGTCGGCCAGCCTCAGGTAAAGCCCCGCATGCCGCGACTCGGCCGCCGCCAGCGATGCATAAAACTCCGCCAGCGGTGCGGGCAGTCGCTCGACGAGCCCGACGAAGCGCTCGTGCGAACGCGCCTCGATCAGCGCCCCGCAGAGCAGCAGGTCGACGCACCGCCCCGGCTCTGCGCGCCGCAGCGCACGTCGCAGGCCATCCGCGTATCGCGACGGGGAAAGTCGCCGGAACTCGACGCCGAGCTGCGTAATCTTCTGCTGCACCAGCTCGAAATGCCGCAGTTCCTCGCGTGCCAGCCGCGACATTCGATCGGCCAGCTCGAAGTCTTCGGGGTAGGCGAACATGATCGACAGCGCGGTCGAGGCAGCCTTCTTCTCGCAGTTGGCATGGTCGATCAGCAGTTCGTCCACGCGCGCGACAGCAGCCTCGAACCACGCCGGGTCGGTCGGCGCGCCGAGCAGCCCGCCGGGCACCGCCATCAGGCCGCCGCCAGTCCGAGCAGCTCGTCAACGCGCGCGATGATCTCGGCGGCCGAGGCCGGCCGGTCCGCCGGCCGTTTCGCAAGCAGTACGTCAAGCAGCGGCTGCAGGTGCGCAACCGCGGGCGGCAGGCGCGGCAGCGGCTCGTTGGCGTGCATGTAGATCACCGCCAGCGGCGTCTCGGCGCGGAACGGTTTCACGCCGCTGAGCATCTCGTGCAGGACGATGCCGAGACTGTAGAGGTCACTGCGCCCGTCGAGCGTGAGCCCGTGCCCCTGCTCCGGACTCATGTAGTGCGGCGTGCCGAAAATCGCGCCGTTGCCAGTGATGTCGCTGTCCAGGTCGAGCTGTCGCGCCAGCCCGAAGTCAATGAACGCAACACTGCCGTCGCCGCGCAGCAGCACATTGCCGGGCTTCACGTCCCGGTGCAGCACGCCGATGTCGTGCAGGGCACCGAGCGCAGCCGCGAGCTGGCGCACGTACACGAGCGCATCACGCCACGGCAGGGGTCCGCTCATCCTCGAGCGCAGGTCGCCGCCCGGAAAGTACTCCATCGCCAGGTAGACGTGGTCGTCGGCCACGCCCAGGTCGTGGATGCGTGCGATGTTCGGGTGATCGAGCCGGGCGGCGAGGTCGAACTCGCGCAGGAAGCGATCGAACGTCGTCGTGCCCTCCACCGCGTCCGGAACCTGGCGGAATACCTTGAGGACACGTGCCTCGCCGGTGCCTTCGACCGCTGCCAGGAACACGCTGGAAGAGCCGCCGACGGCGATGCGTCGGACGCAGCGATAACCGCGGATCCGCACCGAACCGAACCGGTCGGGCGGCGGCGGCTCCAGGGCGGCTCGCGAGGTACCCGCCAGCACGTTGTGGCGTTCGACGAGCGCTTCGCGCAGCGCCGCGGCGAACTGCTCGTGATCGAACTCCAGCCGGGCCAGCACCCGCGAGGCCCCGGCGCGCATTGCGCGCTCGTCGCCCGCTGGCGCGAAGTAGACGATCGGTGGAAATCCTGCCCGATCGCCCAGGTCCTCGAGCCATTCGAGCCCGCGACCTTCCTGCACCTCGTGGTCGAGTAGCACCACGTCGTAGACCGACCCGCGAAACGAGGCCTGCAGCCGGCCGCGCCTGGCGGGCTCGTACTCGGCCGGAAGAGCGTCCCGCCACTCGAGCGTGACATGGTGGGCGAGCAGCTGCCGGAATTCGGGCCGATCGCTGACGATTAGTGCCCTGACCGTCATTCCGCGGCGCGGCCGTTCACGGCCCGCCGACAACCCTGAGCGGGCCGCGCCCGCCGCTCGACGTGCTGCGCTCGGTCTTGGCCAGGTCGGACCGCTCGGCCTGCAGGCGGGCAAGGTACTCCGGCGTGACGTCGCCGGTCACATACTCGCCGGAGAAGCACGAGGTGTCGAACTCGGTGACCTGTGCATCGTGGTGACGCACGGCCTGCACCAGGTCGTCGAGGTCCTGGTAGATGAGCCAGTCGGCGCCGATGATGCGCGCGACCTCCTGCTCGGTGCGGCCGGCCGCGACCAGTTCCGATGCCGCCGGCATGTCGATGCCGTAGACGTTCGGGTAACGCACCGGCGGAGCCGCCGACGCGAAATAGACCTTGCGGGCGCCAGCCTCGCGCGCGACCTCGATGATCTGCGCGGAAGTGGTGCCGCGCACGATGGAATCGTCCACCAGCAGCACGTTACGGCCGCGAAACTCGAGGTCGATGGCGTTCAGCTTGCTGCGCACAGATTTCGACCGCTGCTCCTGGCCCGGCATGATGAAGGTGCGGCCGATGTAGCGGTTCTTGATGAAGCCCTCGCGGTACTTCACGCCCAGCAGCTGCGCGACCTGCAACGCGCTGGTACGGCTGGTATCCGGCACCGGTATCACGACGTCGATGTCGTGCTCGGGCCGCTCGTTCCTGATCTTTTCGGCCAGCAACTCGCCCATGCGCATGCGCGCCTTGTAGACGGAGATGTTGTCCATGATCGAGTCGGGCCGCGCGAAGTAGACGTACTCGAAGATGCAGGGCGTGTGGCGCGGCGCCGCGACGCACTGCTTGCTGTGCATCTGGCCCTGTTCATCCACGAACACCGCCTCGCCCGGCCCCACGTCGCGCAGCCGTCGGTACCCTGCCTGGTCGAGGGCGACACTCTCGGAGGCGAGCATGTACTCACGGCCCTTGGGTCCTTCGCGCGTGCCGATCACAAGCGGACGAATGCCGTGCGGGTCGCGAAAACCGACGACCCCGTGGCCCATGATCATCGCCACGACGGCATAGCCACCGCGGATGCGGCGGTACACCGCGGACAGCGCCGCAAATATGTCGGCCGGCGTCGCCCGCGGCGTGCCGAAGCGCTGCAGTTCGCTCGCGAGCACGTTCAGCAGCACTTCCGAGTCCGAGCTGGTGTTGAGGTGGCGCCGGTCCTCGCGGATCAGCACGTCCGCCAGCTCGGCGGCATTGGTCAGGTTGCCGTTGTGAGCCAGGCAGATGCCGAAGGGAGAATTGACGTAGAAGGGCTGCGCCTCGTCCGAGCTGTCGCAACCGGCGGTCGGGTAGCGTACGTGGCCGATGCCGCTGTTGCCCTTGAGCTGAAGCATGTGACGCTGCTGGAAGACGTCGCGCACCAGGCCGATGTCCTTGCGCATGGACAGTTCGCCGGCCTGCGCGGTCATGATGCCGGCCGCGTCCTGCCCACGATGCTGGAGCACCGTCAACGCGTCATAGATCTGCTGGTTGACCGGGGTGCTACCGACGATGCCGACGATGCCGCACATGGTGCTGCCTCAGGTTTCCGGAAGCGCTTCTTGCAGGTACTCGCTGCCGGTCTCCACGTATCCGCGCAGCACGGTGGCCATTTCCTGGCCGAGCGGCATCAGGCGCGAGGACCGCCACCAGTCTTCGCCCTGCAGTTCCGCAGCCTGGCCAAGCATTACCGCGAATCCGACGATTACCGCGCCGCGGACGACGCCGAACAGCGCTCCGAGCAGCCGGTCCATCCCAAGCGTGAGGCCGGATCGCTGCACGAGGTAGCTGAGCAGGCTGCCCAGCAGCCACGCAGCGACCACGACGGCCAGCAGCACCAGTGCGCGGGCCACCCAGGGCTGCAGCAGCGTGTCCTTGATGGCGCCGCCGAGATACGGCTCGACGCGGTCCGCGTAGCGCCACGCAAGCCAGAGCCCGACCAGCCAGCCGAGCAGCGCCACCGACTCGCGCAGGAACCCGCGAATTCCGCCAAACAGGGTGGACAGGACCAGCGCCGCTACGATGATGTAATCCACTGTCGTCATGCGAATCGTATCCTGGTGCCAGGCAGCCACTAGGTGGCGCGGCAGTCTAACAGAGCATGGTCAATCGCTTGCGACCACAGTCGCGGGCAGGCCGCGCGCTTTCAGCTTGGCAGCGATGCCTTCGGCGCGCGAACGATCGGCCTCGGGCCCCACGCGGACGCGCTGCAGCGTCTTGCCCGACTTCGAAACCGGCGAGACGTACGCGCGGAATCCCGCCGATTTAAGCTCCGCCGCCAGCTTGTTGGCCTTCTCGGCAGTGCTGAATGCCCCGACCTGCACGGCCCATCCGCCCTTCACGGTGCTGGCCGCGGCATCGGACCTGGCAGCAGGTGCCGGCGCATTCACCTTCGCCTCAGGCGCAGGACGCTGCGGTGCTGGCGCAGCAGCCCCCGCATCACGCGCTGGTGGCTGATCGGCAGTCTTCCCGTCTGCCCGGGAGGCAGGCGCGGCATCCGGCGTCGCACTCGCTGGTCCGCTCGCCGGCGGCGGCTCCTGGGCGGGCTCGGTACCCGAAATCGAGGGCGACGCCGATCTCGCAGTGGGTGCCGGGTCCGGGACGGATCCGGCCAGTTCGATCGTGAATGTCCGGGTACCGGGTGAGGCTGCTGCCACCTCGTCCCCGGCGTTGCCCGCCTTCCGGCCTGAGAGGAGTTCCGGAATCAACAGGACCGCCAGCGCCACCAGCACTGCGGCACCGATCAGTCTCGCCTTGAGCGCTTTGTCCATGGTGAAAATTATAGCCAGACCCGCGGGTTCCCGCCGTCCAGTCGTGACTGTCCCAGGTACTCGAGTGCCGGCCCGACCGTGTGGAACGACCCGAACACCACGATCCGGTCACCCTTGACCGCATCAGCCGTGGCAAGCTCCATCGCCTCCGCCACGGTGCCGCCGTGCTCCATGGTGACGCCAACAGACGCGGCGCGGGTGGCAAGCGCGTGTTCGAGCATGCCCCGCGGGCCGTCCGTGTCGGCGGCGATCCAGCGGCTGGCGCGGGCGCCGAGGATGCCCACGACACCCTCGATGTCCTTGTCGCCGAGCATGCCGCAGATGGCGGCGGTTTTCCCCGCCGCCGGGCAATGCAACAGGTTGGCCGCCAGCGTGCGCGCCGCGTCCGGGTTGTGGGCCACGTCGAGCACCCACTCGAATCCGCGTGTGTCGGCAATTCGCTGGAACCTCCCGGGGAGTCTTACGCGACGCAGCCCCTCCTCCAGCGCGTCTCGCTCGACAGGCAGCCGGCCCTTGAGCGCGCGCAACGTGGCCAGCGCCGTTGCCGCATTGCCGATCTGCGCGATCCCCGCAAGCGCAGGCGCCGGCAGAGCGTCGAGCTCGCCTGCGGCATCGTGGTATCGCCACGTGCCTTCCGGCTGCACTGCGCAGTCGAAGTCGCGCCCGCGCAGCAACAACACCGCACCGACCGCTTCCGCGACCTCCAGCACCGAGCGCGGCGGTGACGCCATGCCGACGATCGCGGGGCGTCCGCGCCGCAGGATCCCCGCCTTCTCACGACCAATGCTTTCGAGGTCACACCCCAGCCACTCCGTGTGGTCGAGGCCGACCGACACGACCACCGACGCATCGGCGTCCACCAGGTTGACCGCGTCGAGTCGCCCTCCCATGCCGACTTCGAGCACGACCGCGTCGGGCCCGGCCGTCTCGAACACCAGCAGCGCCGCGAGGGCGTTGAACTCGAAGAATGTCAGCGAATCGCTGCCGAGCGAATCCGCGATGCGTTCGAACGCGGCGACCAGCGATGCCACCGACACGGGCGTGCCGTCGATACGGATCCTCTCCCGGTAGTCGACCAGGTGCGGCGAGGTGAAGGTCGCGACCCGCCGGCCCGAAGCCTGCAGCATCGACGCAAGCATCGCTACGCACGATCCCTTGCCATTGGTCCCCCCTACCGTGATGACCGGGCAGGACGGTCGGCGCCAGCCAGTGCGCACCAGCACGCGGCGTGCCCGGTCAAGGCCCAGTTCGATTGCCGCGGGATGCAGGGTCTGCTGCCAGGCCAGCCAGTCGTCCAGGCCCGGGAAACGGGGGCCGGGGGGCATCTCAGGCAGGCTCGGCCTGAGTCTCCAGCCGCGGCTGGCCCATCATCATCGCGAGCAGGCTCGAGATCCGGTCGCGAAGATCGCGCCGGTCCAGGATCAGGTCGATCGCCCCGTGCTCGAGCAGGAACTCGCTGCGCTGGAAGCCCTCGGGCAGAGTCTCGCGCACCGTCTGCTCGATGACGCGCGGTCCGGCAAATCCGATCAGCGCACGCGGTTCGGCGATGTTGAGGTCGCCCAGCATTGCGAGGCTCGCCGAAACGCCGCCGGTCGTCGGATCGGTGAGCACCGAGATGAACGGCAGGCGCTGCTCGGCCATGCGCGCAAGCGCCGCGCTGGTCTTGCTCATCTGCATCAACGACAGCAGGCCCTCCTGCATGCGGGCGCCCCCGCTTGCGGAGAAACACACCAGCGGCAACCGGTTCGCCAGGCAATGCTCGGCCGCGCGCACGAAGCGCTCGCCGACCACCGAGCCCATCGAGCCGCCCAGGAAGCGGAACTCGAACGCGCAGGCGACCAGTTCCAGACCCTTGACCGTCCCGACCAGTACGACCAGCGCATCTTTCTCGCCGGTCAGTTTCTGCGCGGCGATCAGGCGATCGCGATATTTCTTGGTGTCGCGGAAACGCAGCGGATCTTCGGGCTCCACTTCGGTCGCGATCTCGCGCGGCGAACCCTCGTCGAGGAATCGCATCAACCGCTCGCGTCCTGTGATCCGCATGTGGTGCGCGCACTTCGGGCACACCTGCAGGTTTCGCTCGAGTTCCGCCCGGTACAGCACCGCGTCGCAGGCCGGACACTTGATCCAGAGTCCTTCCGGTACGGAGCGCGAACGTCGCTCCGTCTTGATGCGCGAGGGAATGATCTTCTCGAACCAGGTCACGTGCGTCTCCAGGACGGCCGCGCGCAGTCTACCGCAAGCCTGCAGCCTCGGTCGGCAGCCCCCAGCGGGGGTCGTAGGCGACGCCGGCAAAATAGAGGCCCTGCGGCGGCGCCGTGACGCCACCCTGGGTCCGGTCCCGCGAGGCGAGCAGCTCCGCGACCCAGCGCACGGGCCGGTCGCCCACGCCGACAGCGATCAGCGCGCCGGCAACATTGCGCACCATGTGGTGCAGGAATGCGTTGGCGGTGATGCGGATTTCGACACGGCCTGAATCGCGCCGCACCGCCACGCCCAGCACCCGGCGTACCGGCGTCGGCGACTGGCACCCCGCAGCCCGCAAGGCAGAGAAATCGTGCTCACCCACCAGGGACTGCGCAGCCGCGTGCATGGCCTCGGCGTCCAGCGGCCGACGCAACCAGCAGGCGTGGCCGCGGTCGATGGCCGGCCGGACCCCCCTGTTCACGATCCGGTAGATGTAGCTGCGCGATAGCGCGCTGAAGCGGGCATGGAAATCGTCCGGGACCTGCCTGGCCCACAGCACGCTGACGTCCGGGGCGCATTCCGCCGAGCCGCCAAGCACCCAGGCCGGCGCGGGCCTAGACGCGGTCGTGTCGAAGTGGGCCACCTGCATCAGTGCATGCACGCCGGCGTCGGTCCGGCCAGCCGCGGTCAGTCGCAACTCGTGGTCCGCGACCTTCGCCAGCGCCCGCTCGAGCTCTGCCTGGATGCTCGGCGCGTGCTGCTGCAACTGCCAGCCTGAATAGGCCGAACCGTCGTACTCGATCCCGATGGCGACCCGCGCCATCGGCTGATCAGGACGGCAGGCTCGCCATCAAGCGTTCTGCTTCCTGCTTCTGCTCGTCACTGCCTTCCTTGAGCACCTCGTCGAGGATGCTGCGCGCGCCCTCCGGGTCACCCATGTCCACATAGGCCCGCGCAAGGTCGAGTTTCGTGCCAACTTCGCTCAGCGTGAAAGGCTCGTCGCCCAGGTCGAAATCGACCTCGCCGGACGGCTTGTCCGACGGCTTGTCCGACAGCCGGGGCGCCTGGATCGTCGGCATCAGGCCCGTCGCTCCAGCGTCAGCCTCCAGCGTCGGCACTTCGTTGGTCGGGTCGAGCGCCGGCGTTTCGTTGGTCGGGTCGAGCGCCGGCATGATCCCCGTCTGCTCGCTGAAAATCCCGGTCGCGCTGAGAATGTCCTCGTCATCATCCTCGGAACGCGCCTGCGCCGGGATACGTGGGTTCTCCACGGTATCCTCGACCGCGGCCTTTGGCCGTTCCTCGAGCATGTCGCTGAAATCGTCGGCGTCGTCCAGCGACCCCGAATCGCCGACATCGAGACCCAGGTCCTCGATCGCGACTTCCTGCGTCGGATCCTCGGATCCGCTGGACCGCTGGCCGATATGCGTCGCCTCTACCGTTGCATCGGTGACGTCAAAGTCGAGCCCACCGTCTCCGTCCTCGGTGCCGACGGACTCGACGTCGACCACCTCGCCGGATCCCTGCTCCGCCCCGAGGTCCATGTCGAGCGGACCGTCGCTGCCCTGGAGTTCCATGTCCAGGCTCGAGGCGACCGGGCTCGCCGCGGCGAACATCTCGTCCTCGGGCGCGATCTGCTTGCCCATGATCACGATCTTGTCCCACTCGCCTGGCTGGGCGACGCCCTGCGAGCCTTTCATTTCGCGCGCGGTCTCGACAAAACGATCGCGGTTGCCCCAGACGAAAAAGATCTCGAGCAACTTGAGCTTGAGGTCGCGGCGCTGTGGAGCACGCTTGATCGCGAGTTGTACGAGTTCGGCCGCCTGGTCGTACAGGCCGTAGGCCATGTGGAAATCGGCCTCCGCCAGCGGATCGCCGGCCTCGACGCTGACGGGCTCCTCACCTGAGATCGTGTCATCTGTCGCGGCGGCCCCCCGTGGCGTCTCCGGCGCGCGCGACGGCTTGGCTGCCGCGGCCGCCGTGCGCATATCGGCCGGACGGCGCTCTTCGACGACGATCGCTTCCTCGCGCACCGCAGGGCCGCGGGCGCGCAGGTCCGTCCTGGTCCGCGCGAGTGCCTCCTGCAGGTCCACTTCCTTGTCGCCGGACTCGCCGCGGCTGCGCCGATAAAGAGTGAATGCCAGCGCCGCTGCGAGTAGCCCAAGCAGGACCCACCAGTAACCCGCAAGGCGCTCGGTCAGCGAAGGTCCTTGCCCCGCCTTCGGCTGCTGCCTGGGTTCCTTGGTCTCTGGCGCCGGCTCTGGCGCTGGCTCTGGCACTGGCGCGACTTCAGCCACCGGCGCCGCGGCCTCACCGGGCAGTGCACCGGCCGACGGCGCTTCCGCGCCTTCGACTGGAGCGCTTCCCTCGGGCGTCGTCAGGGTCTCTGCACCCGGCTCGCCGGCAGCCGCCGGACCCTGCAGCGTCGCGAGTTCGGCGTTCTTGACCTCGAGCAGGCGGCGCGCTTCCGCGAGCTCGGCTTCGAGTTGCTGCACACGTGACTGGAGCTGGCTGGCCTCGGCCCCGCTTGCCGCTGATGGCTGCGTCGAGGTCGTTGCCGTAGAGGCGGCCGCCGAACCCTGCTCCGGCGAAACCAGTCGCAGGCGTCCGCCTGCAGCGTCCGAGGATTCGGCTGCGGCGCTCCCGTCGCGCCACAACTTGTACTGCCGCGACACTTCTGCCGCCGCTTCAGAGGCCGGAATGGCATCGACAGCTGATGCTTCCGGGATCCTGAGCGTAGCGCCCGCGCGCAGCACGTTGATGTTGTTGTCGAACGCGTGCTGGTTGCTCTGGTAGATGGCCACCATCGCCCGGTTCACATTGGAACGCGAACCCGGATACGCCTCGCTCGCGATCTTCCACAGCGTGTCGTTCCTGCGCACTCGATACTCGGACCCGGCGACGACCGTCGGCCGTGTGGTTACCTGGCGCTCCGGGGCAGCCGAGGCGGGTGCGGACTCCGGCCGTGGGGCCGGCGGCCTGGACGACGTCGAACGCGGGGCCTGCACGACCGGGGCAGCGACGGATGGCTCGCTCGCCTGGGTCGGCGGAGCGAAAACGGGCGGGTCGAGCAGGACCGTATACTCGCGCAGCAGGCGCCCACGCGGCCAGTCGGCCGCGACAAGCATGGTGACGAAAGGCTCTGTGACCGGCCGCGGCGAGGTGACCGTGAGGTAGCTCCTGCCGTCAGAGCCGCGCACGACCCTGAACGTGAAGTCCGACAGGTAGGCGGGCTTGTCGAGACCGTAGCGGGCAAAGGCGTCGTTCGGTGCCAGCGACGCGCGCAACGCGGAGAGGTCCTCTTCCTGCGCAGCAACAAGGTCAATGTCGGCGTCGAATGGCTGGTTCAACGCCGAATGAAGGTGAATCTCGCCGAGGCCAAGCGCGTACAACGCACCGGGCGACAACAGGGCGCTTAGCAGTAGGACACGTCGAACGGCTGACTTCATCGTTGCTCCCGCCAGTTACGACATTCCGGTAGCGACGGACGGCATGCCCGCCGGGCCGGACTCGTTGACTGTTGCGAATTGAACATAACTATAACTGACGCCCCGACCTACGCCCACAGGCGTCTATCCCCCGCTTTGTAGCGCGTTGCAGCGGCCGGGGGGTGGACATGCGGCACATTTCACACCATTCACCGCGATCAGCCCCCGCGGGTGATCACGGGTGTCGTGACCTCGACATCAGAATTCTGCGCCCGGTGCCTGAGGAAATGGTCCACCAGCACGAGCGCCATCATCGCCTCGGCTATCGGCACGGCGCGGATGCCAACGCAGGGATCGTGCCGGCCGGTCGTGCTGACCTCCACCGGGTTGCCGGCCACGTCGATGGTGCGACCGGGCAGCACGATGCTCGAGGTTGGCTTCAGGGCCAGGCTGACCAAGACATCCTGCCCGGACGAGATTCCGCCCAGCGTTCCGCCCGCGTGGTTGGAGAGGAAGCCCGCGGGGGTCAATTCGTCGCGGTGCTGCGATCCGCGCTGGCCGACCACGGCAAAGCCGTCACCGACCTCGACACCCTTCACGGCGTTGATGCTCATCATGGCGTGGGCAAGATCGGCGTCGAGCCGGTCGAACACGGGCTCACCCAGGCCCGGGGGCACTCCGCTCGCAAGCACGTTTACCCGCGCCCCGATCGAGTCGCCCTCGCGGCGCAGCCGGTCGATGAGTGCCTCGAGGTCCGGGACCCGCGCCGGGTCCGGACAGAAGAACGGATTGCGGTCGACCTCGTCCAGGTCCAGCGGCTCGATGGCGACGTCGCCCATCTGTGCGAGGTAGCCACGGATGGCAATGCCCGCCTGCTCGGTGAGGTACTTGCGCGCGATCGCACCGGCCGCCACGCGCATGACGGTTTCGCGCGCCGACGAACGCCCACCTCCGCGGTAGTCGCGGAAACCGTACTTGTGCTGGTAGGTGTAGTCGGCATGGCCCGGCCGGAAGCGGTCCTTGATCTTTTCGTAGTCGTAGGAGCGTTGATCCTGGTTCTCGACCAGCAGTCCGATCGGGGTGCCGGTCGTGCGACCCTCGAAGACGCCGGAGAGTATGCGCACGCTGTCTGCCTCGCGTCGCTGGCTCGTGTAGCGCGAGGTGCCGGAACGCCGGCGCTCGACGTCCTGCTGGATGTCGTCCTCGGAAAGCGCGAGTCCCGGCGGACACCCATCGACGATGCAGCCGAGCGCGGGCCCGTGGCTTTCGCCGAAAGTGGTGACCGTGAAGAGTTGGCCGAAAGTGTTGCCCGACATCGTGTGACTCTGGAAGGTTCCGTGACTCAAGCGCCGCGTGGCCGCTCGGCCCCGAGTTGCGCTCTTCTTAACACGAACACGCCCCCGCCGCCGTGTTCGAATTCAACCCAGGTGAACGGAAGTCGGGGGAAGGCCCGCGAGAGTCGTTCGTCGCTGTCGCCAACCTCGACGAAGATCGCACCGTCCTGCTCGAGGTGAGCAGCGGCCCCTTCGAGGATGCGCCTGACCACGTCGAGGCCGTCTCCCCCGGCCCTGAGCGCGAGATCGGGCTCGTGCAGGTACTCCTCGGGCAGTCCCGCCATCTCCTCGTCGCTCACGTAGGGCGGATTGGAGACGATCAGGTCGTAGCGGCGTCCGGCCAGCGGCCCGAACACGTCGCCCAGCAGCAACTCCAGCCGGTCACCGACCTGGTGTCGCGCGACGTTGCGCCGCGCCACCTCGAGGGCTTCGGGCGACAGCTCCACGGCGTCCACCCGAGCATCCGGAAACGCCTTCGCACAAGCGATTGCGATGCAGCCCGAGCCGGTACCTATGTCGAGGATCCTGCTGACTGGCGCCGGATCGATCCAGGGCTCGAAGCGCGCGGCGACGAGCTCCGCGAATGGTGAACGCGGCACGATGACGCGCTCGTCCACCTCGAATTCGAGGCCGGCGAACCACATGCGCCCGGTGAGATAGGCTGCAGGCACGCGGCGCCCGATGCGCTCGCCGAACAGGCCAAGCACGCGTTCGACCTCGCGCGGGCCGGGAACCAGCCCGTAGGCCTCCGCAGCCTGCGCGTGATCCAGCCCCAGCACGTGGAAGACGAGGGCTGCGGACTCATCCACTGCGTTGTCGGTACCATGGCCGAACGCAAGGCCGGCTTGCTCGAATTCGGCCGCGCCGTAATGGACGAGGTCCGCGACCGTCGCGGCGGCCGGCGGCGGCGAGCGGCACCTATTTAGGTCCAACATGCGGAGAACCTTGGTGTGAAGCAAATAGCTTAAAGGCTTACCTACCGATTGAACACCGGTCGCAGCATGGGATCATTCGGTGATTCGATCGCCAACAACGCCTTTGCTGCGGCAGGTTCTAACGCAAGCCGATGCTCTAAAACCGTGGCGGCGCCGACAACGCCTTCGTCGGGCGCGATCACAACCCTGGGGCTGGATTCAATTGCTGGGACCGAGTCCCGGCGGGTCCGGTGTCAATCTCCATGGCATCTCGAAATAAGGCCCAAAACAGGGCTTGATTTGATCCGGAGAAACAGACCCTAATTATCGACAGGCAATCCGAAAGGGAATTTCAGGAAGTTATGAATGCCAAGGATCTCATTGGGACATGGTCACTTGAATCCGCTCAGGCACGAAGTTCCGGCGGCGCTGTGATGTTGCCACTGGGCGACTCGCCGCGAGGATTCCTGACCTACACGGCAGATGGCTACATGGCGGCCGTCCTGATGCGGAATGGTCGTCCCAAGTTTGGCTCGGGTGATTTTGGAAATGGTACGCCGGATGAGATCAAGCAAGCCTTCGAGGGCTTCGATGCCTATGCCGGACCCTACGATTTCGATAAAAAGAGCGGCACTGTCACGCATCATGCTGAAGTTGCGCGCTTTCCAAATTGGGAAGGCTCGGCGCAGGTGCGCTACGCCAGGATCCTGGACGACATCCTCTATTTAACCACGCCACCCGTCTTGATTCGCGGCGGAAATTGGATCGCCATCCTGACTTGGAAACGGGTGGCCGCTCGCTGAGGGCGCCGTCTGGCGGAAAGAATTGCGATGACCAGGATGAGAGCGAAGGCGGACTCGCTTTGGAAGCCTTCATCCAAAAGAGTATTCGTTCACCAGAATGGCATTCGCCTCTTCGACCGGCCGTCTTGCTGTCGATCAGTGGGCGAGCACATGAGACAGAATCAGCCCCGCAAGATGCTCGCACAATGCGGGAGACAAATCATGACCCATTCCCTCGATCAATTCCAGGCTGGCACCCGGTATCAATCGTGCCGTTTCTTCACCAGCCTCCGGCGCAATCAGGTGGTCTTCCCTTCCGTGAATCACCAATGTCGGCGCCGTGATGGACGGTAGCATGGTTACCCGGGATTGGGCCGCCTCCACTGCCGCGTATTGTCGCATATAGCCACCAGGGCAGTAGTTGCGACGGACACAATCGACGATATGTGCCTTGAGGGCCGCCCGATCCCAGCGAAATCCGGGACTACCGATGACATCATTCACTTCAAGGCCATAGGCAACGATTGCTGCCAACTCATCGCTGGCGGGGGCGGACATCAGAACAGCCGCAGCCTTGGCTGAAGGCGGCGGCAACGATGGATCGCTCGTGCTTGACATCATCGATGTGAGGGACAGCACCCGGTCCCTGTGGTGAATTGCAATCAGTTGCGCAATCATTCCTCCCATGGACATGCCCGCCACATGAACGGACTTCAGGGAAATGGCATCCAACAGTCCTATCAGATCCGCGGCCATATCCTCCAGGCTATAAGGGATCTGTGGCGTCTCGCCAGATTTCAGCCGCTCTGCAATCGAGGATAGGTCAGGCAGCCCGCTCTCCTCCAATTTCTGCGACAGTCCGATATCGCGGTTGTCATACCGCACCACGAAAAGGCCCGCATTGGCGAGCGTTTCGCAAAACGTGACGGGCCAATCAATCAGCTGAAAGCCCAGGCCCGCAATCAAGACAATGGCCGCGTCGTCCTTCGAACCGAACGTTTCATATTCGAAGAAGAGACCGTTTCCTATCGCCTTTGACATGGTGATTTGTTCGGCTGATGAGGATTGTGGGGGACTCGACGAGCAAGCCGCATCCGGCTATCTGCCCGTGAGAAAAATCGCGACGGGCAGGGTGACGATCATCGTCAGGGTGGTCAGAACAAGCGTGGAGGCGGACTCGCTTTCGTAGACATGGTAACGCGGCGCGAGCAAAGGCGCCAAAACCGCCGACGGAATCGCGCAGATCACAATCGCCTGCCGGCCCAGCAACTCATCGACGGCGAGCGTCGAAACAAAAGCCACCATGAGCAAGGGCTGCACGCTCATCTTCACGAGGACGTTCCCGATCACTTCCCCGCTAAGCCTGACCCGGTAGGCGGCGATAATCAATCCTGCGAGAAACAGGGATAGACCTCCAGTAGCGGAACCGATCAGTTCCAGCATGTCATCCACTTCCTTTGGCGTGGGAACATTGAGAAGGGTTAGAGTGACTGCCGACAATGGAGCCCAAACCATCGGTTTCCTGAAACTAGTGACAAGCGACTTGCGGACCAACTCCGAAAGGCGGTCGGTCTCTCCTCCTGAAACCTTTTTGGCGTGAATCTCAAGCAGGACGACCGTCAGCGGCACGATGGTCACCAGCCCGAGCACGGTCGCGAAGGTGATGGAAACCAACCCCGACTCGCCGAACAGTCCGCGAAAAATCGGTGTCCCGATAAATGCAACAGACGGAAGGCTGACAAGGTTTGCTTGCAGCGCCGCAGCGCCCAAGGAATGGCGCCTCACGCGCAAGCTGAAGAGAAGAACAACGATAAAAAGTCCGACAAACGCGAGAAAGATCACGATCAGGAAAGGAACCTCGGCGGCCATTTCATCACGCGTCGTTTGGACGATGCCCACGAACATCAGCGCAGGCAGCGCGTAGTCGAGAACGATGTCATTGATACCCTTTACCTGGTCCGCACTGAATTTCCCCCTGTGCCCCGCCCAATAGCCCAAAATCATGACAAAAAGAACTGGGAGTAAAACAGCGAAAGAGGTGAAAAACATGGTGAAATCCCTTCGGGGCGAAAAACACTACTAAGAAACGGCACGAGCTGGCAATCGCCAAGCGACTGTGCGGAGATTGTTCCCCGGATGAAACGGGTAGGATTTGGAGGGATGGTACGAACGGCGCCGTGGCAATCATGCGCCGCCGCTCCATTGTGGGATAATTGCGGCCCCGTCCGGCCGGACGCAGGCCACGTACCCCGACATGCCAGCTCGTCCCTTGAGGATTGTCATTCTCGCGATTGTAGCGTTTGCCGGCGGGCTGCTGGCCGCCCGTGCGTTGCTGATGCCTTCGCGGGTCGAGTTGCCGCAGACCGAACGCGCGACCGTGCTGCCGGCACCGATGACGCTGCCGGCACTGGAACTCATCGGCCAGGACGGGCGCCCGCTCGGGGCCGATTTCTTCAAGGGCCACTGGACGATCGTGTTTTTCGGTTTCACGAGTTGCCCGGACATCTGCCCCACGACCCTCGCCACGCTGTCGCAGGCAACTCGGCAGCTTGCCGACCTGCCTGACCAGGAGCGGCCACGCGTGCTGCTCGTCACCGTGGACCCCGAACGAGACGACCCGTCGCACCTGGCTGCATACCTGCGCTTCTACGATCCGGCGTTCCTCGGCGCGACCGGCACGCCGGACGCAATCGCCGCAGCGGCTGCCGCATTCAGGGTGCCGTATGTAAAGGTGAGCCTGCCCGAGGGCGGCTACACCATGGACCATGGCTCGGGCATCTTCGTCGTCGGGCCTTCGGGCGGCGTCGTCGCGTACTCCTCCGCGCCGCATGACGCGACGATCATCGCGCACGACTACCGCAAGCTGCTCGCATTCGAAGGGGCTTCGTCGTGAGTCCCGATGAAGCCGGCGCCTCGGACCGCGCGTTTGCGCTGCTGCAGGACCTGCTGCCGAAGCAGGCGCTGTCGAAGCTGATGCATCGCCTGGCGCGCAGCACCAATCCGCTGGTGCGCAACACGCTGATACGGTCGGTGCTTCGCAGCTACCCGCAGATACAGATGCGCGATGCCCGGCAGCCGGATCCGCTCGCCTACCCATCGTTCAATGCGTTCTTCACGCGCGCGCTGCGCGCAGACGCGCGTGTGATCGAGGGCGAGGCCGGTGACCTGGTCTCCCCGGTGGACGGCACGATCAGCCAGCTCGGACAGGTGGTCGCCGGTCAGCTCCTGCAGGCCAAGGGCATCCACTACTCGCCGGCGGCGCTGCTGGCGGACGAGGCCGCCGCCGCGCGCTATGCGGACGGCGCCTTCGCCTGCATCTACCTCGCGCCCTACAACTACCACCGCATCCACATGCCGCTGGCCGGACGGCTGGTAGCGACCCGCTACGTGCCCGGTGCGCTCTACAGCGTGAACGCAGCCACGGCACGCGCGATCCCGGGGCTGTTCGCGCGCAATGAGCGCGTAGTCTGCGAATTCGACACGGCACTCGGTCCGCTGGCCATGGTGCTGGTGGGCGCGCTGTTCGTCGGCAGCATCGAGACCGTGTATGCGGGTGAGATCAACCCTCCGCACGCACGTGGCGGCGGCGTGCGCGATGTCACCGAGGGCCTCGGCACCGAGCTAGCCAGGGGCGCCGAACTGGGACGATTCAACATGGGCTCGACCGTCGTGGTGCTGGCCGGCACCCCGGCCATCCGCTTCGGCAGTCAACAGGGTCCTGGCGACGCGGTCCGCATGGGCCAGGCCCTCGCGCGCGTGCAATGACGGCACCGGACGCTGCGGACTGGGCGCCCACGGCGTCGCTGGCCACGCTGCACCTTCGGGCGCAGATGCTGGCGCGCGTGCGCACGCACTTTGCATCGACCGGCGCGCTCGAAGTGGAGACACCGGTGATGGTCCAGGCCGGCGTCACCGACGTGCACCTCGAGTCGCTGGAAGTCAGGCGCGCCGACGGCGCACGGGCTGGATTCCTGCACACGTCGCCCGAATACGCGATGAAGCGCCTGCTCGTCGCCGGGGCGCCCGACATCTACCAGGTGTGCCGAGTCTTTCGCGAGGGAGAGCGCGGCCGGCGGCACAACCCCGAATTCACGATGGTCGAGTGGTACCGGCTGGGGATCGACCACCACGTGTTGATGGATGATGTGGACCAGCTGCTGCGCGTGCTCATCGAGCCGTCCCGCGAGGTCGGCGAGACGCGGCGCATCACCTACTCGGACGCGTTCCACCAGGCACTCGGCATTGACCCGTTTGCCATCGCGACGGCCGATCTTCACCAGGCGCTGACAGCGGCAGGCATCGACGTGCCAGGGTCGGTCGTCCGGGAGCGCGATTCGCTGCTCGACCTCGCGATGGCGACGCTGGTCGCCGCGCGCTTCCCGTCGGATGCGATCACGTTCCTGTACGACTTCCCGGCATCGCAGGCCGCGCTGGCACAGGTCCGCGGTCCGGTGGCTTCCCGGTTTGAGGCATTCTGGGGTGAACTGGAACTCGCCAACGGCTTCCACGAACTCGGCGATGCGTCCGAGCAGTCGGCGCGCTTCCAGGCCGACCGGGCTGAGCGCGCGCGTCGCGGCCAGCCGGACAGGCAACCGGACAGCAGGTTCATCGCCGGGCTCGCGGCCGGATTACCTCCCTGCGCCGGCGTCGCGCTTGGCTTCGACCGCGTCGTGATGGTCGCGAGCGGCGCGGGCGGCATCGACGAGGTCGTGGCCTTCCCTGTCGAGCGCGCCTGAGGACCGGGCACGACCGCCGCCTGCCTTACATCCAGCAACCGACCCATGCCACGATCAGGCCGGGTCCCGGAGACGACACGACATGCACAAGCTCGAGACGCTGCCCACGGACGACAAGCCCCGCGCATACGCCGAACTCGAGGCATCGCTGCGAGCCCTGCTGTCGGGCGAATCCGACCTGGTCGCCTGTGCGGCGAACACGGCTGCGCTGCTCTACTGGAGCCTGCCCGGACTCAACTGGGCCGGCTTCTACCTCGTGGAACCGCGGTCAGGAGACCTCGTGGTCGGCCCTTTCCAGGGCAAGCCCGCCTGCGTGCGGATCCCGATGGGCAAGGGTGTTTGCGGGACCGCCGCCGCGCAACGTGAAACGGTCGTCGTAGCGGACGTGCACGCGTTCCCGGGCCACATCGCCTGCGACTCGGCCTCGAACTCGGAAGTGGTCGTACCGATCCTCGATGGCGACCGGCTCATCGGTGTTCTCGACCTCGACAGCCCGCTGCCGGGACGCTTCGACGAGGCCGACGCGCGTGGGCTGGAGGCACTTGTGAAGGTTTTCGTGGAAGCCACGCGCGAGCCCCCAGGGACGGGTTCACGGCGTCCCCGGGAGCCTCAACATGGAACCGGGCGTCTCAGGTGACTTCGACCGGCGCGCCGAATGCGCCCGGGCCTCAGCCCTTGGCGCGCGACAGGTAGCCGCCGGTCCGGGTATCGACGCGGATCACTTCGCCTTCGTTCAGGAACAGCGGCACGCGCACCACCGCACCAGTCTCGAGCTTGGCGGCTTTCTGGCCACCGGTCGCCGTGTCGCCGCGCAGGCCCGGGTCCGTCTCGACGATCTTGAGTTCGACGTGCGCCGGCGCTTCCACCGCGAGCGGAACACCGTTCCACAGCATTACCTTGCAGGTCGTTCCGTCCTTGAGCCACATGGCCGCGTCGCCCACCGCCTCCTTGCCCGCGGTGTGCTGCTCGAAGGTGTCCGGCACCATGAAGTGCCAGAAATCGCCATCAGCGTAGAGATACTGCATGTCGGACTCGACGACATCAGCCGCTTCGACCGATTCGCCGGACCGAAAACTGCGCTCCAGCGTGCGCCCGTTCTTCAGGTTGCGGATGCGAACCCGGTTGAATGCCTGGCCCTTGCCCGGTTTCACGAACTCGTTCTCGACGATCGTGTACGGATCGCCGTCGAGGATGATCTTGAGACCCGAGCGGAATTCGTTCGTGTTGTAGCTGGACATGGTATTGCGACCGGAAGTTGTGGGCGGAGGCGCCCGAACCGGCCCATCTGGCCCGGCAGGAGCAAGCCGCGAATTGTACCTGCGCCGACCCTCCCGCGTCAGCCCTTGGGGAGGGGACATTCTCCTTTTTCCGCCACAGGTAAAGGGAGAATGTCCCCTCCCCCGGCCGGTCAGCGCGAGGCTGCCACCTGCGTCACGTTAGGGCCCGAAAGCCCGATGCTATAGTCCGCCCGCCTATTGCATCAGTGCGGAGCCGGTGGGCCGGTACCGCTGAGGAATCGAGATTGGCCGACAACGGAGCCATCCCACTTCTGGTCCTGTCCCGTCAGCAGGACCCGGTGGAGACCATCAACAGCACGCTGCGCAATGCGGGGCAACCCGTTCACTGCGCGTGGGCAAGGGACATTGCCGGATTCGGCGAGGCACTGGCGCAGTCCTTGCCGCAACTCATATTCGTCTGCGTCACGGACTACGACGAGGCCAGGACTGCGCTTGAAGTCCGCGACCGCTACGCGACCCACGTGCCGGCCATACTGGTGCGCGAGTCGATTGCAGAGTCAGACCTGGCCCAGGCGATGGAAATCGGTGCGCTGGACGTCGTGACACTGGCCGCCAGCGCGCGACTCCAGGCGGTGGCCGCCCGGGAACTGCGCTCGGCGCGGCTCGACGGGGCGCTCGCCGGCACGCTCGCCTCCGCGAAGCAGTACCGCGACCAGATGAAGGCGTTCATGTCGGGCTCGGCCGATGCGATCGCGCACGTACAGGAAGGCATCGTGGTCGACATCAACCCGGCGTGGCTCGAACTTTTCGGCCAGCAGGACGCCGGCGCCGTGCTCGGCCAGCCGCTGATGGACCTGTTTGACCAGCGCAGTCACTCGCCTCTCAAGGGCGCGCTGATTGCAGCTTCGCAGGGCCGCTGGAACGACCACTCACTCGCTTGCATTGTCGCGCTGCCTGGCGGCAAGGAACTCACGGTAGACATCGAGTTCGAACGCTTCGAGTTCGAGGGCGAACCGGCCGTGCGCCTGCGGATCGCGTCCCAGAAGCGTGACCTCAAGTCGCTAACGGCCCAGCTCGACGAAGCCCTGCGCTACGACGCGATAACGGGCCTTCTCAAACGGACCGCATTCCACGAGCAGGCTGCCGCCCACGCTGCACAGCCGCTCAAGGCTGGCCTGCGTGCCGTGGTGACTTTCGAGGCAGACAAGCTCGCGGCGCTGGGCGCAGAGCTCGGACCACTGGCGGTCGAGGACGTCATTGACGAACTCGGCACGCTGCTGTGCTCGCTGCTGCAGCCAGGGGACATCGCGGGCCGAGTCACCGCGCAGTGTTTCGCGGTCCTCGCCGAACGCGGCAATACGCGCGACCTGGAGGTCTGGGTGGCGCAGGTGCTGCAGCACGTCGCGGAGCATGTCTTCAACTCCGGCGAACAGCACTCCGCGGCCATCCCCTGCAGCGCGGGTTGTGCACCGCTCAGTTCACACGGCGAGGACCTGCGTGCCGCGCTCGAGTATTCGCTGAGCGCCTGTCGCGCGGCGGCTGCCAGCGGAGGCAACCGGCTGCTGCGGCCCGACGCGTCTGCCGTCGATCCGGCTGCCGCCGAAGCGGACCGCACCTGGGCCGGGCAGATCAAGGCCGCACTGATGGCCAACCGCTTCCGGCTCGTTCAGCAGCCGATCGCCAGCCTGGTTGGCGAGGGTGAACCCATGATCGACCTCGTCGTGCGCATGCTCGACGAGAACGGCAACGAGGTCCTGCCGTCGGAATTCCTCGCGGCCGCTGAGCGCACCGACCTGATGAAGAACATCGACCGCTGGGTAATCGGTGCCGCGATGTCGTTCTGCGCCGCGCGCAAGCCGAACCGGTTGTTCGTGCGCGTGTCCCACGATTCCATGCGCGACCAGACACTGGGCACCTGGCTGCTGCAGCAGATCAAGGCTTCGGGTGTCGAGCCCGCCCGGCTCGTCTTCGAACTTGGCGAGGAGCTCGCGACCAGGCACCTCAAGGATGCGCGCGAACTGCGCGCGCTGGTCACGCACCTCGGGTTCGGATTCGCAATCGAGAACTTCGGCGCGAGCCGCGACTCCGCCCAGATCCTGCGTCACCTGCCGTCGAATTTCGCCAAGATCGACGGCGCGCTGATGCAGGGGCTCGCGAACGACCGCCGCCTGCAGGACCAGGTCAAGTCGCTGGTGGAGACGGCACGTGCCGCCAAGGCGACCACCATCGCCGAGCGCGTCGAGGACGCGAACACGATGGCGGTGCTGTGGCAGCTCGGCGTCGAATTCGTGCAGGGCTACTTCGTCTCGAGCCCGGAGGAAGTGGTGCTCGGCACGTGACGGCAGGGGTCCTGCGCTAGCCGCTTTCGACTTCGATCCCCTCGACCTTCCTCCAGCCCCGCGGCAGCACAGCGCCGCGCTGTCCGCGCTCACCTCGATAGTCCTCGAGCTGGCGGAACGAAAGACTCATCTGCCGCCCGCTCGAGAGTACGCGCAGCACCTGCCCAGGCGCTACGACTGCCACTGCGAGCAGCGTTTCCTCACCCGACAGGGCCTTTTTGGTCGGGATGCCGAAGATCTTGTTGCCCTTGCCGCGCGGCAGCTCCGGCAGGTCCGCGACAGGGAACGCCAGCAGTCGCCCGTCGGAGTTGACGGCGGCGAGCAGCGCGCCTTCGCCCGCCGGCAATGGTACCGGCGCGAGCACCCCCGTCCCATCGGGCACCTTCAGCACCGCCTTGCCCGCACGATTTCGACTGTGCAGGTCCTCGAGCTTCACGACGAAGCCATAGCCTGCGCTCCCGGCGAGCACCCATCGCTCGGCGGGCTCTCCAATCAGCACGCCCGGGAACGTGGCCCCATCCGGCGGGTCGAGACGCCCGGACAACGGCTCGCCCTGGCCACGTGCCGACGGCAGGGTATGCGCGGGCAGGCTGTATGCACGACCCGTACTGTCGAGGAACACCGCGAACTGCGTGCTGCGGCCACGTGCCATGCACCGGTATTCGTCGCCTGTCTTGTAGGACAGCGTACGCGGATCCATCTCGTGGCCCTTCGCCGCGCGCACCCAGCCGCTGCGCGACAGCACGACCGTGACCGGCTCGCTCGCTACCAGCTCGGTCTCGGCGATCGCCTGCGCGGCAGCTCGCTGGACGATCCGGCTGCGCCGGTCGTCGCCGTACTTCTCCGCGTCGGCGATGATCTCGTCACGCACCAGCTTTTTCAGTCGCGCCTTGCTGCCAAGGATCTTCGTGAGCTCGTCGCGCTCGGCGGCGAGCTTCTCCTGCTCGCCGCGGATCTTCATCTCCTCGAGCTTCGCGAGGTGCCGCAGCTTCGTGTCCAGGATCGCCTCGGCCTGCGCCTCGGAAAGCTCGAAGCGCGCGATCAACGCCGCCTTGGGCTCGTCCTCGTAGCGGACGATGCGGATCACCTCGTCGAGGTTCAGGTACGCGATGAGCAACCCGTCGAGGATGTGCAGGCGCGCATTGACCTTGTCGAGCCGGTGCGTGAGCCGGCGCGTCACCGTGTCGAAACGGAACGACAGCCATTCTTCCAGCAGCGCCTTCAGGCCCATGACCCGCGGCCGGCCGTCGCGCGCGATCACGTTCATGTTCACGCGGTAGCTGCGCTCGAGGTCGGTGGTCGCAAACAGGTGCGCCATCACCTGCTCGACGTCGACGCGGTTCGAGCGTGGCGTGATCACCAGCCGCGTCGGGTGCTCGTGGTCGGATTCGTCGCGCAGGTCCTCGACCATCGGCAGCTTCTTGGCACGCATCTGCGCCGCGATCTGCTCGAGCACCTTCGAACCCGAGACCTGGTAGGGCAGTTCCGTAACCACTATCTCGCCATCCTCGGTCTCGTATCGCGCCCGCGCGCGGAACGTGCCGTTGCCGGTGTCGTAAAAGCGCGCCAGGTCCTCGCGCGAGGAGATGATCTCGGCGCCGGTCGGGAAGTCCGGGCCCTGCACGTGCTCGCACTGCTGGGCCACGGTCGTCTTCGGATCCTAGAGCAGGCGCACACAGGCCGCTGCCACCTCGCGCAGGTTGTGCGGCGGGATGTCGGTCGCCATGCCGACCGCGATGCCGGTCGCGCCGTTCAGCAGCACGTTCGGCAGGCGCGCGGGCAGGAGCGCCGGCTCGTCGAGCGTGCCGTCGAAGTTCGGCGTCCAGTCGACCGTACCTTCGCCGAGTTCGGAGAGCAGCAGGTCCGCGTAGCGCGTCAGCTTCGACTCGGTATAACGCATCGCGGCAAAGGACTTGGGATCGTCCGGGGAGCCGAAGTTGCCCTGCCCGTCGACGATCGGGTAGCGGTACGAGAACGACTGCGCCATCAGCACCAGCGCCTCGTAGCAGGCCGAATCTCCGTGCGGGTGGAACTTGCCGATCACGTCGCCGACCGTGCGCGCGGACTTCTTGTGCTTGGCGGTCGCCGCGAGCCCAAGCTCGCTCATCGCGTAGATGATCCTGCGCTGCACCGGCTTCAGGCCGTCGCCGACGTTCGGCAATGCGCGGTCGAGGATCACGTACATCGAGTATTCGAGGTACGCCTTCTCCGTGAAGGTGCGCAGCGGCAGCTGCTCGACACCCTCGAAATTCAGTTCGTTCTGGGTCGTCACGGGTACTCCAGCGGGCTCAGGGCTGCGGGGCAGCCAGGTTGCCCTTGGTCTCCAGCCATTCGCGGCGGTCGGCCGCGCGCTTCTTCGCCAGCATCATGTCCATCACCTGGTCGGCCTGGTCCTTCGCCTCGACCGTGAGCTGCACGAGACGGCGGGTCTCGGGCGCCATCGTGGTCTCGCGCAACTGCAGCGCGCTCATCTCGCCCAGTCCCTTGAAGCGGGTCACGACCGGCTTCGCGCGCGGGTTCTCCGCCCGGATGCGATCGAGTACGCCGTTGCGCTCCGCTTCGTCGAGCGCATATTCGACCTGTTTGCCGTAGTCGATGCGGAACAGCGGCGGCATCGCCACGAACACGTGGCCCGCGAGCACCAGCGGGCGGAAGTGCCTCAGGAACAGCGCGCACAGCAGTGTCGCGATGTGCAGGCCGTCCGAATCGGCGTCGGCGAGAATGCACACCTTGTGGTAGCGCAGCGCAGAGACGTTGTCGGACGCCGGGTCGACGCCGATTGCGACTGCGATGTCGTGCACTTCCTGCGAAGCGAGTATCTCGCCGGAAGCCACTTCCCAGGTGTTCAGGATCTTGCCGCGCAGCGGCATCACCGCCTGGAACTCGCGGTCGCGTGCCTGCTTGGCCGAGCCGCCCGCGGAATCACCCTCGACCAGGAACAGCTCGGTCCGCTTAGGGTCCTGGCTGCTGCAGTCGGCGAGCTTGCCGGGCAGCGCCGGGCCGCTGACCACGCGCTTGCGCGCGACCTTCTGGCTGGCTTTCAGCCGCACCTGTGCATTTTCGATCGCCAGCTGCGCAATGCCCTCGCCCGCTTCGGGGTGCTGGCTCAGCCACAGGCCGAACTGGTCCTTGACGATGCCGGACACGAAGGCCGCAGGCTCGCGAGAGGTCAGGCGTTCCTTGGTCTGGCCTGCGAACTGCGGGTCGCGCATCTTGGTCGAGAGCACATAGCTCGCGTCGTCCCACACGTCCTCCGGCGCCAGCTTCAGGCCGCGCGGCAGCAGGTTGCGGAACTCGCAGAATTCGCGGATCGCCTCGGTGAGTCCGAGGCGGAAGCCATTGACGTGGGTTCCGCCGAGCATCGTCGGGATCAGGTTGACGTAGCTTTCCTCGACGCGCGCGCCGCGGTCGGTGCGCCAGGCCACTGCCCAGTCCACGCCTTCCATGTCGCCCTCTACGCTGCCGGTAAACGGCTCGTCGGGCAGCCACTCACCACCATCGAGCGATTCGCGCAGGTATTGCTCAAGACCGCCGGTGTAGACCCAGGCCTCCTTCTCGCCGGTTTTCTCGACTTCGAGACGCATCTCGAGTCCCGGGCAAAGCACGGCTTTTGCCTTGAGGACGTGCTTCAGCTTGGGCAGCGCGATGTCCGGGCTGTCGAAATACGACGCGTCAGGCCAGAAACGCAGCGTGGTGCCGGTATTGGCCTTGCCGACCTCGCCCACCACCTCGAGCTTCGACTTGATCTTCCCGTTCGCGAACGAGATGTTGTATTCCTTGCCGCCGCGCCGCACCCAGCACTCGAGGTTCTTCGACAGCGCGTTGACCACCGACACGCCGACGCCATGCAGGCCGCCCGAGAACTTGTAGGTGCCGTCCGAGAACTTGCCGCCCGCGTGGAGGCGCGTGAGGATCAGCTCGACTCCGCTCACCTTTTCCTTCGGGTGGATGTCCACAGGCATGCCGCGGCCGTCGTCGCTGACCTCGACCGAACCGTCCTTGTGGACCATGACGGATATGCGACTGCAGTGCCCGGAGAGCGCCTCATCGACGCTGTTGTCCACGACCTCGTGGACCAGGTGGTTGGGCCGGCTGGTGTCGGTGTACATGCCCGGCCGGCGCCGGACGGGTTCGAGTCCGCTCAGGACCTCGATGTCTTGAGCGGTGTAGGTCTGCGTCATCGTTGGTCGTTCCGCGTGCTCGCGTCGGTGAAGGCGCGCGGATTCTAGCAGCGCATGATCGCTGCCGCATCGTCGCGCCGCCGGGCTGTGAGTCACGCGCTGGCGTCGCCACGACGAGTCTGCCCGCGAAAACGCCGTGAACCGGTCCCTGGGGGCTCCGTGCGCCGCGTCCCTGCGGCGCACGGTTTCGCCGGCAGAGACTCATCATGGCGGCGCCCCAGTGGCAACCGCAAGCGTTTAGGGGTACCGCGCGCAAAGCCGGCGAGCGGAAGGACGGTGCGTGATCCGGCGGGCGTCGCGCGGCAGGGACGCCGCGCGCGAGCCTCCAGGGATGGATTTACGGCGTCCCGCCGGATCACGTACCGGCTGACCGATCGACGGCAGCGAGACTCACGCCAGGTCTTTCACCAGCGACGCGCGCGACGCCTCCGGCAACGGATCGACCGAATGCCGATAGGCATCGTGGTCCATGCCGATCGACAGCGCCGCGCCGGCCTTCGCCGCCTCGACCACTGCGGGCGTCAGCTCGAAGCGCATGAAATGCACCGCCGAGGTCTTCTCGTCGTTCTCGCGCTCGAGGTCCTCGTCGGCGATCGCGAATACACGGTCGTGTCCGGCCACCCGGACCCAGCAGCGATCCTCGATCCCCTTGAGCCCGCCAAGCGCGATGCGTCGTTCGTCCGCATCCGGGTACTCGATCAGCAGCGTCGCCTTGAAGTTCGTGCCATCCGGAATCAGCGGGTTGTACGTGGCGAGTTCGTCGGCGATGCCCGCGGGCTCGAAGATCTTCTCGATCCGGAGCATCTCCTGGACCTGGTACTGGACCGTGAGCCGGTCCTCGAAGCAGAAGGTCGCGTTCGGCCCGCACTGGATCGTGCGCTCGCGCTTGTGGGCCAGCACCTTCGGCCGGAATTCGGCCCGCTGCCGCGCGTACTGCTCGAGACTGAAGAGATCCTCGGCCCGCAACTTGCCCTTGCTCATAGTCCGTACGCCTTTCGCAGCAGTGTCAGTGGATGGGTTGGTCCCTGGCCGCCCTCGAGCGCCGACTCGATCTGGTGACCCGCCATCGGGCAGTCACTCGCGTAATGGTCGGGTTCGGCCGCCTTGACCTTGTTGAACACCGGCTTGCCGATCTTCATCGAGATGTCGCGGTACTGGCGCTTCACGCCGTAGGTTCCGTTGTGTCCGGAGCAGCGCTCGATCGCCTCGATCTCGGTGCCAGGCACCAGCGCGAGCACGTCGCGGGTCTTGAGGCCCAGGTTCTGCACCCTCAGGTGACAGGGCACGTGGTAGCTCACCTTGCCGAGCTGGCGCACGAAGTCGGTGCGCAGCAGGCCCGCCTTGTGCCGCAGCATCAGGTACTCGAACGGGTCGAACATCGCCGCCTTGACCTTCTGCACCAGCGGGTCGTCCGGGAACATCAGCGGCAGCTCCTGCTTGAACATCAGCACACAGGACGGGATCGGCGCCACGATGTCATGGCCCTTGTCCACCATCGCGGCCATCGCCGGGATGTTCACGTTCTTCGCTTCCTCGATCGCATCGAGGTCGCCGAGCTCCAGCTTGGGCATGCCGCAGCAGCGTTCCTTCGGGATCACGCTCACCGGGATGCCGTTGTGGCGGAACACCGCGGCGAGGTCCGCGTCGATGTCGGGCTCGTTTCGATTGCAGTAGCAGGTCGCGAAAAGCGCAACCCGGCCCGTCGTCTCCAGCGTGGCCTTCACCTCCAGCCCGGAGGCGTCGCCGCGCGCGACGCGCTTGCGGCCCGAGGTGCTGTGGTAGTCGGGAATCGGCGCCTCGGGATGCACGCCGAGCGTCTTGTCCAGCATCTTCCGACCGACCGCGCTCTGGTTCACCAGGTTGACGACCTGCGCGACGACCGGGACGCCAGCGATGGCGCCCACCCTGTCTGTCGCGGTGAGAATGCGGTCGCGCAGCGGCGTGTCGCCCTGCCTGAACTTCACCGCCTTGGCCCTGAGCATCAGGTGCGGGAAGTCGATGTTCCACGGATGCGGCGGCACGTACGGACACTTCGTCATGTAGCACATGTCGCAGAGATAGCAGTTGTCCACGACCTCCCAGTAGACCTTGCGCTCCACGCCATCGAGCTCGCAGGTGGGACTCTCGTCGATCGCGTCGAACAGCAGCGGGAACGCATTGCACAGGTTGAAGCAGCGCCGGCAACCGTGGCAGTGGTCGTAGACGCGATGCAGTTCCTTGAACAGCGACTCCTCGTTGAAGAAGTCCGGATCGCGCCAGTTGATAGGGTGCCGTGTGGGAGCTGCGAGGCTGCCCTCTCCTGCAGCGGGTGTACTGGTGTCGTTCACCATCTGGAAATCTCCTGCCTGTGTTCGCCTCCCTGACGAAAAAGGGCGGACCCGCGCGGGCCCGCCCTCGTGCGACTGTCGCCGGGGCCGGCCGGTCAGAGGGCGTCGAGTGCCTTCTGGAAACGATTCGCGTGCGAACGCTCGGCCTTGGCCAGCGTCTCAAACCAGTCCGCGATCTCGTCAAAGCCTTCGTCCCTTGCGGCCTTAGCCATGCCCGGATACATGTCGGTGTACTCGTGGGTCTCGCCCGCGACGGACGCCTTCAGGTTGTCCGACGTGCTGCCGATGGGCAGCCCGGTGGCCGGATCACCGACCTCCTCGAGATACTCGAGATGGCCGTGCGCGTGACCGGTCTCGCCTTCCGCCGTGGAACGGAATACGGCCGCGACGTCGTTGCAGCCCTCGATGTCCGCCTTCTGGGCGAAATACAGGTAGCGACGATTCGCCTGCGACTCGCCTGCGAATGCGTCTTTCAGGTTCTTTTCCGTCTTGGTGCCCTTCAATTTGCTCATTTTCTGCCTCCACCGGTATGGCTCGCCTGGGCGACGAGCATAATTTAGACTTTGTCTAGCCGAATCCCAATCTAGGCGGCACACGGCATGAAGTCAACGCTAGCACGCGCGGCCCGGAGCAACGATTCGGACTGTCCGGTATTGCCGTTTACCCTGCGTTGACCGTCGTTACCCCCTGTGCAAGGCTTGCCCGCCCCGGAGACCCACCGTGACCAGCAAGAAAAACAAGGCTCTCGATTTCGAACAGGCGCTCTCGGAACTCGAGGCCGTCGTCGAACGGCTCGAGCATGGCGAACTGCCGCTCGAAGACGCCTTGAAGCAGTTCGAGCGAGGCATCGAACTCGCCCGCAGCTGCCAGACCTCGCTGAAGGCGGCCGAGCAGCGGGTCGAGATCCTGCTTCGCAAGGCGCCTGACGCCGAGCCCGAGCCCTTCGAAGGGGACGAGTAGGCGTCATTGCGGATGCGGACCCTGAGTTCACGCCTGGAGCAGTGGCGCAGTCGCGTCGAGAGTGAACTCGACCGCTGGCTCCCACCCGAGACGACGATGCCGCAGCGGCTGCACGCCGCCCAGCGCTACAGCGTACTCGGGCCCGGCAAGCGCATCCGGCCCGCATTCGTCTACGCGACTGCGGAGACGCTGGACATTCCGCTCGAACACGTGGATGCAGCAGCGTGCGCGGTCGAGTTGATCCACGCCTATTCACTGGTGCACGACGACCTGCCGGCGATGGACGACGACGACCTGCGTCGCGGCCGGCCGACCTGCCACAAGGCCTTCGATGAGGCAACCGCCATCCTGGCCGGCGACTCGCTGCAGGTGCTGGCATTCCAGGTGCTGGCCAGGCACGGCGGCCTTCCCGGTGACGACCGCATGCGGGTGAGCATGATCGCAATTCTCGCCGAGGCCAGCGGGACAGCCGGCATGGCAGGCGGCCAGGCGCTGGACCTGGCAGCCGAGGGCCGCAAGCTCACGCTGCCCGAAATCGAGCAGGTCCACGCGCTCAAGACCGGCGCCCTGATCCGCGCCAGTATCCTGATGGCTGCGCACGGTGCACCCGGCCTGGCGCCCGGACAGCTTGATCGCCTGGATGAATTCGGCCGCCTGGTCGGCCTCGCCTTCCAGGTGCAGGACGACATCCTCGACATAGAGGGCGACGCGGCGCTGATCGGCAAGCCGGTTGGCAGTGACCTGGCGCGCTGCATGCCGACCTATCCGGCCGTCGCGGGCCTGCCCGCGGCGCGGGATCGCGTCCTGGAGCTGCATTCGGCGGCAGGCGCCGTCCTGGCCGCGGCGGGATGGGCCGAAAGCCCGCTCGCCCTGCTGGCCGACTGGCTGCTCGCGAGGCGGCACTAGCGGGGCCCCGCCTGCCGCAGTGCGATAGAATTCGCCGCCATGTCTCCGACTGACCCCTACCCCCGGCTTTCCGTGATCCATTCGCCGGCCGACCTGCGGCGCCTGCCCGAGTCGGAGCTGGCGCCTCTTGCGAGCGAACTGCGCGAGTTCCTGGTCCACACGGTCAGCCAGATGGGCGGGCACTTCGCGGCCGGGCTAGGCACGGTCGAACTGACGGTGGCGCTGCACTACGTTTACGACACGCCGCACGACCGGCTGGTGTGGGACGTGGGTCACCAGGCCTATCCCCACAAGGTGTTGACCGGCCGCCGTGACCGGCTGCAGACCATCAAGCTGAAAGGCGGGCTCGCCCCGTTCCCCTGCCGCGACGAGAGCGAGTACGACACCTTCGGCGTGGGCCACGCCAGCACCTCGATCGGCGCCGCGCTCGGCATGGCGCTCGCATCCGCGCGCACGGGTCCGCCGCGGCGGGTCGTGGCGGTGATCGGCGATGGCGCCATCAGTGGCGGGCAGGCATTCGAGGCAATGAACCACGCCGGCCCGCTCGACCCGGACATGCTTGTCGTGCTGAACGACAACAAGATGTCCATCTCGGAAAACGTGGGTGCGCTGGCGCTGTACTTCGCTCGCGTGCTGTCGAGCCCGGCCTACACCGCGCTCCGCGAGGGCAGCAAGCGCATCCTGAGCCACCTGCCGGCGATGAAGCGGTTCGCGCGTCGCTCGGAGGAGCACGTCAAGGGCATGGTGCTGCCGGGCACGTTGTTCGAGGAACTCGGCTTCAATTACAGCGGCCCGATCGACGGCCACGACGTGGTCGAACTGGTCTCGAAACTGAAGCTGCTGCGCGAGCAGCGCGGACTGCAGTTCCTGCACGTGGTAACGCAGAAGGGCAAGGGGTATGCGCCCGCAGAAGCTGACCCGATCAAGTGGCACGGTCCGGGCCCCTTCGACCCGAGCAGCGGCACGATCTTCAAGGAAAAGATCTCGGGTCCCTCGTATTCGCAGGTGTTCGGGCAGTGGCTCTGCGACATGGCCGAGCGCGACCCGCGGGTGGTGGGCATCACGCCGGCCATGCGCGAAGGATCCGGGCTGGTCGAATTCTCGAAGCGGTTTCCGGACCGCTACTACGATGTGGCAATCGCCGAGCAGCACGCCGTGACACTCGCCGCCGGCATGGCCTGCGAGGGCACCAGGCCGGTGGTGGCTATCTACTCGACTTTCCTGCAGCGCGGCTACGACCAGTTGATCCACGACGTGGCGCTGCAGAGGCTGCCGGTCACTTTCGCGATCGACCGCGGCGGGCTCGTCGGCGGGGACGGCGCCACGCACCAGGGTGCCTACGACTTAAGCTTCCTGCGCTGCATTCCGAACATGACCGTGATGGCGCCGGCCGACGAGAACGAATGCCGGCAGATGCTTTACACGGCCGGGACGCTCGGCGGCCCCGCGGCCGTGCGCTATCCGCGCGGGCCAGGTCCGGGAGTGGTGCCGGCGGCCGAGATGAGCGCGCTTCCACTGGGCCGCGCAGAGATACGGCGCGAGGGTCGCTCTGGCCTGCTGCTGCTTGCCTTCGGCACGATGGTCGCGCCCTGCGTTCCGATCGCCGAGAAACTCGACGCGACGCTGGTCAACATGCGTTTCGTGAAGCCGCTGGACGCAGAACTCGTGTGCCGACTCGCCGCTTCGCACCAGTGCGTGATTACGCTCGAGGAAAACGCGATCGCGGGCGGCGCTGGCAGCGCGGTGGACGAGTGCCTGGCCGCGGCCGGCATCGAACGCGCCACGCGGCACATCGGCATACCCGACCGCTTCATCGAGCACGGATCGCGCGAGGACTGCCTCGCACTCGCCGGCCTCGACGCCGCCGGCCTGGCACGGCAGGTCGAGCGCATCTGGCCAGCCCGCAACGAAACCCTCGCCGCCGTCGGCGCCCGACCCCTGGCGGTGTGATCATGGACGACGTGCAGGGCCGCGCGGATTCGCGCCAGATCCCGATCAACAAGGTCGGCATCAAGGACATCTTCCACCCGGTACGGGTCAAGGACCGGTCGGGCGGAGAACAGCACACGATCGCCAACTTCAACATGTACGTGGCCCTGCCCCACAATTTCAAGGGCACGCACATGTCGCGCTTCGTCGAGGTGCTGCATGGGCACGAGCGCGAAGTCTCCGTGGATTCCTTCCGCCAGATGCTGACCGAGATGACCCGCAAGCTCGACGCCACCACCGGGCACATCGAGATGAGCTTCCCGTACTTCGTGATGAAGAAGGCGCCGGTGTCGGGTGTCTCGAGCCTGATGAACTACCAGGCCAGCCTGATCGGAGAGGTGCAGGACGGGCGCGAGGAAATGTGGATCCGCGTGCTGGTGCCGGTCACCAGCCTTTGTCCCTGCTCGAAGAAGATCGCCGACTACGGTGCGCACAACCAGCGGTCGCACATCACCATAAAGGCACGCGTGCACGAACACCTCTGGATCGAGGAACTGATCGACATCGCGGAGCACGAGGCGTCAAGCCAGGTGTACGGAATCCTGAAGCGCCCCGACGAGAAGTTCGTGACGGAGCGTGCCTACGACAATCCGAAGTTCGTCGAGGACATCGTGCGCGACGTCGCGGTGCGGCTGAACGGCGAGCCGCGTGTGCTGGCCTATGTGGTCGAAGCTGAGAACTTCGAGTCGATCCACAATCACTCGGCGTACGCGCTGATCGAAAAGGACAAGCAGGGCGATAACGGGCCCGCGGGCAGGGCTCCGCCTGCCTAGGCGCCCTCGCCCGCTTTCCTGCCGCGCTGCAGCCGCCCGATAAGTTCGCGCAGGAACACCTTGTGGAAACGCAGCTGGCAGGAAATGGACGCCTGCTCCAGCAGCGTGGCCGTGACCTTGAGCAGCGTGAGCGGGCCCTCGGCCTCGATCAGCGTGTCGCGTCGCGAGCCCTCGGCGAACGCAGCCTCGCCGAAGCAGCCACCCGTCTCCACGCTCCCCGCCATCTCGCCGAAGCGGCTCAACCTGGCGCGGCCAGAGACGACCACGTAAAAACGGTCGTCGGTATCTCCCGGGCGCAACACGGCCTCACCCGGCTGGCATTCCATCCAGCAGCCGGATTTCATGACCTCGCGGATCTCTGCGTGCGTGAAATCGTGGAAGAAGCGCAGGCGACGCAACATCGCGAAGCGCTCCTCGTCGTCGATGTCCGACTGCGCGGAGCGCAACTTCTGGTGCGCGCGCGTCAGGTCTGCAGCGAACTCGGCGCCGCTGCGATAGCGACTGCCGGGCTCCTTCTCCAGCGCGCGGTTCACGATCGCCTCGAGTTCCTGCGGGATCTCGGGACGCACTTCGCGCAGCGGCTCGGGTGTGGACTGCACGACCTGCCTGAGCAGCTTGCCGAGCGCGCCGGCCCGGAACGGCCGGTGGCCACACAGCATCTCGTACATCACGGCGCCGAGTGAATAGAGGTCGGAACGGGGGTCGAGGTCGTGGCCCTGCACCTGCTCGGGCGACATGTACGCGGGACTGCCCGCCACGCCCTCGAGGCGCGACACGTCGGAGTCCGAGACCAGCGCGATGCCGAAGTCCACGATGCGCACGTCGCCGTCCTGCGTCAGCAGGATGTTCGAGGGCTTGATGTCACGGTGCACGACGCCGCGCGAGTGAGCGTAGTGCAGCGCCTTCGCGCACTTGTAGACGATTCCGATCACCTGGTCGACCGGCAGCAGGCTGCCCGGCCTGCAGTACGCGGACAGCGTGCGTGCGCCATGCACGTGCTCGGTGACGACGTAGCGCCGCCCTTCTTCCTCTCCTGCGTCGAAGATCGGCACGATGTTCGGGTGCTGCAGCTTCCCGACCATGTGTGCCTCGCCGAGGAACATGCGGCGTGCATTGCGCGACTCGGCATCGTCGGCGCTGGAAGCGTGGTAGAACTTGATCGCCACGTCGCGCCCGTAGAACGGGTCGTGCGACAGGTACACCGTGCCAGTGCTGCCGCGCCCGACCTCGTGCACCACGTAGTACTTGCCGATGCGCTCCGGCACCGACTTCAGCGGCGCGAGGATCGGCTGGGTTCTTGTGCCTGCTAGCGCGTTCTGGGTTGCCATTATTGTTCGCTGTTCGGCATTCGTTTACGGCCGGGGACGTCCGGTTATGTTGCACCGGAGAATAGGGCCAGGCCCGCCACCGTTCCGTGACCTGCCTCGCGGATCCGCGAGTGCGCATGGTCTGGCCAGCAGGTATGCCGTCCCAGGTGGAAGGGACGCCGTGCGCAGCGCCGCTCAGGCGAAGTGGTCGTAGCCCCCGCCCGCCACCTGGACGACCAGCCCGTCCCGCTCGCAGAGCACGCCGCGGCCGGCCTCGATTTCCCCTATCCGGGTAATGGGAAAATCGCGCCTGAGTTCAGCCTGGCCCCGATCGGCCTCGGCTGCGCTCAGCGTGAACAGCAACTCGTAGTCGTCGCCGCCCAGCAGCACCAGGCGCTCGCTGGCCTCGCGCCCGTGCGCGGCAAGGAGCCGATCGGAGACCGGCAATTCGGCCAGGTCGATACGCGCGCAGACGCCGCTCGCGGCGCACAGCTTGCCCAGGTCGCCGAGCAGGCCGTCCGACACGTCCATGGCGGCGCTCGCCCGGCCACGCAGCGCGCGCCCAAGTTCGAGCCTCGGCTGCGCGTACAGGTATCGCAGCACCAGCGGGTCGTCGGAGTCCATCGACCCGCCGCGCCGAAGCATCTCGAGGCCCGCAGCCGCCTCGCCCGGCGAGCCAGATACGAATAGAACGTCGCCGGGCTGCGCGCCTGAACGCCGCAGCGCCAGCGCCGGCTCGACGAAGCCGAGCACTTCCACGGTAACCACCAGCGGCCCGCGCACCGTGTCGCCACCGACGAGTTCCACGCCATGCGTATCGGCAAGCACGTGGAAACCAAGTGCGAAATCCTCGAGCCAGTCCTCGCGCACCTCGGGCAACGACAGTGAAAGCAGGGCCCAGGCAGGATCCGCGCCCATCGCGGCCAGGTCGCTCAGGTTGACCGCCAGCGCCTGGTGCCCGACCGAGCGGCCGGGAGCGCCGTGCAGGAAGTGCCGTCCCTCGACAAGCGTGTCGGTCGCCGCGACAAGCGCACGGCCCGCGGGTGGCTCGAGCAGCGCCGCGTCGTCGCCCACGCCGAGCAGCACGTCGCTGCGCCGCGACGGGCGCCGGAAGAACCGGTCGATCAGGTCGAATTCGCCGAGTGCCACGGCGCACCCCGTTCAGGCGCGTGCGCGGGCCGCTGCTGACTGCTCGGCGGAGCGCAACGTGCGCGCGGCGCGGTCCAGCACTGCATTGACGAACTTGTGTCCGTCCGTGGCGCCGAATCGCTTGGTCAGGTCCACGCCCTCGTTGATCACCACGCGGTACGGCACGTCTATCTGTGCGCGCAGCTCGTAGAGGCCGATCAGCAGCACGGCGTGCTCGACCGGGT
Source organism: Steroidobacteraceae bacterium (assembly GCA_022865595.1). Classification (GTDB taxonomy): domain Bacteria; phylum Pseudomonadota; class Gammaproteobacteria; order Steroidobacterales; family Steroidobacteraceae; genus RPQJ01. The sequence continues at coordinate 8,654 of JALHTE010000370.1, read as the reverse complement.
CGAGCTGTGCGACAGGACGGTCGAGCAGCGAACCGAGCTCCGCGTCGAGCGACTCGCGTTCTCCCGTCGTACCAGTCAGCAATGCCTCGAAGTAGTCACGGTCCGCGCCGGAAAAACCCTCCTCGTCGGCGTACTGGTTGCGAAGCTCGGCGCAGGACTGCCCCGTAAGCTGCCACTGGTACAAGGCCTGCATTGCGAACTTGCGCGACAGGCTCCGCGCCCGCGAGGTCCTTTCGGGGCGTTTGGCCACGGTCAGACGTCCAGCCGCCGCAGCAGGTTCGCGAGTTCGAGCGCACAGAGCGCCGCATCAGCGCCCTTGTTGCCGGCTTTCGTGCCGGCGCGCTCGATGGCCTGCTCGATGGTGTCGGTGGTGAGCACACCGAACGCCACCGGAACGCCGGTCTCGAGCGAGACCCGCGCGAGGCCGGCGGCACACTGCCCGGCCACATGATCGAAATGCGGCGTCGCGCCGCGGATCACCGCGCCCAGCGCCACGATCGCGTCGCACCGCTTGCTGGACGCGATCTTCTGCACGACCAGCGGCAGGTCGAAGGCGCCCGGCACGCGGGTGAGCTCGATCTGCTTTTCGGCTGCGCCATGGCGCACCAGCGTATCGACCGCGGCCCGCACCAGCGAGTCCACGATCATGTCGTTGAAGCGTGCCGCGACGATCGCAAAGCGCAGGTCGCGCGCGACCAGGTCGCCATTGATGGTACGAATATTGTCCATGCTGGTTCCTCAACCACCCTCGTCCACGTACTCGACCACCTCGAGCCCGAAGGCCGACAGGCCGTGCATCTGCTTCGGCGCACTCAGCACGCGCATGCGCACCACGCCGAGGTCCTGGAGTATCTGCGCTCCGATGCCGTAGGTGCGCAGCACCTGCGCCCCGCTGGCCTTCGGGTTGCGCGGGGCCCGCACGTCGGCGCGGACCGCTTCGGCGATCTCAAGCGGACTCTCATGCGGCCGCAGCAGCACGATGACGCCCGAATCCTCGCGCGCAATCCGCTCCATCGCGCTGCGCAGGCTCCAGCTGCGGTCCTGCTCGTACGCACCCACGAGGTCGCGCACTGTGTCCTTGAGGTGCACCCGCACCAGCGGCGCCGCGCGACTGTCCAGCGACCCGCGCACCAGCGCAAGATGCACGGTGCCGTTCACGTGGTCTTCGTAGCAGCACAGCCGGAACGCCCCGAAGTCAGTCGCGATTTCGCGCTCGGCGATGCGTTCAACCGAGCGTTCCTTCTCCAGCCGGTAACGGATCAGGTCGGCAATGGTGCCCATCTTGATGCCGTGCTCGCGCGCGAACTGCTCGAGTTGCGGCCTGCGGGCCATGGTGCCGTCTTCGTTCAGTATTTCGACGATCACCGCTGCAGGTTCCACGCCGGCGAGTCTCACAAGGTCGCAACCCGCCTCCGTGTGGCCGGCGCGCGTCAGCACGCCGCCCGGCTGCGCCATCAGCGGGAAGATGTGACCGGGCTGGCGCAGGTGCTCCGGGCGCGCGTCGGGCGCCACGGCGGTGCGGATGGTATGCGCCCGGTCGTAGGCGGAGATGCCGGTGGTCACGCCCTCGGCTGCCTCGATAGACAGCGTGAAATTGGTGGTGTGGTCGGAATCGGTCTCGGTGACCATCAGCGGGAGACGTAACTGCCGGCAGCGATCGCGCGTCAGCGTGAGGCAGATCAAGCCGCGCCCGTAGCGCGCCATGAAGTTCACGTCCTCGGGCCGTACCTTGGAGGCGGCCATGATCAGGTCGCCTTCGTTCTCGCGGTCCTCGTCGTCCATCAGGATGACCATGCGGCCGTTGCCGATGTCCTCGAGAATCTCGTCGATCGAATTTAACGAGCTCATTTAAAGAAAGCCGTAAGTATTTGTTTTAATTAAATATGCCGGCCAGCACATGTGGCGCACCCTGACCGGGGACGCAAGTGTAGCAGGCGGCTGGCGTGCGCACCGCCCTGCCGGTCAGCGGCCGGCCTCCAGCATCCGCTCCAGGTAGCGGGCAATGATGTCCACCTCGAGGTTCACCGCGGTCCCGGGCCCGCAGTCCACCAGGGTCGTCAGGTCCAGCGTGTGGGGCACCAGGTTCACGTCGAAGCGGCAGCCCTGGACGCCGTTTACGGTCAGGCTGACGCCATCGACACAGACCGAACCCTTGCGCGCCACATAGCGCGCGAGCTCGGCCGGCACCTCGAACTCCACGCGTACCGACCGCGCGTCGTCGTGCCGCGACACGACCCGGCCCACGCCGTCGATGTGTCCGGTGACGTAGTGGCCACCCAGCGCCTGGCCGGCCGTGAGCGCCTTCTCGATGTTGACCCTGGTGCCGGCAACGGCGGCGCCGAGCGTCGTGAGCGACAGCGTCTCGCGCGAGACATCCGCCGCGAACGCGTGATCGTCGAGCTGCGTCGCGGTGAGGCAGGCGCCACCGACGGCGATGCTGCCGCCGACCTGCACGTCGTCGAGCGAGACCGGGCCGGTCTCGATCCACAGCGTCACGTCTCCGCCGCACGGCTCGACCGAACGAATGCGACCTACGCCCTGGACGATCCCGGTGAACATCAGCCTTCTCCCCTGAGTCGCGGGCGCAGTGTGAGCCGCAGGTCGTCGCCGACCCGGCCCACGTCACGCCAGGTGAATTCGCAGCGGTCGCACATCCGCTCCAGCTCCGGCATGTTGAACAGGCTGCGCGCCGCGCTGCCTAGCACTACGGGCGCCATGTAGACCACGATCTCGTCCGTGAGACCCGCGCGCAGGAACGCACCCGCCAGCGTTGGGCCGGCCTCGACCAGCACCTCGTTGCACTCCAGTGCCGCAAGTCGCGACAACACGGCAGCGAGGTCGAGGCCGCCATCGCCGGCCGGCACGCTCTCGACCGATGCCCCCGCTTCACGCAGCTCTTCGGCGCGCTCCGACTCCGTATCCAGGGTGAGGATCAGGGTTGGTCCCGGGACGGACAGCACGTGCGCGAGCCGCGGCGTGCGCAGCGAACTGTCGAGCACGACCCGGAGTGGGCGTCGCCCGCGCATCTCGAAGCGCTGGTCGCGCGCGGTGAGCAGCGGGTCGTCTGCCACGACCGTGCCGCTGCCCGTGACGACGGCGGAAGCGCGTGAGCGCAATCGCTGCACATCGGCGCGCGCGGGTTCACCGGTGATCCACTTGCTGGTGCCGTTGGCGAGCGCCGTGCGTCCGTCCAGGCTTGCACCGAGCTTCAACGTGACCCAGGGGCGGCCGCGGCTCATGCGGCTCACGAAGCCGCGGTTCAGTTCGGCCGCCTCGTCCGCCATTAGTCCGACGTCGGTTGCGATCCCGGCGGCGGCAAGACGCGCGAGGCCGCCCCCGTCCACGGCAGGGTTCGGATCGCGCATCGCGACGACAACCCGCGACACACCGGCCGCGATCAGCGCATCCGCGCAGGGTGGCGTCCGGCCGTGGTGCGAACAGGGCTCCAGCGTGACGTAGGCAGTGGCGCCCGCAGCCGCGGGGCCCGCGTTTTCCAGCGCGGCGATCTCAGCGTGCGCCCCGCCCGCGCGTGCGTGAAAACCCTCACCGACGGGCTGGCCCCAGCGCTCCAGTACGCAGCCGACGGCCGGGTTGGGCGGCGTCGAATACAGCCCGGCCTCGGCAAGTTCCATCGCCCGCCGCATGAAGCGCCGGTCGTCCCCGGAGAAGTCGGTCATTTTCCGTCGCCCTCCGCCTCCGTGCCGGACCACAGGCCCAGTTGCAGGTCTTCGACCGTGCGTGGCCGGCGGTGGCGCAGGCGCTCGATCTCCTCGTGGAACGCGTCCACGTCCTGGAAGCTGCGATACACCGAAGCGAAGCGCACGTAGGCTACCTCGTCGAGTCGGTGCAGTTCATCCATGACGAGTTCCCCGACCAGTCTTGCCGGCACCTCGCGCTCGCCGAGCGTGCGCAGCTTGTGGCAGACGTGGTTCACGGCGGCGTCGACGGACTCGCTCGACACCGGGCGCTTCTCCAGCGCCTTCAACATGCCCGAGCGCAGCTTCGATTCATCGAAGGGCTCGCGTGTCGAGTCGCTCTTCACGACCCTCGGCATCACCAGTTCAGCGGACTCGAAGGTCGTGAACCGCTCGTCGCACTTGAGGCACTCGCGACGCCGGCGCACCTGCTCGCCCTCGGCCGAGAGGCGCGAGTCGATGACCTTGGTTTCATCGTGGCCGCAGAACGGGCAGTGCATGGCTGGTCGGCTCGCCTCTGCTTATCCGTAGACCGGGTAGCGCCGGCAGATCTCGAGCACCGCCTGGCGCGTTCGATCGATCACCGCCTCGTTGCCGACGTCATCCAGCACGTCGGCGATCCAGCTGGACAGTTGCGTGACCTCCGCCTCGTGGAAGCCGCGGGTCGTGACCGCCGGGGTGCCGATGCGCAGGCCGCTGGTAACGAATGGCGAGCGCGGATCGTTCGGCACGGTGTTCTTGTTGACCGTGATGTTGGCCCGGCCGAGCGCGGCGTCCGCGTCCTTGCCGGTGACACCCTTCTCGACCAGGTCCACCAGGAACAGGTGGTTGTCGGTGCCGCCCGAGACGATCTTGTGGCCGCGGGCGACCATGCCGGCAACCATGGCCCGCGCATTCGCCACCACCTGCTTCTGGTAACCCTCGAACTCTGGCTGCATGGCCTCGAGGAAGGCCACGGCCTTGGCGGCGATCACGTGCATCAACGGGCCGCCCTGGGTGCCAGGGAAAATCAGCGAGTTGAGCCTCTTCGTGATCTCGTCGTTCCCGCGCGCGAGGATCAGGCCGCCACGCGGGCCGCGCAGCGTCTTGTGCGTGGTGGTCGTCACTACGTCGGCGTGCGGAACGGGGTTCGGGTACACGCCCGCGGCCACCAGGCCGGCGACGTGCGCCATGTCGACCAGGAAATACGCACCGACCGAGTCTGCGATCGCGCGAAACCGGGCCCAGTCGACCACGCGCGAATAGGCCGAGAAACCGGCGATGACCAGCTTCGGCTTGTGCTCGAGGGCCAGTCGCTCGACCTGGGCGTAGTCGATCTCGCCGGTCGCGGGATCGAGGCCGTACTGCACGGCGTTGAAAACCTTGCCGGAGAAGTTGACCTTGGCGCCGTGTGTCAGGTGGCCGCCGTGGTCGAGGCTCATGCCGAGGATGGTGTCGCCCGGATTGATCAGCGCCAGGTAGGCCGCGACGTTGGCCTGCGAGCCGGAGTGCGGCTGCACGTTCGCGAAGTCGGCGCCGAACAGTTTCTTCGCGCGGTCGATCGCGAGCTGCTCGGCCACGTCCACGTACTCGCAGCCACCGTAGTAGCGCTTGCCGGGATAACCCTCGGCGTACTTGTTGGTCAGCACCGAGCCCTGGGCCTCGAGCACGCGCGGGCTCGCGTAGTTCTCGGAGGCGATCAACTCGATGTGTTCTTCCTGGCGCACGCGCTCGAGGTCGAGGGCGGCTGCGAGTTCGGGGTCGAACCCGGCGATTTTCATGCTGGCGGGAAACATTGGCACTCCACGGTCGTGAACGCGCAATTGTACCGGGTCGCGCGCCTCGACTCTTGCGGCGCAGGGCGGCGGTGTCCCGGGCCCGCCCTGGAGGGGCGTCGCGCGGCAGGGACGCCGCGCGCGAGGCTCCAGGGATGGATTCACGCCGTCCCCGACAGGGCGGGCCCGGAACACCGGCGCCCGTGTTACTGCGGACGCCCCGCCGCCCGTGACGCGACGCGCCCCGAGGCCGCATAATCGCGGCCCTTTTTCCGCCCCAGCCAACCTACGAACCCATGGCCCAGTTCATCTACACCATGAATCGCGTCGGGAAGATCGTGCCGCCGAAGCGCATGATCCTCCGCGATATTTCACTCAGCTTCTTCCCGGGCGCCAAGATCGGCGTGCTCGGCCTGAACGGGTCGGGCAAGTCCACGCTGCTGCGCATCATGGCGGGCCTGGACAAGGAGTTCGAGGGCGAGGCCCGGCCGCAGCCGGGCATCAGGATCGGCTTCCTGGAGCAGGAGCCGAAGCTCGACCCGGCCAAGGATGTCCGGGGCAACGTCGAGGTGGCGGTGAGCGAGATCAAGGACGCGCTGGCCGGGCTCGACGCCGTCTATGCCGCGTACGCGGAGCCGGATGCCGATTTCGACAAGCTCGCGGCCGAGCAGGCCAGGCTGGAGGCCATCATCCAGGCCGCCGACGGCCACAACCTTGAGCGCCAGCTCGAGGTCGCCGCCGACGCGCTGCGCCTGCCGCCCTGGGACGCCGACGTGACCAGGATCTCCGGCGGCGAACGGCGACGCGTGGCGCTCTGCCAGCTGCTGCTCTCCAAGCCCGACATGCTGCTGCTCGACGAGCCCACCAACCACCTCGACGCGGAATCCGTGCGCTGGCTCGAGCACTACCTCGAGCAGTATCCCGGCACCGTGATCGCGGTGACCCACGACCGCTATTTCCTCGACAACGTGGCGGGCTGGATCCTCGAACTCGACCGCGGCTTCGGCATCCCGTGGCAGGGCAACTACTCCTCCTGGCTGGAACAGAAGGAGAAACGTCTGCAGGTCGAGGAACAGCAGCAGGGAGCGCTGAAGAAGATGCTCGCGCGCGAGCTCGAATGGGTCCGGCAGAACCCGAAGGCCCGCCAGGCCAAGAGCAAGGCACGCATGCAGCGCTTCGAGGAACTGCAGTCGCGCGAGTTCCAGGAGCGCAACGAGACCAACGAGATCTACATCCCGCCTGGCCCGCGCCTCGGTGACCTGGTGGTCGAGGCCAGGGGACTCTCCAAGGCCTATGGCGAGAAGATCCTGTTCGAGAACATGGATTTCAACCTGCCGCAGGGCGGCATCGTCGGGATCATCGGCCCGAACGGTGCCGGCAAGACCACGCTGTTCCGTATCATCACCGGGCAGGAGACGGCCGACTCCGGCGAGATCCGCATCGGACCGAGCGTGCAGCTTGCCTACGTGGACCAGTCGCGCCAGACGCTCGACGACAAGAAGACGGTCTGGCAGGAGATTTCGAACGGGCTGGACATGATCAAGGTCGGCAACTACGAGACGCCCTCGCGCGCCTACGTGGGCCGCTTCAACTTCCGCGGCTCGCAGCAGCAGCAGGCGATCGGCGAGCTCTCCGGCGGCGAGCGCAACCGGGTGCATCTCGCCAAGGTGCTGAAGGAAGGCGGCAACGTCATCCTGCTCGACGAGCCGACCAACGACCTCGACGTCGAGACGCTGCGTGCGCTCGAGGAGGCGCTGCTCTCCTTCCCGGGCTGCGCCGTGGTCATTTCGCACGACCGCTGGTTCCTCGACCGAATCGCAACCCACATACTCGCTTTCGAGGGCGACAGCGAGGTCGTGTGGTTCGAGGGTAACTACTCCGAGTACGTCGAAGACCTGAAGCGACGGCGCGGCGACGACGCCGAGCAGCCGCACCGGATGCGCTACCGCAGCCTGCACGCCTGAAGCAGCTACACTGGCGCGGGGGAAACGCATGGCCAGGACCAGACCGACGCTCGAGATAGACGGCACGCACCTCACGCTTGCCCAGTTGCGCTCGTTCGAGTCGCGGCGCCCGCGGGTAACGCTGGCGCCGGCCGCACGCAGGCGCATGAATGCGTCGCGCAGCGCCGTACAGCGCGCCATCGACCGCGGTGAGGTGACCTACGGCATCAACACGGGCTTCGGCGCGTTCGCGAACAAGGTCATCCCGGCGCAGAAGACGCGCAAGCTGCAGCTGAATCTGGTCCGCAGCCACGCCTGCGGAACCGGGCAGCCGCTGCCCGAGGCGATTGTCCGCAGGATGCTGCTGCTGAAGGCCAACAGCCTCGCGGCGGGCTATTCCGGTGCGCGACCGCTGGTTGCGGAGATGCTGCTCGCGTTCCTGAACGAGAGCCTGCTGCCGGTCGTTCCGGCGCAGGGGTCAGTCGGCGCCTCGGGCGACCTCGCACCGCTGGCCCATATTGCGCTCACGCTGGCCGGTGAAGGCGAAGCGATGCATGGTGGAGCCCTGCTCGAGGGACCTGCTGTACCCGCCGCCATCGGGCTCGAGCCGCTGGAACTCGAGGCGAAGGAGGGTCTCGCGCTGCTCAATGGCACGCAGCTGTCGCTGGCACTGGCGCTCGAGGGACTCTTCCAGGGCGAACGCCTGCTCGACGCATCGATCGCAGCGGGCGCACTGACAGTAGAGGGACTCGCCGGCAGCCACGCGCCGTTCGACGAACGTATCCAGAAGGCGAGTCGTCTTCCCGGACAGGCAAAGGTCGCCGCGCGCCTGCGCAGCCTGCTGACCGACAGCGAAATCCTGCGCAGCCACGAGGACTGTGAACGTGTGCAGGATCCTTATGCGGTGCGCTGCATGCCGCAGGTGTTCGGCGCGGTCGAGCACACGCTCGGCCACGCGCGCGAGGTGCTTGGCGCAGCCATCAACGGTGTGTCGGACAATCCGCTGGTCTTCGGTGACGACATCCTCTCGGGCGGCAATTTCCACGCCGAACCCGTCGGTTTCATAAGCGATTTTCTCGCCATCGCGGTCGCGGAACTCGCCAGCATCTCGGAACGGCGCATCGACCTGCTCGACCGCCGGGTGAACCCCAACCTCAACATGTTCCTCGCGACCGAGCCGGGCCTGGAGTCCGGATTCATGATGGCGCACGTGACGGCGGCGGCGCTGGTCTCGGAGAACAAGACCTACGCGCACCCCGCCT